>JBCBGZ010000120.1:0-3383 GCA_038526245.1 Pseudomonadota bacterium
TTCGGCAAGTGACCCGGAAAGTTAAACGGACCAAACACAGCCATCACGCCATGGGCGCGGTGGGTGAGGTGTATGCGCCCAAAGGGTGCCTCTTTCATGGTGCCACCAGCACGTTCTGCCTGGGCCGAAATCGAAAGCGCAATCTTGCCGATCATCGCGCCGGCTTCCCCGGTCGCGTCCCACAGCGCTTTGCCCATATCCCTCGAAATGGTTTCGGCTATCTCGGCCTTCCGCTCGGCAAGTGCTTCGCCATAGGCTTCGATGATGCGAGTGCGTTCCGATTGGGGAAGGCGCGACCAGGCTGGAAACGCCGCCCTGGCCGCCGCGACTGCGCTGTTCACCTGGGCAGGCCCTGCCGCCCGGCCTTGCCACACTGTCTCACCCGTTGCCGGGCACGTGCTGGTAAAGCCTTCGCCCTGCCCTGTGTCCCATTGGCCATTCACATATACGTCTTGCCCGCTCATGCTGGCTCCTTTGTCCAGATGCGGGCTGGCTCGCCTGGCTTTGTCTGAAGCGCCTCAAAGACGCCCGCATCCACCACAGCGCGGTCATTGTTGATATCGGCGCGCACGGAGACCACACGAAAATCCGGCAACCGATTGTTGGAGACCAATGTGAAGGGCGCATCATCGCCCAAGTCACCGGCCTCAAGCTTCACAACCCGGCTCTCCCGGATCGTTCGAATGTTCTGTCGCTCGCATTTGACGAGCGGCCCGCCGTCAAAGATGTCAACAACGCGCTCAAATCGGAAGCCTTCCCATTCGAGCAGTTTTAGCGCGCCAACGCCATCTGCATGGCATCGCCCGATGACCTCACGCGCCTCTGGCGGCAGAAGGTCCACGTAGATCGGATACTTCGGCATCAGGTCCAAGATGAACTGGTTGTCGCTGATCGCAGACAGGAAGTCGGCCTCGGGAAAGCTCATCCGGAAGAAATGCCGTCCAAGGCAGTCCCAGAACGGCGTGTCGCCCTTCTCATCGACTACGCCGCGCAGTTCAGCCAGCACCTGGTCGCTGAAGGCGGTGGGCGCAGCCGCCATAAGGAGATAACGCGACTGGGCGACGAGCCGCCCCACGCCCACACCGCGCATTTCCGGGCGCAGGAACAGCGTTCCCACTTCGGTAAAACCTACAAACTCATTGGTCAGGACCAGGGCGTCCATGTCAAAACGGCGGTCCGCAGCCTGGCTCGCCTGGGCCAAGGTAATGATGCGGTAATTGAAGAATGGGTAGTCGACGCCCACTCCTGCTTTCACCGCGCAACAGCCCCCTACCGAGCCATCTTCGCGGTCCTCCAGCATCATCAGAAACTTGCCGGTCTGGGGGCGTTCTGTTCGGTTCCCGAATGCCTTCTCAGAGGCTTCCAGCCGCGAGCGCAGCAAGGCTTCGTTGACCGGGAGCGACGTAAAACCCGGCCCTGAAAGGTCTGCAAGGTCCATCAAGGCCTCGAGATCGTCCAGGCGCGATGGCCGAATGACGAACCGTGGCCCGCTCACGCCATCAATGCCTTGATCCGCGCCGCGTCTATCCGGCCATCGGCAACCCGATTCAGCAGTAACGCGGATAGGCTTGCGCGTTCAGAGAAACTGTCGGTGACCACAAACTCTTCCGCGGAATGGATACGCCCGCCGCGCACGCCAAGCGTATCAACGTTCGGAACGCCGGCCGCAAAAATATTGTTTCCTTCGCACACGCCGCCCGTGTCCTGGAAGGTGATTTCAAGACCGAGCGCTTTACCTGTCCCGCTCACAGCATCGAAGAGCGCCTGCTGAGCAGCGTTTCTGGGTTTGGGCGGGCGATAAAAGCCGCCATGCAAGTGGCCGGAAATGCCGTCACGTGCTTTCGCCTCGCTCAGCAACAGATCTACCTGGGCTTGCGCCCATTTGGCCGCGTCCTCGTCAGGCGCCCGCGCGCCGAACCGAACCACGGCTAGGTCCGGCACAATGTTCACCGCACTGCCGCCATCAATCGCTCCAACATTGAATGTCACGCCATGCTCGTTGCCATTCAGCCGTTCCAGCCCGAGCACGAGGGCCGCGGCCGCTTCCAGAGCGCTGCGGCCATCTTCCTTGGCGCGACCGGCATGAGCCGCACGCCCGTGGAGCACAATGTCGTAGACAGCTGAACCCTTGCGTCCGCCACTCATCGCACCGGACTCCATGGCGGGTTCGTAGGTCATCCCAATCAAGGCGCCTGACTGGGCCGCTTCTGTCAGAGCGTGGGCACTGGCGAAGTTGCCAATTTCCTCATCAGGCGTCACCACGATCTGGTATCCAACCCGGTCTTTCAGGTGTCCGGCCTCAAACGCCTTGAGCGCCTCAAGCATGACAACAAGGCCGCCCTTCATATCTGCAAGGCCTGGCCCGTTCAGTTTTCCACTGCCGATATCGGTAACGTCAGTAAAAGTGCCTTCGGGAAATACCGTGTCGTAGTGGCCGCTCATGACCACCTGTACGGGCGCTTCGGGGCGCGATTTCACCCGCAGCACCGGCCCCGTTTCGATTGTCAGTGCCTCACCCTTGTTCGTGATCGTATCAAAGGGTCTCGCCGTTTCCAGCTCTATCTCGGCGTCGAGCTCGCTATAGGCATCCGCCAGCGTCGGTGCGAACGCTTTCAGGCCTTCGCTGTTCCAGCTGCCGGTGTTGACCTTGGACCACGCCACCGTGCGCTCAACCATATTGCCGTCGGCATCTTCCAGACGCTCTCGCGCGGCTTCATCGTCGCGGGAAAGACTCGATAGTTTATCCATAATCAGTCTGGTTCCATGCCCCTGCCCGGCTTTCAACCCCCAGCGCGTGTTGCAGCGCAACAACAGCGCATGAAATCTTACAGTTCAGGGGCTGGCATGTGTCGTCGGACAAGGACAAATGCGCGTCGTCACGCGATATCCAGAAAGGACACAGCGATGAATATCTTGAACAAAACCCTGACAACGCTCGCTGCGGGATTGATAATGACAGCTGGCCCGGCTGTTGCCCAGGATGCCGCCTGGACCGGGGAAGGCGCATTCAATGCTGGCGTCACCTCCGGCAACACGGACACAACCGATCTCGGCCTTGGATTATCCCTGGCCCGTGAAACGCAGGTCTGGAAAACCGCTCTGGATGCCCAGGCGGACTTTGGCGAAACAGACGGCGAGGAAACCAAGAACCGCATATTCCTGGCAGGCCAGCTCGACCGCCAAATCAACGACCGGCTCTATGGCTTTGGCCGCGTCTCTTACGAAACCGACGAATTCTCCGGTTTTGAGAACCGGACGTTTATCGGTGGCGGGCTCGGCTACCAGGTGATCGAAAGTGACGCCACAACCTGGTCGTTGGAAGGTGGCCCAGGCCTGCGTGTTGATGAAGTACGCGCTTTCACCGTTGATGACGTCACCACGCC
>JBCBGZ010000120.1:3483-5198 GCA_038526245.1 Pseudomonadota bacterium
ACATAGATGAAGGGCACCACGCCGATTGTGTTCTTGCCCCAGTTCAACGCAGTCGAAAAAAGAGGCCGCCGAAGATTGTTGAAGGCTGCGTTGGAGACAAACAGCGTGCCGTTAAAGATGAAGAGCGGGGCTACGACCAGGGCAAACCAGAAGATGATTTCGGCGCCCTCATCGCTGAGGCTGAATCCGCGAGAAATCGCTCCATGGCCAATGAGCAGGACGATCCAGATCATCAGAACATAGGCGCCCGCAAACTGGATCGCGCGAACCAGAGTCGCCCTCACCCGGTCAAATTGTTTCGCGCCGAAGTTCTGGCCGATGATGGGCCCCACAGCGCCCGACAAAGCGAAGATCACGCAGAACGCCAGGGGGGTCAGTCTGCCCGCCACGGCCATCGCCGCCACGGCAGCGTCACCAAACTCGGCTATCATGCGCGTGACAAAGCCGTTTCCGATCGGCGTTGCCACATTGGTGAGCATGGCGGGCGCGGCAATGGCAACAATGGGTTTCAAGTCGCCGAAAAACCGTTGCGGATCGAACGGGGCGAGCCCGCCATAATGCTTGAAAATGGGATAAAGCGCGACGCACATGGTCGCCACCCTGGCGCAAACAGAGGCGTAAGCCGCGCCATCAAGGCCAAGCCCAAGCGCAAAGATGAAGATCGGATCGAGGATCGCGTTTACGGCGCCAGCTGCGAGCGTCACCGTCATGGCGCGTCGAGCATCCCCATGGGCACGCAGCAGGCCGCTCGCCATCATTCCGATGGCGCCAATCGGCATGGCCGACACCACAATCCTGAAATAGCCCACACCCAACTCGGCCGTCCGACCGGTCGCCCCAATCAGCGCGAGCAGAGCCGGTGCGAAGACCCAGCACGCCACAGCAAGTATGGATGTGATCGCAATACCAAAGGCGATCACGCTGGTCGCGATGCGACGCGCTTCATCCGGCTTTCCCTGGCCCAAGCGCTGAGCAACAAGGGCACTGGTGGCAATGGTCATGCCGATGGACACCGAAAAGGTGAAGAAGAGCACCGTGCCTGCAAAGCCAACGGCGGCGGCCAGTTCCTGCTCCCCGAGCATGGAAATGAAAAGCAGGTCCACAAAATCGACCAGAAAGATGGACACGAGCCCGATACTGGCCGACGCCGACATAATCGAGACGTGGCGCAGCAGATTGCCTTCAAGGAACTTGGCCTGGGCGTTGGACATGGGCGTTCCTTCGAGGCGAGCCTGCCAGCCCTACATGAGATCGCAACCGTGCGTCGACAAGGAAGTCACCGCGCCAGCATTTGTGAGGTGTTTCCAGAACACGGACTCATTCCTGGCTGAGCTCAGGCACAAAAAAACGCCGCACCCCAAGAAGGTCACGGCGTTTCTTAAAGTGAATTCGAGGCAAATCTACTTGATCTTGCCTTCCTTGAATTCCACGTGCTTGCGCGCAATCGGGTCATACTTTTTCAGCACCAGCTTTTCAGTGATGTTGCGCGGGTTCTTTTTAGTCACGTAGAAAAAGCCCGTTCCCGCGGTCGAGTTCAGGCGAATTTTGATCGTGGCGGGTTTGGCCATGGGTCGGGCTCGCGGTGTTTGTGTGAAACTGTCGAAAGCGCGTCTAATGACGCCCCGCCCCGATGAAGTCAACCGCTAAAGGCGGTCCATCTGGTGACCAGAACGGCTCCAGCGCAAATAGGCCGGCCCGCCCGCCTCTCGCCCGTC
>JBCBGZ010000121.1:0-5099 GCA_038526245.1 Pseudomonadota bacterium
TGGACATGCAGACGCTGGATCTGTTGGAGGATATGCTCTCGAACTATGAGGGCACGCTGATGCTGGTCTCCCACGACCGGGCATTCCTCGATGGTACGGTGACGTCGTGTCTCGTCCCTCGCGGGGCAGGCGATTGGGTGCTAGTGCCGGGCGGGTGGAGCGACGCCGTACGTCAGGTGCCCAGTCTTGGTGGCGCCAGCCAGGCGACCAAAAGCGCAAAGTCAGCCAAACCAGGAAAAGCCAAGGCCAGCGCGCCGAAAGCTACTCCGAAGCCGGCCACCAAATTGACTTTCAAGGATGAGCACCGCCTCAAGGAAATTGATGCGGGCCTGCCAAGGATTGCGGCTGATATCGCGCGAATCGAAGAAGAAATGGCCGACCCGGCTTTGTTCGAACGCGACCCGGAAGGGTTCAACAAGCGGGCTGAGGCATTAGAAGCCCTGCGTACGGAGCAGGCCGAGATGGAAGAAGACTGGCTGCAAATTGAAGCCAAACGCGAGGAATTGAACGCATAGTTTCAATCCTGTCTTAACGCCCGGCGTGACAAAAGCGGGTCATGGATAGGACCTCCCGCCCCCTGCTTACCGTTGCCGCGGCCGTTGCTGCCTTCACCTGTGTGGGCACAGCTTCTGCTCAGGGCGAAAACTCCGCCGAGGTCGATACGTATCGATTTGGCGGCACCTTTGCCCGTATCGCTGCCAGCACCCCGGCCGTTTGCGCTGCACTTTGTGTGGAAGATAATCGCTGCGAGGCCTGGAGCCACAGCCCACCCATGATTGATGCCCGGCCGCAATGCGAGCTGAAGCGCACGCAGGGGCGAGCTGAAAACCGCCCGGGATTCACATCGGGCATTGCAGGATTTCACCAGGTCGGTGCGCTTCGCCAGGAGTTGGGCGCGACATTGCAGGCAGAGCGCCGGAACACGACGCGCGTGGGCATGCGCGCTCGGATGAATGTGTTCTCCGATGGCTACACACCTGTCAGCACTGGGATTGAAGTCGACGCGCTTCTGGGCGCGAGCGCTCAGCGAAATTTGTCCCAGAGGGCGCCAACGCAAACACGCAATGCCGCTCCGTCCAACTCGTTTGCGCCGAAACGGGTTTCAATCGCCCGTGCACTCACCGGCAAATACAGTGGGCCGTTGGATGGAAGCTATTCGGACGACGCCTCAACGAACGACTATTCGCGCTCGCGTTCCAGCTCGAATGGGCAAACCTCGTATGCCACCGGCGGAGGCGGACAGGTCATCCTGGCGCAAGAGTCCTCAACCCGTGATTCCAGCTTTTACGAAGACGACTAGACGAGCCCTCGGGGGCTTTAGCCCTCGTCATCGGCTTCGCCCATGCCTTTGGTACGCTTGAGTTCCGCCATTTCCGACGCGGTGCGGATCGCGGCTTCGCTGCGGGCCGGCGGTGCCATGATTTCCGGCGGATCTTGCTGCTGCATGTAAATCGTGCGCGATGGAAAGGCGAAACCGGTTCCGGCACGCTCAATGATGTCCATGATCGCAACGGCGAACTCTTCCTTGATCTCCAGCCACTCGCCCCAGTTCTTGGTGTGTGTGAAACAGTAGATCAGGAAGTCAATCGAGCTGGCATTGAAGCTGTCGATCCGAACGAACAAGGCAGCTTCCGGTGGTTTGGCGAACCGATCATCAGTCCACAGGAAGGCTTCGATTTCGTCCCGAATGTATTTCAGCTGATCTACTGTGGTGCGGTACTCGACGCCGACGACCCATTTGATGCGCCGGTGAGTCATACGAGAGAAATTGGTGACTGGCCCGTCTGACAGAAGCGAATTGGGCACATAGACCGGGGATTTGTCGAAACGTCGGATGAGTGTGGAGCGGAAATTGATCTTCTCCACCGTGCCCTCGGCGACGCCGTCCGCATGGATCCATTCGCCCGGCACAAAGCGTTTCTCTGTCAGGATCAAAATGCCCGAGATCAGGTTCTTGAAGAGGTCCTGGGCGCCGAGGCCAATGGCGATGCCGAAGATGCCCAGACCGGCGATGATCGGGCCAATGGCGATGCCCCAAATTTCGGCCACTGCTGCAAAGCCGACAATCACAAGGAAGATCTGCAATGCTTTCAGCATCCAGTCGACGATCGCCGGCGAGAGCGTGTCCCGCAGGCCCGTGAACACGAATTCAAAGGCGTTCACCGCGCGCGACAGGGTCCAGAACACCGCCAGAGCAACGAAGGACTGGACGACCTTGTTCGCGATCACTTCGGAATTTTCGCCGATGTCTATGACCTGCAAGGCGAAGTAAAAGCCGATGATGACAGGCACGATCTTCAGGGGCGTGGCAATTGCCTTGACCAGGGCGTCATCGAAATTGGTTTTGGTGCCAGCAGCGGCCCGCGTGATGCCGCGCACAACTGTTCGCGCGAAGATCCCGCGAATAAGGAGGGCCAGCAGGATGATGCCCACGGCCATGATGATCTCGCCATAGGTCAGGCCTAGAGCGCCCTCATTCCAGATGCCGAGCAGATAGGTCCAGGCGTCAGACGCCCATGTGGGCGCATTGGCCTCGATCCATTGTGTCACCGCATTGGGTGCACCCGTGTTTGCGTCGAACAGTGTCATGGCGAGGTCCCTCACTCTTGCCGACCGAAGTCCTTCTCCTAGCGTGCGCTTGCAGATGCGAAAAGTATCAGTTTCAGGCGACCGCCATCATCTTGTGGGGTTCAGCGTCGCCGCAGGACCGCATAGGCCTGTTGCAGTTCGCTCTTATGGGTGCCGACAATCTCGCACACATCGAAGTGTTCACGGCATATCTCTTCCATCAGGGCGCGAGTCTGGAAGCTGGCCATGGCGTTGGAGCCTTCTGAAAAGTCGTTTCGAATCGTGAAACCGTCCCTCGCCAAGGCCTCCCGGTCCACGGGTTCCGCGATCAGCTCCACATAATCCTCATCATGGAACGTGATTACAACGATCCCACCAGGGCTCACCACGCGCGCAAACTCCGCCAGCCAGAGCCGCTGTGACGCCAGCCGCAGATGGGTGAAGACTGACAGCAGATAGATGACGTCAAATTCGACAGAGCCATAGGGGAGGGGCGGCAGGAGCTTGTTTCGCTTGAAGTGTCCCGTCAGGTTCGCGCGGCACCAGGCCAGCAGCCGACCATTATAGTCCGCGCCATGGAGTTCGGCTTTGGTCAGATCCGGCATGAAGCGAATGACCCGCCCACAGCCGCATCCCAAATCCAGCAGACGGTGAGCCTCCTTAAAAGGTTTGCCGTTCCGGGTCACGATGTCGGCGATGACCTGAGCCGTTTCGCGGCCATGCTCGAGGAATTTGCGCCAATCCGAGTGCCCCACCACGGTTTGCATGAGGTAGGCACTTGGCAAGGGCACCCCGCTTCCATCAGTCTTGGGCCAGTCGCTTGAGGCATTGGCGAGGCGGTATTCGTGCAGGCGGTAGAGCCAGTGGCGAACGCCGGGCAAGCGCAAGACGCTTCGAACGGGTTGCTTCAGCAGGTCGATAACGGCCGACACGCGGTCAGGTGCTCCGTTCCTTGGTTGCGGAAAACCGGATTTCCGGGTTCTTCTCCTGGGCGTAGCCGACATCCCAAGCGTTCTTGGCAAGGTAGACCGGCGCGTCGTCTAGGTCAGTCCCGCTGGCGGACTTGTTCTTGTCCAGAAAGGTCTCGAGCGTTTTGGGATCGTCGCAATCGAGCCAGCGCGCCACATTATAGGGCGCGGTTTCGAACTCGACCTCGAGGTTGTATTCCGCGCCGAGGCGCTCGCTCATCACTTCAAACTGGAGCTGGCCCACGGCGCCGACGATCATGTCCGAGCCGATGGAAGGTTTGAACAGTTGCGTCACACCTTCTTCGGCCAGACTTTCGAGCGCCTTGCGCAAGTGCTTCTGCTTCATCGGGTCCTTGATGCGTGCCCGGCGCAGGATTTCCGGCGCAAAGTTTGGAATGCCCGCAAACTGCACCTTGCCCGAAGTCGAGAGACTGTCGCCAACGCGCAACGCACCGTGGTTCGGCACGCCGATCACGTCACCTGCATAGGCGGTTTCCATGATCTCGCGGTCCTGGGCCAGGAACATGAGGGGATTGTGAATGTTCAGCAGCTTGCCCGCTGCCGTTTTCAGTTTCATGCCGCGCTTGAACTCACCTGAGGAGAGCCGCAGGAATGCGATCCTGTCCCTGTGATTGGGATCCATGTTCGCCTGGATCTTGAAGACAAATCCGGAGACTTCCTTGTCGTCGCCCTGAATGATCTTTTCCGCGCCGCCGACATCGGCTGATTGCGGGCGTGGGGAGGGGGCAAATTCCTCCAGTGCGCCAAGCAGTTCAGGCATGCCGAAGTGGCGAAGGGCAGAACCGAAGATGATCGGCGTCATATGCCCTTCCTTGTAGGCGGCCTCATTAAAGTCGGGCAGGGCTTCGCGGGCGAGCTCTGCGCCTTCCTCAATCTCGGCCTGAACGACCTCATCCATCACTTCGGCGACGGAGTTTCCACCCCACTTTATGCGCTCGGTCTCACCCGGCGTCACGTCGCCTTCCTTGCGGAAAACGAGGAACTCATCCTTGCGCAAATCCATCATGCCAGCAAAGCGCTGACCGGAAGCGGCCGGCCAGTAGAGCGGGGCTGTGTCGAGCTGCAGTTTGTCGGCAATTTCATCCAGCAGGGCGAACGGGTCCTGGGCCTCCCGGTCCATCTTGTTGATGAAGGTGATGATGGGGATGTCGCGCATGCGGCACACTTCAAACAGCTTCAAGGTTTGCGGCTCGATGCCCTTGGCGGCGTCGAGCACCATGATGGCAGAGTCAGCGGCCGTCAGCGTCCGGTATGTGTCTTCCGAAAAGTCTTCGTGGCCCGGCGTATCCAGCAGGTTGAAGACCTTGCCCGAGTGTTCGAACGTCATCACCGATGACGCCACCGAAATGCCTCGGTCGCGTTCGATCTTCATCCAGTCCGACTGGGTTCGGCGACGCTCGCCCCGGGCGGCAACCTGTCCGGCGAGACGAATGGCGCCGCCCGCGAGCAGGAGCGCTTCGGTGAGTGTAGTCTTGCCGGCATCCGGGTGCGAGATGATCGCAAAGGTGCGGCGGCGTTCGGATTCTTCAGTCAGCGACATGG
>JBCBGZ010000122.1:0-4968 GCA_038526245.1 Pseudomonadota bacterium
ATATTGGCGAGGAGTGAGAAGTTGCCGATGATGAAGGCAAAGAAGCCGACATAGAGCACCTTCTTGAGCAGGCTGGCGATCACATCATTGTTCTGGCTGAGCGCCCAGAACAGGCCTGCCAGCGTGATGTCGATCGCGATCAGCGTGGTGGTCAGATAAGCGACATCCCCCGCCAGCAGACCGAACCCGCTATCGATATAGGCGATGAACGTCGCCAGGAAGGTGTCGATCACGTCCATTACTCTGACGCCCCAAGAAAGCTGCGCGTCCGTGCACGGCCACGTTCGGCTTCAGCCAGCTGGCGGGCGCGTTCCAGCGCTTCGGCGCGGTAATGCGAGGCCATCATGCTTTCGATCTGCATGAGCTGCTGAGTCTGGAGGGCTTTGATCTGATTGCCCGCCTGCAGTACCTGAAGGTTGCCAACGGCGGATTGGCTGTCGCCGATAAGCCGGTCGAGGCTTTCGCTATCAGCGCGTGCTGACGAGACCACCTCAGCGGTGACCATCAGGCTTTCACGATAGGCTGTGCGGGACTGGCGCCAGCGCGTGCGGGCCTCTTCCACCAGCACTTCATGTTCAGGCGGTGTCTCGCCGTATTCTTCTGGGTAGATCACTTCATAGTCGCGTTCGATTTCTTCGACGCCATAGCCGATGCCTTCGGCTTCGCGCATGAGATCATCGATGCGGCGCATACGTCTGAGAATGTCATCGGCGATGCTGTCAGGCAGTGTTTCGAGATCACGGGCCATGTTCTCCAGCATTTCGATCTCATGGGTCAGCTGCTGGATCTGGTTGTTGATTTCCTGCAGTGCGCGCACCGCCTGGTAGATGTTCTGGATATGATTGGCCGGGTCATAGACGGTCCACTGGGCACTCGCAGGCGGTGCAGTGATCACCGACAGCGGCAGGGCGCAGAGTGCGGCAGACAGCAAAAGGTGTTTCATCGGTGTGGCTCCTATTCTGCGGCTATGGCGTGGGTGGGTGGAAATGGTTCGGACACATCCGGTCCGAGACCAGGCCAGCGGGTCAAAAGGTCAGCGGCCCAGGGCAGGCCTTTCTCGTGGAGCCAGCAGGTAGCGAAGTCATCACCTTCGGTTTCGGCCCAGATACGTTCGAGCAACGCCTGATCTTCCGGCGCGCTTGCGCCGCAGATCGAGAGTGCTATGGGCCCGAGGCCAAGTTCGAAGACCCGGCAGCCAAGCGGCGACTGATAGTAATAGTCGCGCTTGGGCGTCGCCCGGCTGATCAGCTCGATCTGGCGATTGTTCAGTCCAAAGCGCTCATAAGTGTCTTTCGATTGCGGTTCCTGCGCACGTTCATTCGGTAGGAAGATCCGTGTGGGGCAAGATTCGACCAAAGCAGGGGCGATGGAGCTGTTGGCAATATCGGCAAGCGATTGCGTCGCGAACGCGACGGAGACGTTTTTCTTGCGCAGGGTTTTCAGCCATTCACGGATGCGCGCGGCAAACATGGGGTCATCGAGAAAGAGCCAGGCTTCATCAAGAATGAGGAGTGTCGGATTGCCGGTGAACCGCGCTTCAAGCCGGTGAAAGAGATAGGTGATGACCGGTGCGACCGCGCCCTTGGCGTGCATCAAGTCTTCCATCTCGAAACAGACCGTATCGGCGAGCGTGAGACTTTCATGGTCTGCGTCCAGAAGCCGTCCAAGCGGCCCTTCCAGTGTGAACGGATGCAGCGCTGATTTGAGCGTCTCGTCCTGTAGCATGAGGGTTAGGCCGGTTAGTGTGCGTTCGACTTCCGGTGCGCTGGCAAGTGACTGCACCGCGTCCCAGAGACTGGCTTTCAGGTCTGGCGTCATTGCAACGCCTTCATTCGTGCAAAGACCTGCCAGCCAATCGGCGGCAAAGCTGGCACCACTCTCGGTGTCTATATTTTTCAGTGGCTGAAGGCTGGGACGGTCCGACCCGCCAAGATCGACATGCTGGCCGTTCATGGCGAGGGTTGCAGCACGGGCCGAGTTCCCCTTGTCGAAGATAAAGACCTGTGCCCCCTTATATCGCTGCCATTGCATCGCGATCAAAGAAAGCAAGACCGATTTGCCCGCGCCGGTTGGGCCCACAATAAGTGTATGCCCGACATCGCCGATATGGAGGTTTAGACGAAAGGGCGTCGTGCCATCGGTCTGGGCCTGGATCAACGCGGGAGCTTGCAAGTGCCGGTTGGTCTCCTCACCCGCCCAGACCGCCGACAGCGGCACCATATGCGCAAGATTCAGCGTGTGCAGAATGGGCTGGCGGACATTGGCGTAAGGGTGACCGGGCAGTGAGCCAAGCCAGGCGTCTACCGCGTTGAGCGTTTCGCGGATGGCCGTGAAGCCGCGTCCATTGATGATGCGTTCGGCCACGCGGATATGCTCATCCACCGCGCGCTGGTCTTCATCAGCGACCGTTATCGTTGTGGTGACATAGCCATATGAGACGAGGTCTGAGCCAAGCTCCTGAAGCGCAGCATCGGCGTCGGCGGCTTTGTTGTCGGCATCATTGTCGACGAGCGCCGCCTGTTCGTTGAACATGGTTTCGCGCAGCACCGCGCCGATGGATTTGCGCTTGGCGAACCAGTGGCGGCGCTTCTTGCCAAGCACTTTCTCGGCTTCTGCTTTGTCCATGGCAATGAACCGCGTCGCCCATCGATAGGCAAAGCCCTGCCGGTTTAACTCATCCAGAATGCCGGGCAGTGTCGAAGCCGGGAATCCGAGAATGGTAAGTGTACGAAGGTGCGCCTTGCCGATCATGGGCTCCAGGCCACCCGCAAAAGGCTCATCGGCAAGCACGGCATCGAGAAAGACCGGGAGTTCCGGCGCCACCACGGGGTGGCGTTTGGTCGAAATGGTCGAGTGTAGGTAAGTCAGCGTCTCGTCATCGCTCAGGCGGTCAAGTTCCGCGAGACAGGTTGTGAGCAGGTCAAACACGCGGGCGGCGTGTTGTTGAAATGTCTCCAGCCGGTGCCGCCAGGTCGCGGCGTCCTCGGTTTCGGCGCGGGTGATGAGAGCTTTTTCGGCGCGGCCCGATGCATCGGCGGGCGGCAGCCAGAGCAGGGTCAGATAGTAAGAACTCTCATATCTCGCCCCGGCTTCATCAGCCTGCAGCGCGCGCTCCTGATCAACGAGCCAGGACGCAGCATCGGGAAAGTCGCAGATCGGATAATCATGCACTTCGCTGCGTTGGGCTTCAAAGAACAAAGCCCACCCAGAACCAAACCGGCGTAGCACATTATTCACGCGGGCATTGATCGCCACGAGTTCCGCGTCGGTGGAGCTTTCCAGATCAGGTCCGCGATAGCGAAACGTCGTCTGAAAGCTGCCATCCTTGTTAAGCACCACACCAGGAGCAACGAGACAGGCCCAAGGCAAATAGTCGGCGAGCAAGGTCGGCGTCTGAGAGAATTCGCGCAAGTTTAGCATGTCAGATGCTCCTTGTGGCGGGTCGAGCGGCTCGCAACGGCCATGAACTCGGGGTCAGATCGCGCCATGAAGACCGCCGCTGAATGTCCCAGCACCCAAAGCAGGAGGCCCGGTATCCAGAGGCGAAGACCCAGGGCCAAAGCTGCTGCCAGGGTCCCGATGGCGATAGCGGCCGCGCGCGGCGCACCTGCCATCAGGATGGGCTCGGTCAGCGAGCGATGCAGCGGGATTTCATAGCCCTCAGTCATTAGATCAGCGCTCCGCCGCCAAAGCTGAAAAAGGTCAGGAAGAAGCTGGTGGCTGCAAAAGCGATAGACAGGCCGAACACGATCTGGATCAGCTTGCGCATCCCGCCGCTGGTCTCACCAAAGGCCAGCGTCAATCCAGTCAGGGTGATAATGATCACCGCCACAATACGGGCGACCGGGCCTTCAATCGAGGTTAGGATCTGATCCAGCGGACCTTCCCAGGGCATGCCGGACCCTGCCGCATAAGCCGGGCCTGCTAAAGCCAAACCTATGCCGACAAGGGCAGCGATCTGGGCCGTTCGATGTAAGGCCTGAAGGTGAGTGTAGCCTGTCATGAGATGTCTCCATGTTGGACAAGGGAAAAAGAACGGGTAATCAGCGGCGCGGTCTCGTAGCATTCGCCATTGAAGCCGGTAACGCGGATGGCTTCGTCGACGCGGCGTTGGCCGCCAGCGCGGCTCATAAAGATGACCACATCAATCGCCTCTGCGATGAGATCGAAAGGCGGGCGGCGTGTCGCTTCCATGGCCAGTTGCTCGAGCCGGGTCAGCGCGCCGTGTGCGGAATTGGCATGCAGCGTCGTGATGCCGCCAGGATGGCCAGTGTTCCAGGCCTTGAGCAGGTCAAGCGCTTCAGCGCCGCGCACTTCGCCGACAATGATCCGGTCTGGCCGCAGTCTGAGCGTTGAGCGCACAAGCTGTTGTAGACTTGTACTGTCCCGGTGTGTGCGAAGTTGCACCGCGTTCAGCGCGGCGCACCTCAGCTCTCTTGTATCTTCGAGAATGACAATCCGGTCTTCATTGAAGGCAGGCTCAGCAAGTAGCGCGTTAGTAAAGGTCGTTTTGCCGGAGGATGTACCGCCCGCGATGAGAATATTCTGTCTATCGACGATGGCGTCCCGCAGGGCCGCGCAGAGAGTCGGCGATAACGCGCCCTGATCGACGTAATCGCCGAGTTCAAACGGTATGGTCGCGGGCTTGCGGATCGAAAAACACGGAGCCGTTGAGACAGGTGGGAGAAGCCCCTCAAACCGCTCGCCGCTGCCGGGGAGTTCAGCAGAGACGATGGGGGAGGTGCGGTTTGCAGCTTCTCCCACCCCGGAGGCGACCAGGAGAATAACGCGCTCCCGGTCGGAGGTAGAAAGGGTATGATCTGAGACGGTGAGACCAATCCCTGCTTTTTCGATCCACACTGAGCCGTCAGGGTTGGCCATGATCTCGATCGTGTCAGGGGCGTTGAGCGCCTCACGCACCACTGGGCAGAAGGCTGTGCGCAGCATAGCGCTGCGGCGGGCTTCTGT
>JBCBGZ010000123.1:0-4950 GCA_038526245.1 Pseudomonadota bacterium
TTCGACACGACCATGATCCGGTTCGACTATGCGAGCCCCTCTACCCCCGACCAGGTCTATGACTATGACCTGGCCACTAAGGAACGCACCCTGCGCAAGACAAGGGAGGTTCCATCAGGCCATGATGCTGCGGACTATGTGGTCGATCGGGTGATGGCGCCCGCGCATGATGGCGAGACGGTGCCCGTCACGCTGCTTCGCCACAAGGACACCGCCGTCGATGGCACGGCGCCACTCCTGCTCTACGGGTACGGCTCTTATGGAGTGACCATTCCTGCCAGCTTCCGGACCTCGCGTCTCAGCCTCGTGGACCGGGGCTTTATCTATGCCATCGTCCACCCACGCGGCTCCATGGCAAAGGGGTACCAGTGGTACCTCGACGGGAAGCTTGAGAAGAAAGAGAACACCTTCAAGGACTATGTGTCCGCGGGGCGCCATCTGGTCTCTGAAGGCTACGGCTATGAAGGCGGCGTGGTCGGCCTCGGTGGCTCAGCCGGCGGCCTGCTCATGGGCGCGGCAGCCAATATGGACCCGGAGCTCTTTGCGGGAATCATAGCGGCTGTTCCCTTCGTGGATGTGATCAACACCATGTCCGACGAGACCCTGCCGCTAACGCCGCCGGAATGGCCCGAATGGGGCAACCCAATCACTTCGGCAGAAGACTATGACACCATCCTGGCTTACAGTCCCTATGATCAGGTTGGAGAAAAGCCTTATCCGCAAATGTTGATCACCGGCGGGCTGTCCGATCCACGCGTCACCTACTGGGAGCCGGCAAAATGGGCCGCAAAGCTGCGCCATGAGGCCCCTGAGGCCGGACCGTATTTCCTGCGTATCAATATGGAAGCCGGCCATGGCGGCGCTTCAGGCCGATTTGAAGGCCTGAAGGAAACCGCCATCGAATACGCTTTCGCCCTGCGCGCGGTGGGCCTGACGGACTAGGTCAAAGAATGACGGGCTGAGGCGAGCGTCAAACGCTCGCTTCAATCGCCGCCAGCGTGTCTCGGCGCAGCAGGCGTTTGTTGCCGGCATAGGCGCTGGGTGGAAGCTGAGCGAGGCCTTTGGCAACGCCCATCGCCGTATCCATAAGCGCTTCAGCCGGGACCACCTTGTCCACATAACCCATTTCGACGGCATCTTCCGGGCTGAAGAGCCGCGCAATCACTGCGGCCTCGGTAAGCCGCTCCGGTCGAACGCGCGCCAGCAGCAACTGGAGTGCAAATTCAGGCAGGACCATGCTGATGGCGGTCTCATTTGCACCGATCTTGAAATCACCTGCCGTGGCGATGCGATAGTCACAGCACTGGGTTATGAAGCACCCCATGGCGATGGCATGGCCGCTCACCGCAGCCACAAGCGGCTTTTTTAGACCGTAAAGCCGTAGCGCCAGCTTGCCGCCGTCATTCACGAGATCGCGCGCCGCCTCCGCGCCCTGGGACTGAAAGTACTTCAGGTCGAAACCGGCTGAGAATTTTCCCGGCAGTCCTGTCAGAACAATCGCTTTCGCTTCGCTGGACGCCTCGGCCTCATCAAACGCCGCGTGCAGCGCCGCCAACATGGGGGGATTGATGGCGTTTGCTTTGCCGTCATTCATGGTGATGAGGGCAATCTCGCCCTGGATTTCGACAGTCGCTGACATGGGGTCCTCCGTTTCGCGCGGATTAGCCCCCGTTGGCGTTGGGTCAGTCAAGCGGCTTCAGGGACTTCCCGTCGAGCCCTCCCATGCGACAAACTTCCATCCATTCGTCTTCGAGCACGGGCTGTACGGAGAGCCGCATCGAGGTGACAAGGCTCATCTCAGCGAGCTTTTCATTCGCCTTCACGGCCTTCAGCGTTACCGGCGCGGGCACATCGACAAGAGCGCGGATATGAACACAATCCCAGCGTTCATCATCAGTCGTGCTGTCCGGTGCGCTCTCGGCGCTCACTTCCACCACGCCGACCACTTCGAGCCCTTCATTGGAGTGGTAGAAAAAGCCGCGATCCCCAATTTTCATCTCGCGCATGTTGTTGCGGGCCTGATAGTTGCGGATGCCGTCCCATTCCTCGCCCGCATCGCCCTTGGCTTTCTGCTGTTCCCAGCTCCACTTGAAAGGTTCGGACTTGAACAGCCAGTAGCGCATGGGGAGTTCTCCAGAATCATCGGTGTTGGCGGCAAGCTAACCCCTCGCCGCGCCGCTTCAAGCCATGCTAGGCGCGGGGGCATGACGACGATCCTTTTCAACAAGCCCTATGGCGTGCTCAGCCAGTTCACCGACAAGGACAACGCAGACAGTCTACGCGCTACGCTTTCTGACCATTTAAACGTACCAAGTGTATATCCTGCCGGCCGGTTGGACCGCGACAGTGAAGGTTTACTCGTGCTCACCGATGATGGCGGCCTGCAAGCCCGAGTCTCCAGCCCGAAATTCAAAAAGCCAAAGACGTACTTCGTTCAGGTCGAAGGTATCCCGTCGCCGGACGCGCTTGAGGAACTGGCAAAGGGCGTCACGTTGAAGGACGGGCCGACACGCCCCTGCAGTGTAGACGCTGTTACCATGCCGGACTGGCTCTGGCCGCGCACACCGCCCATACGAGTGCGGAAATCCGTGCCCGATAGCTGGATAAAACTCACGCTCACCGAAGGCCGCAATCGCCAGGTTCGCCGTATGACAGCCGCCATCGGTCACCCGACCCTTCGCCTGATCCGCTGGTCGGTCGCAGAGTGGACGTTGGACGGCCTGGCACCCGGCGCGCACAGAATATTAACCAAGCGCTAACCAACCCAAACGAAACCCTAACAACATCCGAGCAGAAGGCTCCGGGAGGGATTCGAACCCATGGTTTTTTACCGTGACCTGCGCAACCGCCGCCTGTTCAGCGAAGCGGAGTCCGACTGGGTCTCCCGGCGTTTGCTGGACCTACGAGCTCAACTGCGCGAACCCCTGCCCACCGGTGTGCCGCGGCGCACACGCGAAGCTTCCCTCATTATCGGCACTTGGAACCTGCGCGACTTTGACAACAACAAGTACCGCCACGGGCCACGCCGCCGGGAAAGCCTGCTCTACATTGCTGAGGTCATCTCTGCCTTCGATGTATGCGCCCTTCAGGAGGTCAATGAAGACCTGGAACCCCTGCGCCAGGTGGTGCGCCTGCTGGGGCCGGACTGGGACTTCATCGCAACCGATGTCACCGTGGGCGCCAGCGGTAACCGCGAGCGCATGGCATTTGTCTATGACACGTCGAAGGTCGATTTCCGCAATATTGCGGGTGAAATCGTGTTGCCGAAGCATGCCTTGCTGCCGGACGAGCAGCAATTTGCCCGAACGCCCTTTCTGGTGTCCTTCCAGGCCGGCTGGTTCAAGTTCAGCCTATGCACAGTGCACATCTATTTCGGCTCCAACTCGAAGAACTCCGATGGATACCGCCGCCGTGTAAATGAGATCGAATACATCGCCGAAGAGATGGCCAAACGCGCTGATCGGGAGGACGAGAACTACATCCTGCTTGGCGATTTTAACATCAAGAACACGATGGACGAGACGATGGGCGCGCTCACCAAGGCGGGGTTCCTCCTGCCGCCCGAATTGTTCCCGTCCAACATTCTCGGCACGAAGTACTACGACCAGATTGCCTTTAGGACCCGCAAGGATGAGGTGACATTCCTGTCCGCCGGAGCCTTCAATTTCACCGACAGCCTCTTCAAGCGAGAGCACTACGACCACTACGCTCCGATTCTTCCCGCACGCCATCGCGACCTAAAGCATGACGGCACGCCTACGGATACAGGTAAGGACAAGGACTACTACCACAAGCGATGGATGACCTGGCAGATGTCAGACCACATCCCGCTCTGGGTGGAACTTGCGATCGACTTTTCAGACGAACACCTGCTCGCCAATGTGTGCGAGGGGTGTGAGGATGAGCCCGCGCAACGCGAACAAATGGGCGGGGAGGAAGATCTCAGCCTCTACCATGGCGAAGCGCCGCGTCTTCCGGATGATACGGCCAAAGCCGAGCTAGACACGAAGGCTGAAGACGAAAAACCGAAGCGTCGCCGTAAGCGCCGTAAACCGAAAGTGGCTGAGAAAGAAAAGGTCGGCACGGCCAGGCCGAACCCGAAACTCACTTTGCGTGAAGCCTGGCACATCTTCTGGTTCGTCGCGACTGGAAAGGCTGACCGCGTGCGGAAATTGCGGAAAGCGCGCGAACGGGGCGCCAAGGGCGAGAAATAGAAACCTAAGCGGCGTTTTGTTTCGCGTGTTCAGGCGCCATGGCCTCGAGCGTTTCCAATAAGGCCTGACCGGCCTGCTCCAAGGCTGCGCGCACCTTCTCTGGGCCAACATCAAGCCCAGCAAGGGTCTCCACCGCACCACATCGATTGGCAAACCGGGCCGCACCTGCGCTCAACGCCATCGACTTCAGGGCGTGTGCGAGCTTGGAGACGTCCTGGCCGGAGGCCTTTGCCTGATGCTGCGACTGCAGATCCATAAACGCCGATGGCGCCTTTTCACGGAACAAGGTCCAGATCTTGGCTTGGAGATCCTGTCCACTTCCGGATTTCAACAGTTCGAACTGGGCCAGTGTCTCCGCATCAAAGAGCGCGACTGGATCGGCCGGAGACGCCGCCCGGTCCTCAGAAACCGGGTCTGCCGTATGATGGCCCGCAAGCACATCGGCGAGGCGGTCAATCGTGAATGGCTTCGTCATGTAGCCATCGCTTCCGGCGGCTTTCCAGGTGTCCTGATCTGCGCCGACCACCTTCGCCGTAAGCGCCACGATCGGCGTCCGCCCGCGCCCTGAGGCGGCTTCGTCTGCGCGGATCTGCCGGGTGGCTTCAAACCCGTCCATGACAGGCATCGAGCCATCCATGAGGATCAGACCATAGGCGCCATCGGCCGCCATCCGGACGGCTTCCAGGCCATCCTCGGCAAAATCGACATCAACACTAAGACTGCCCAATGCTTCGCG
>JBCBGZ010000124.1:0-4933 GCA_038526245.1 Pseudomonadota bacterium
AAATGGGCCTGGACGGGTAAGCCAGCCGAAACGCCTTGGCGAACACGCTGGGCAGCCCCTCAACATCCCGAGGCGCACGCCAGTCACCCTCGCCCGCGTCTCCGCCGCGTCCGCGCCAGACCTGCAACGTCAGCTCGAAATGGGTAAAGACGTGGCGAACTTCGCCGAGCGCCTCCAGCGAGGCCGCAGCCACACCATGGGCCTGCGCCAAAGCCGTCGCATCGCCCCCTCCCTCGCTCCACGCATCGGTCGGGAGCGCCAACATGCCGCCAAGCAACCCTTTCTCCGGCCTGCGAACGAGTAGGATCCGGCCGCCTTGCTCCAAGAGCAGCACATGGCCGTATCGCTTTGGTTTGGCCGTCTTTTTTGGCTTGATCGGATATCGTTCGGGCTCGCCCTCCGCGCGCGCCGCACACAGCGATGAGATCGGACAAATCAGGCAATTGGGCGATTTCGGCGTACATACTGTCGCGCCGAGGTCCATCAGGGCTTCGGCAAACTCACCGGGGCGATCGCCGGGCACAAGGGCCTCCACCTCAGCTTTGATTCGCTCTTTTTCCTCGGCCCACTCCCCTTTCAGGGCCAGGACGCGCGAGAACACCCGGTCCACATTTCCGTCCACCGCCGCGGCCCGCTGATCAAACGCGATCGCGGCAATTGCGCCTGAAGTGTAAGGCCCAATACCCGGAAGTTTTTGCAGCTCCGCCCGGTCCTGTGGAAAAGCCCCTCCAGATGCGGCAACCGCCCGCGCACATTTCAGCAGGTTGCGTGCCCGCGCATAATACCCAAGCCCCGCCCAGGCCGCCATCACAGCCTCGTCTTCTGCCGATGCGAGCGCCTCCACCGTCGGCCAGCGCCTTGTAAAATCGAGCCAATACCGGGTTGCATGGGCAATCGTGGTCTGCTGCAGCATGATTTCTGACAGCCAGATGCGATAGGGATCAGGACGCTCACCTGTGGCACGCCGGGCGGGCGAAATGCGCCACGGCAGCTCGCGTGCATGGGCCTCAAACCACACAAGCAATTCCCCAGGCAGGGCGGACAAACCCACAGAGTTAACCATTCGTTAACGCTTTCATTTCACAGGCGAATCTTCCTAAGCGTCTTCGCTTTATCGGGACAGGTCGTATTGCGATCCGCCCGCGGGGCAAGGCAAATCACGGGGCGGGCAATGGTAAAAGTGCTGGCGAATGATCCAATTGAGGAAGCTCGTGCGCGCGTCGCTCTGCGGTATCGCCGCGCCAAGCCGATGCATCGCGGCGCCCCGACCCTGGGCCAGGCTGCTGCGAAGTTCGCCCGCAAGTCTTTACCCGAGCCGGGCGCAGGCCTCGCCCGTCTGAAGGCGCAGTGGGCGGAGCTTGTCGGTGCAGACTTGGCCAAATACTGCACCCCGGAAAAGCTGACGGGCAAGAAAACGGACCGCACGCTGACCCTGCGCGTAATCCCCCAGGCCGCGCCGATCATCCAGCACCAGGCTGAACAGATCCGCTCTCGCCTGAAAACGGCCGTGGGCGGCCATGTGGCCACCCTCAAGATCGTCCAGGGGCCTCTTCCCGGCGCGCCTGCGCCCAAGCCTGCCGCGCTTCGGCCACGGTCCATTACACCGACGGAACTGTCTGCCCTTGAGCGCGCCGTGACCGAGATCGAATGCCCCCGCCTGCGGGCGGCAACTGTATCCCTCGGCAAAGCCATGGTATCGGCGCGCAAGTAAGTGTGATGTCCGCGAGGTTGGCTGAATGCCAGCCGGACATTAACCATTTGGAAACCACGCCGACTCACGATTGTTCGAAAGGTTATGTTGATGCGACCGTTCAGCCGCCGCGCCGCCCTGTCCGCCTTTGCCCTCTTTGCCCTGACCGCTTGCGGAAGCGCAAATGGAGACGACACAGGCCCTGGCGCCGAAACCAACGCCGATGGTGTTGTCGACATGGTGCTTGGCGATGCCAATGCACCCGTGACCCTGATTGAGTATGCCTCGGTTACGTGCGGCGCTTGCTTGCAGTTCCACCAGCAAGTCATGCCAACCATCAAGGAAGACTATGTCGAGACCGGTCTGGTCAAATTCGTCTTCCGTGAGTTTCCAACCCCGCCCCAGAACGTTGCTGTGGCCGGATTTGCCCTCGCGCGCTGTGCAGGGCCGGACAAGTATCACGATGTGATCGACGATCTGTTCGATGCCCAGCCAGGCATTCTCGCGGCGACGCGCCAGGGCGCTGTGAAGCCCGCCCTCATGGCAATCGGCGAGCGCCATGGCATTGTGGGCGAAGAAGCCTTTGACGCGTGCATTTCCGACCGCGACATCCGCCAGACAATTGCAGACGTGATCCTGACAGGTGACGATTACGCGGTGCAGTCGACCCCCACGCTGATCCTGCAGGGCAACAAGCTGGAAAACACATTCCAGTCCCGCACACCGGAAGGCCTGTCGGAGTTGATCGACCTTGAACTCGCTGCCCTCGGGATTGAACGCGCCGCTGAAGAGACGCCCGTAGAAGAAGCACCTGCGGAAGCAGATGCTGGCGCCACGACGCCGGAAGAGACGGCTCCCGAAGCTGAACCGACGGTCGAGGAATAGAGAATGGAGCCGGTATGCACATTACAAAACTGAGCATTGCCGGCTTTAAGTCCTTTGTGGACCCCCAGGATCTGTTGGTCGAACCCGGCCTGACCGGGATCGTCGGTCCAAACGGTTGCGGCAAGTCCAACCTGTTGGAGGCCCTGCGCTGGGTGATGGGCGCGTCGTCGGCGCGTGCCATGCGCGGCGGGGAAATGGACGACCTGATATTCTCCGGCGCGGAAGGCCGCCCGGCGCGCGAAAGCGCCGAGGTGGCCCTCACGCTGGACAATTCCGCGCGTACCGCCCCGGCGGATTTCAACGACAATGACACGCTGGAAGTGCTGCGCCGCCTGAAACGGGGCGCAGGCTCCACCTACAAGCTGAATGGCCGCACCGTTCGTGGCAAGGATATCCAGCTTTTGTTCGCCGACGCCTCCACCGGCGCGAACTCTCCGTCCCTTGTGCGCCAGGGCCAGATCAGCGAGCTAATCGCCTCCAAGCCACAAAACCGTCGGCGGATTCTGGAAGAAGCCGCAGGGATTGCCGGGCTGAATTCCCGGCGCCATGAGGCTGAGTTGAAGCTGCGCGCGGCGGAGACAAATCTTGAGCGGCTGACCGAAGTCTCCGCCGAGGTGGAACGCCAGCTGGAAAGCCTGAAGCGCCAGGCGCGCAAGGCCAGAAAATACAAGGCGCTGTCGGACGAGATTGCCGCTTTGGATGCCTTTGCGGCGCATTTAAAATGGGAGGCTGCCCGGGCCGGCGTGGCCCAGGCCACTGAAGCGCTGAACACCGCCAAAGCGGATGTGGAACGCCTGACACGGGAAGTTGCGACGGCGGAAACAGCACGTCTGCAAGCCGGGGAAGGCCTCGGCGCCCTTCGCGAAGCCGAAGCACTGGCAGGCGCCAAGCTTGGCCAGGCGCGCATTGCACTGGCCCGTTTGGAGGCCGAACACAAAGCCGCCGCCGACGCCAAATCAAGGCTGGAGGCCGAAGCCGCCCGCCTGATCGAAGACATGGAGCGCGAACAAGCCGCGATTGGTGAAGCGCAACTAGCTCTGGAAACCACACAGACCGAACTTGCCGCCTTGCCGGTCATGGATGCGGGTGAGAATGCGCAAAAAGAAGGAGCCGCCCGCGAAGCGGTTGAAACGGCCCGAACGCGGTTGCGGCAGGCCGAGGACGCCGCTGATGGCGTTCAGCAAGAACTATCGGAAGCCCGCGCTCGCCAACATGCCGCGCGCAGCGCCCGTGAAGCCGCTGAAAAACGCGTGGCCGGACTAGAAGCTCAAGACCGCCAAATATCATCGGATTTCGCCGCGCTTCCGGATGTATCCTCGCTACAGGCGGCTGCCCGCGAAGCTGAAGCCCGAGAAAGCGATGCCGAACTCGCCCTGCAAGATGCCGAGCGGGCGCAGGAAGGCGCTGAAGCGGCCCTTGCCGAGGCGCAGGACGCCGAAGCCGCGGCCGAGCCGGCCTATTCGGAGGCAAAAACGGTCCTTGGCGCCCTCGAAGCCGAAATCGCAGGTCTGCAGAGACTGTTGAAGCCGAGCGAAGGCCCTTCAGCACCGCCCGTTATCGGAGAAATCCGCACCCAGGATGGCTATGAAAAGGCCGTTGCAGCTGCCCTTGGCGACGACTTGCAGGCTTCAACGGATCGCGCAGCCGCCCTCCATTGGGCCGGGAGCTCGGCGTCAGGCGAAAGCCTGCCTCTGGGCTGCGCCCCCTTGTCGAATTTTGTCCAGGCGCCCGCTCAGCTCACCGCGCGTTTGGCCCAATGCGGCATTGCCAGCCCTCAGGACGGAGAGCGTCTGGCAGCTCACCTGAAACCCGGCCAAAGGCTTGTGTCTCTGGAAGGGCATTTGTGGCGCTGGGACGGATTCGTGCGCACCCCCAACGCCCCGGTCAGCGCTGCTGAGCGACTGGCCCAGCAAGCCCGGCTTGAGGCTGCGCTTTCCGAGCTTCCTGAGCTGCAAGACAAGCTCGCGGCGGCAAGCACTGCGCGTGAGGAGCTGAAAGCCGAACGGATTGACGCTGAAACGTTCCTACGCGGCGAACGCGCCAAGGTCGCGCCTGCTGGCCAGGCCTTGAACGCCGTGCGTAAAGCCGCTGCGGAGGCCCGCCAGGCCCTGGAGCGCGCCAGCGTGAAGCATGACAGCGTGCGCGAGGCCGCCACCCGCATCCGCGGGGATCTCGCCCTGGCGCGCGAAACGCTCGCGACCACCGACCCTGTGCAGGCTGAAGGTGGGTTTGAAGCCCTTGAAGAGCGGCTTCAGACAGCGCGGGCCTCGGTCCAGGCATCGCGCGAGGCCGAAACCGAAGCCCGCGGCCGCCTGACGGACCTCACCCATGGCCGGGAACAGGCGGAGAAACGCCGCG
>JBCBGZ010000125.1:0-4845 GCA_038526245.1 Pseudomonadota bacterium
ACGCGCGCTCACTCGCCGTCAACCTCTTGCGGAAGCAGATACGACGCGGATTGTGGTCGGTGACCTCGTTATGGAACGCACTCGCCAAGTCGTAACTCGCGCCAATGTGCGCCTCGAACTGTTACCGCGCGAATACAGAATCCTTGAATACCTGATGCTTAATGAGGGCCAGATTGTAACCCGAACCATGCTCCTAGATAAAATCTGGGGGTACCGATTCGACCCGAAAACAAGCCTGGTGCAGACCCATCTCAGCCGGTTGCGCGCGAAAGTTGACCGTCCGTTCGATTCCGAACTCATTCGCACTGTTAGGGGAGCGGGATATGTCCTTAGCGCGCCGTAACAACTTGATCGCATCGACCGTGTTTCGTCGCACGGTTCTGTCGGGTTTGATTGGCGTGATGGGTGTGATCGGATTGGTTTGGATCGGCTATGCGATCCACCGAGCGCAAACGCTGAACGAGGTTTCAGAGAGCCTAGATAGGGAAATGGAGGGCCTTGAAGGTCTTTATGCCGAACAGGGAATAAATGGTCTGGTATCGGCGCTCAGCTATGACGGCAAGTCGACCTGGGAACCCGATTGGCTCTATGCGATCCTTGAAGAAGACGAATTCATCATTCGTGTCATGACTGGCGATGATGAGACCTTGGCTGGCTTTGACGGCATTGACCCACCCGGTGGAAAGACGCGCACTTTCATCGAACACGAAGAGCTATCCGGCCATCCAGTTCTATCGTTTCGTTTACCCTTGGAAGACCGCAGCGCCGAGGTGATCGCGGCTCGCTTTATACCGGATCGTCTCGTAATCCTTCAGGAGTGGTTGGTGAGAGCGAGCTGGTTAGTCGCGCTGGCAGCAATCCCGATCTTGCTTTTGACCGGTTTTTTGACCAGCCGGTCGGTCTTCCGCCGACTCAATACGATCTCGATGAGCGCAGAAGCGATTGATGAAGGGAAGATGGATGGGCGGATTCCAATCAGCGGTACCGGCGACGAATTCGATAGATTGTCAGTCGCGGTGAACGATATGCTTGACCGGATCGGCACGTTGACGCGGAACCTGCAAGGCGTTTCGGTCGGAGTCGCACATGATCTGAAAACACCCGTTTCCAACTTGGCCGGACGCTTGGAGCTCTTGCAACGCGATGCGGGCGACCCTGAGGCTGTATCGAGCCATGTGTTGGCGGCCCAAGGTCACATATCGACGCTGTCGCGGACCCTTGATGCACTTCTAAGGTTAGGCGAAGTCGAAGCTGGGCAGCGACGCGGCGCATTCGCTGAGGTGAACCTTTCGGAACTTGTAACGGATTTAGCGGACAGTTTCGAACCCATTTTCGAAGACGCTGACAAGCATCTCGAGCTGCGCGTGGGCCCGGGTGTGTTCCTCCATGGCGACCGCGACCTGCTTACTCAGTTGATATCAAACCTTCTGGAGAACGCCCTGGAGCATGCCCGCGATGGGGCGAAAGCATGGATTGGGCTGCGTGCCGAAGGAGACCACGCATTGCTCGAAGTAGGTGACGATGGACCGGGTCTGCCAGCTCAAGCTACCGAAAGTGTATTTGAGCGTTTCGTTCGTTTGGAATCTAGCCGGTCAACGCCTGGCAATGGTCTGGGTCTAAGCCTCGTCCGGGCGATTGCCGAGCTTCACACCGGCCAGGCGCGCGTGGTCGCTACAGAACCGGGAGCGGTGTTCGAAATCACCTTGCCGTTGCGCGGGCACTGAGCACGCATACAAATTTGTATGGTTTCGCATCCCGACTTGTAAAACCGCACCGACCCTGACCGGGTTACAAGTGTCCTGAACTCATAAGATCCTAAAGTTTAGGGAATCACAGGTGCCGATCAACAGACGACATCCGTTTATCACCACCGTTTTGGGTGCCAGCTTCGCAGGCGTTCTGCTCGCGGGCAGCTGTTCTGGCGACGTTATGCCAGACGACGGAAACCTACCGATTGGAGGACCAACGCCGACACCGACACCATCTCCTCCTCCTCCTCCCCCACCACCGCCGCCGCCAACCGGCGCCTTCGCCACCGAGGCTGGAACGTCACGCTTTCTGGCCCAGGCAACCTTCGGTCCACGCGCGGATGAGGTGTCTTCCCTGATCGGTACAAGCGCGTCGGACTGGTTCCTGGCAGAACTACAGAAACCTATCAGCTTGCATACACCGCAGCTTGAAGCCTACCGCGCGATGAGCACAGGCGCAGACGAGGACTTCCCCGTTCTGGCCGTGCAATCGAGCACATTTTCTTTCTGGCGCAATGCTATCGAAGGCGACGACCAGCTTCGCCAACGCATGGCGTTCGCTTTGTCGCAGATCCTCGTTGTGTCGAACTTTGGGGGCGAACTACTGACCGATATTCCCGAGCCTGTGGTCGGCTATCAGGACATTCTCATCGAAGGTGCGTTCGGGAACTATCGCGATCTCCTGGAGGCGGTCACTTATTCGCCCGCCATGGGCTATTACTTGACCTATATGGGCAACCAAAAAGCCGATCCGGCCACAGGTCGCATGCCCGATGAGAATTATGCCAGGGAAATCTTGCAGCTCTTCACCGTTGGCGTCGTCGAACTCCAGCCCGATGGTACACCAGTGCTTGATGGTTCGGGTCGCGCGGTCGAACTCTATGATAATATGGACATTGCTGGTCTCGCACGCGTCTTTACGGGCCTGGACCTGGACGGTCTTGACCGGCAACGGTTTCCCTCCGTTGTCGACGCGGTCGACGAGTGGGAAGGCCTTGAGCAAGCTCTGCTGAAGCCCATGGCGGTTGACGAGGCTCGTCATTCTCCAGAGGCGAAGCGCTTTCTTGACTGTACCATACCAACTGGGACGCCGACCGCGATTAGCATCGACCTGGCGCTCGACTGTATCTTCGCGCATCCAAATGTCGCGCCGTTCATCTCACGCCAGCTCATCCAACGTTTCACGACATCTGCGCCGGATCCGGATTATGTCCAACGTGTGTCTGTCGCCTTCGATTCCGGCTTCTACACGCTGCCAGATGGGACCCGCTTGGGCGACGGACGCAAGGGCGACCTTACGGCAACCCTCGCCGCCATTTTGTTCGACCCGGATGTGCGCGGCGATGCGAGCCTCACCGATGCCCAATTCGGCAAGATCCGCGAGCCGCTTCTGCGTTTCACCCATTGGGCACGTGCCTTTGACGCGGACGCCTCAAGACCTGAATATGGGATTGAGCTTTTTGACCTGAGCCCACCGGATGCGTTAGCCCAACATCCTTACCGTGCCCGGTCCGTCTTCAACTTTTTCCGTCCGGGCTATATCGCGCCCGGTACGGAGAGTGGGGCGGCTGGTCTGACCGTGCCAGAGCTTCAGATTGTGAATGCCACGACTACGCCGGCCTTTATCAACTTCATGACGTTCTGGGCCTTTGGTGGCCAATCGATGATCCCTACTGACGAGCTCAGAGCGGAGCTGGAAGCCATGGGCGTGCCAGTGGATCCTGCGGCGCTTGAGCGGGCCTTTGTGCCGGACTATGCCGATGAACTTGCGCTTGCGAATGATGCCACGAAGTTGGTCGACCATCTCAACAACCTGCTCGTTTATCACACGCTGTCTGACGAGACGAAAACAGCGATCATTGCGACACTAGAAGCGCGTCCCATTGACGGCCCAGGCGACACCGAAGGGCTATCTGAAAGAGTGTCGCTCGCGGTGCTGCTCGTCATGACGTCCGCAGATTACCTCGTCCAGCGCTAGGAGAGATCATGCTTACCAGCCGCAGACACGTCATCAAATCGCTGGGCGCCGCCGCGCTGGCCTCCACGGCGCTCACCGCCATTCCACGGATATTTACGGCCCATGCCGCGAACACAACCGGGTATAAGGCATTGGTCTGCGTGTTCTTTTTTGGCGGCCTAGACTGCCACGATTTGATCCTGCCTTATGATCAATCTTCCTACGATCAGTATGCGCAGCTGCGGGCTTCCTTACTGGCCCAACAAGGCTCAGCCCGCGAGCGCGCAAGCCTGTCACCTCTATCGCCCGTGACCGGCGGCGTGCTTCAAGGACGCCAAGTCGCCTTGCCGCCGGAGATGCCCCTTCTGGAGGGTCTTTTTCGGGGCGGTAAGGCCGCAATTGTCGGCAATGTTGGCCCACTCATCGAACCGACGACGCGCGCAAGCTTTGAGGGCGGTGCAGTGCGTCTGCCGCCACGGCTGTTCTCTCACAATGACCAGCAAGCGGTCTGGCAAGCCAATCAACCCGAAGGCGCACAGTATGGTTGGGGCGGATTGTTTGCCGACGCCGTCCTCGCATCCGGCGCCAACGCTTCACTGCCGCAATTCACGACGATCACAACCGAGGATGTAGGACCATTCCTAACGGGACGTCGTGCTGTGCCGTACCGCGTAAGCACGGCAGGGGCCGCACGCGTAGATTTCCTGGAAGACTATTATGACGGTCTGTCTGGCGAACGAGCCGAACTTCTGGAAGCTGTCCGCAACCAGCTGTCGGCAGCGAGTTATCGCGGGGACCACTTGCTTGAACGCGACATGGCAACGGCCTTCTCTGGCGGGCTTGCGACCAATGAGGCCTATGATTCAGCTCGCCAACAGGGCGCCTCGCTTCCAACAAGCTTCCCAGCGACACCGCTCGCCGCCCAGCTCAGGGCCGTCGCGGAAACGATCAATGTCCGGGACCGATTGTTCGCGTCGCGCCAGATCTTCTTCGTTGGCCTTGGTGGATTTGACACCCATGACGGTCAGGCGCGCGCGTTACCCGCATTGCTCTCCCAGATCGATGGGGCGCTGTCTGCCTTTCAAACCGCCATGGAGACGCTCGGACTTGACCGAGATGTGACCTTGTTCACGGCGTCGG
>JBCBGZ010000126.1:0-4758 GCA_038526245.1 Pseudomonadota bacterium
GCGAAGCTCATCGCGGCATTGTTGCCGTGAATGTGGGCGGCAACCTGGGTCATGGCTTCACACTGTGTCGGGTTCACCTTGCCCGGCATGATGGACGAGCCTGGCTCGTTCTCTGGCAGGGCCAGCTCGCCGAGACCCGAGCGGGGACCAGAGCCAAGGAACCGGATATCATTGGCGATCTTGAAACAGCTCATGGCGGCTGTTGTGATGGCGCCATGGGCGAATACCATGGCGTCATGGGCCGATAGCGCTTCGAACTTGTTTGGCGCTGTCTTGAAATTCAGGCCCGTGATCTGGGCAATCTTGTCAGCCACCATCTCGTCAAAGCCGACCGGAGAAGCGAGCCCGGTACCGACCGCTGTGCCGCCTTGGGCGAGTTCCAGTAGCCGGTATAGGGATTGATCCAACCGCTCGACCCCCATTTCGATCATCTTGGCGTAGCCAGAAAACTCTTGACCGAGCGTCACTGGCGTCGCGTCCTGGGTGTGGGTCCGGCCAATCTTGATAATGTCCTTCCAACGCTCGGCCTTGTCGTTCAGCGCGTTGTGCAGCACTTGCAGCGCAGGCAGGAGACGGTGCGTCACTTCCTCTACGCAGGCGATGTGCATGGCGGTCGGGAAGGTGTCGTTCGACGACTGGGACATGTTCACGTGGTCGTTCGGGTGGACAGGTGATTTTGACCCGATTTCACCGCCCAGGATCTCAATGGCGCGGTTCGCGATGACCTCGTTGGAATTCATGTTTGACTGGGTGCCTGAGCCGGTTTGCCATACGACCAGCGGAAAGTGCCCATTCAGTTTGCCTTCGATCACTTCATTGGCAGCCTGGACGATGGCTTTGCCGAGGTCTTCCGGCATTTTGCCGAGGGCCATGTTGGTCTCGGCGGCCGCGCGCTTCACGATGCCAAGGGCGCGCACCAGGGGCAGGGGTTGCGTTTCCCATCCGATCTTGAAGTTCCCAAGGCTGCGCTGGGCCTGGGCGCCCCAATATTTGTCGGCTGGCACCTCGACCGGGCCCATCGTGTCGGTTTCAGTGCGCATATCGGCCATCGGTCTGGTATCCTTGATCTGGAAGTGTCTTCCGGCGCGTTTATCATGGCCCTATGTGTCTTCAAGTGCGCTCATGGTCTGTTGTTCACGGACAGCCTGGGGCCGAGGATCACGATCAACACCCCGCCGAGTATCAAGCCCGTCGCAACCAGGGCCTGGGGCGCCATGGCTTCGGCCAGTACGAGCCACCCTAGAATGGCAGCCAAGGGCGGCACCAGAAGCTGGCTGACACCAGATGTGGCCGTGGAGAGCCTTGGCAGCACGCCGTACCAGATGGCATAGCCACATCCCGATGTCACAGCGCCAGACAGGGCAGCATAGGTGGCCCCGCGAAGGGAAATCTCCGGCGCCAGCGCAAAGCCGATGACAAGGGGAATCGAAAGCAGGCTCGCGCGCAGGAAGTTTTCCGCTGTCAGCGCTAAAGGCGAATGCGCGCCGCGGCCCAGAAGCGTGTAGGCGCCCCAACCAATGCCCGACAGGACCATTGCAGCCAGACCGAAAACGCCCGGCGTGCCGAGGTTCGGCCACACGAGGTAGACAAACCCGGCAAAGGCAAGCGCCGCCCCAACCGCCTCGCTTGCTTGGAGGCGCCCATTGTACGCCGCGACGCCTAGAATGGTGAGTTGAACCGTTGCAAACAGCGCGAGCGCACCTGTTCCCGTGTCGAGGCTGACATAGGCCAGTGAGAACATGAGCGCGTATAGCAATAGCATTCCTGCGCCGGCCCAATTGCGGGACGTTTCAATAGATTTCAGCTGGCCGGTTACCGCGAGTAAGGCGTAGAGCGCCGCCGCACCTGTCCACAGACGAATAAGTGTGAAGGCGATTGGGCCTGTATCACCTGGCGAAAGGGCAGCGCGCGCCAACAGGGAATTGGCGGCGAAGGAGATCAGGGCGAGGGCAGTGAGAAAGAGTATACGCATGGACGTCCCTCGCTTATGGGAAGGGTATGCGCGCGGAAAGTCACGTTTGAATGAGTGGGGACGATTGGACCCGGCACGGCAAGGTGGCCGCCCGCCTCACCGAGGACGGTGCGCTGGAAGTGCGCTGCACGGGCCTCACGACCCAGGCCAAGTACTACAAGACCCTTTTGCGCGAGTTCTTCCGCAAACACTTCCCGAGGCTTCGTCCAGGATATGGCGACTATGCGGTTCACATCGTCATGGAATACACGGGCGATGCGCCATGGATGGACCTCGATAATCTCGCAAAGGCACTGCTCGATAGCGTGACCGGCAATGCGTTTGAAGATGACCATCAGGTTGCGCGGCTTCTGGTGGAGCGGCGCGTGGGAGACCGGGAGGGGATCTGGATGCGCGTCGAGGCGCTGGCCGACTGATGCACCCAGTCGGAAGACTCAGCCTAGCCGTTTGAAGGGCATCGGTATGGCGCTGGCCGTCGCCCGCGCGACGAGTTTACCCTCCGGGTCGAGGCAATCGGCTTCCATGAACGCCGCAGACCGGCCACGCTTGATGATTCGTGCGTCCACAAAGGCTTTCCCGGGCATCAGGCGAGAAAAGTAGGACGTTTTCATTTCCAGCGTTGGCGCCGTCATGGTGACATTGCTGTCGATGATCACGCACGTGCTCATCGCTTCGTCCAGCATTGCAGAAATGAACCCGCCCTGGACGGCGCCCGTCGGGTTGGCAAAACTTGGAGAGACGTCGAATTCCATTCGGATACGCCGCGCCGTCTGTTCGACTTCCACAAGACGCATGCCGAGCGTGTCGGAGCAGGGCGGACGCTTCTTGGAATTCTGGAACCGGGCCAGCATGTCGGCATCGCTAACGCGAGCGGGCTCGTCGGCGCGGTCCTTGGGCTCGCTCATTTGCGGCGGAATGCGTCCAGGTTCACCACGGTGTTGGCGGCCTCGCCCTCGGGGGCCTCGAAGGCGGTTTCGGTCGCCGTGACGGTGGTCGGGTCCAGCACGTCTGAGTCGGAATTCGCGGCGCTTGCCTCATCAAACGTCAGACCAAAATTCACCGACGGATCGACAAAACGCGTAATGGCCGTGAACGGGATCTTCAAATGCTGGGGGATGCCAGAGAATTTCAGGATGATCTCAAAGTGACCATCATGGACTTCCAGATCCCAGAACTGGTGCTGGATCACAATGGTCATGTCTTCCGGAAACTGCTCAACCAGATAGTCGGCAATCTGCACGCCGGGCGCGCGAGTGCGGAACGTGACGTAGAAATGGTGGTCGCCCGGCGTCGAGCAGTTCGACTGGGCGCTGCGAATGGCTTCGCGAACCACGCCGCGCATCGCCGCCTGGGTCAGCGCGTCATATCCAATATAATCAGTCACTTCGCCCTCTCCATCCACCTCTCGACGGCACAATATTCAGTGCCCCTAAACCCCGCAATCGGCTTCTCTGGCTGAGCGAGCCGCGAGGCCAGTCGCACCTACCAGCCCGTGAACACCAATCGAGCGAGTCGGTCGTATATTGGAAATTCATTGCGATGTAACATCAATTTACAGCCAGATTTGAGGAAGGCCGAGGCCTGTTGCAGGGAAGTCGCGACTCATCTCCTGTGGAATTCTTGAGACGGGTCTGAATGCAGGGGAGACTTTCGCGCAGAGTTCCCGCTCGGGGCGAACACAGTGATGCAATTGATCCCGGCTCCATGTAGGGTACAGGTAAATTCATGTTTCAGGTTTGGGAGTCGACCGTGAAATCCAGAACCCTTGCGTCGCTGACACTGTCCATGGTTGCGGCATTTGCATTCTCACCGCTTGCTGCAACCGCCAAGGAAGGGATGTTCACACCAGACCAGTTGCCGGAGATCGCTGACGACCTCGCCGCAACCGGGCTCAACATTGACCCGGAGACGCTGACGGATCTGACGGCGTTCCCCATGGGCGCGGTTATTTCACTAGGCGGTTGCACGGCTTCCTTCGTGTCGACGTCGGGCCTGGCGGTCACGAACCACCATTGTGCTCGCGGCTCCGTCCAGTTCAACTCGACTGCCGACCAGAACTATCTGGAAACCGGGTTTCTCGCCAATCGGTTTGTCGAAGAACTGCCCGCAGCGCCGGGAACGCGTATCTATGTGACGGTTGACGTTCAGGATGTGACAGAGCGGGTGCGCGATGGCCTCGACGAAATGGATCGCGGACGCGATATCTTCGCGGAGATTGAAGCCCGCCGCAAAGCGATCATCGCCGAATGCGAGACCCAGGAAGGCCACCGTTGTCAGGTCGCGTCATTTTATGGCGGTGCTCAGTTCAAACTGATTGATCGGTTGGAAATTCGCGATGTGCGGCTTGTTTATGCGCCTGGCGATTCGATCGGTAAATATGGCGGCGATATCGACAACTGGATGTGGCCGCGCCACACGGGCGATTTCGCATTCTACCGGGCTTATGTGTCCCGTGACGGCGCACCGGCTGACTATGATCAGAATAATGTACCGTACCAGCCCGAGCACACGCTTGATGTGTCTGCATCCGGTCTCGGCGCTGGCGACTTCGTTATGGTGCTGGGGTATCCGGGGCGCACATCGCGTTATGCAAGGCAGGCGGAAGTCGAGAATACGTTCTCGTGGCAGTATCCTGTGTGGATTGATCTGCTGGAAGGGTGGATTGATGCCATTGAGACCGCGGCGCCCGAGGGCAGTGATGCGCGGATCAAGTATGAGTCCCGCCTGGCGGGGTTGAACAATTTCCTGAAGAATCTTGGCGGTCAGATCGACGGCGCCGAACGTGT
>JBCBGZ010000127.1:0-4715 GCA_038526245.1 Pseudomonadota bacterium
TTCCCGGATGGTGGCACGATGCGCTCCGTGCCAGCTTGTGCAGTAAGGGCCTGTAGTCGGCCTGCTCGCGGTTCGGGAGGCCCCTATGTCGGACATATCGCAGGAGACACCACCGCAGGGTGATCACTCGGACACCGGCAAGGATGGCCAACCCTTTGAATTGCCCAAGGTCGCAAAGGTCAGCATGGGTGCGCCGTTTGAGTGGTTGAAGGGCGGATGGGCCGATTTTAAGCGCGCGCCCCTACCATGTCTGATCTACGGTATTGTCCTCGCCGCCATCAGTGCCCTCATCGGCTGGGCGTTTGTCTTTTCGGGCCAGTTCGCATGGGTCTTTGTGTTGGCAGGCGGGTTCTTCATCATGGCGCCCATGGTCGCCATGGGCCTTTACGAGGCTGGGCGGACGCTGGAAGTCGGTAACACGCCGACGCTTTTAGATATGGCGCTTGTGAAGGGCGCCTTCAGGCTTGATCTCGCCTATCTCGGCCTGGGCCTGTTTCTGATTTACCTGCTCTGGACGCGGATCGCCCAGGTTGTGTACGCCCTCTCGACAAACACCCTGCACAGGTCTCCGGCGGACTTCCTGAGCTTTATGTTCACAACCAGCGAAGGCCAGATGATGGCGCTGACGGGGACGGCGATTGGCGCCGTCATCGCGTTTGTTGCCTATGGTCTTGTTGTCGTCACCGCACCCATGCTGCTGGATCGCAAGAATGACGTCTTTGTGGCCATCATCACGTCGTTCAGCGCGGTCACGCAAAACCTCGGTCCGATGCTGCTGTGGGCCGTCTTGATCGCCGTGATTACCGCATTTGGTATTGCGACGGCTTTTTTCGGTCTGATTGTGGTGTTCCCCGTCCTGGGCTTGGCGAGTTGGCGAGCTTACCGCGCCCTGGTGCCGGATGAGTAGACAGGCCCGCCGCAACCGATAGTCTCATCCTCAAGAGACAGCGAAATGCTGCGCTGAGGAGGAAACGAGATGCACCCTTGCCACCACGCAAAGACCGGTCCCAACAAACCCGCATATGTCATGGTTGGTTCCGGCGAAACGGTGACGTTTGCCCAATTGGATTCGCGCTCGAACCAGATCGCGCATGCTCTGAGGGAGGCCGGCTGCAACCCTGGGGACACGATCGCGATTTTCGCAAACAACTCCCCGCGCTATTTTGAGATTTGCTGGGCTGCGCAACGTGCCGGGCTGTACTTTGTTTGCATATCATCGCGGCTGACTGGGCCGGAAGTGGCCTACATTCTGACTGATAGCGGCTCAAAGCTCCTGATTGCGGATGCCGCACTGGCGGCTGCGGCTACGGCCGGGGCGAATGAAGCAGGCGTGGGCACGAGGTGGTCCATTGATGGCGATATTGATGGCTTTGAGCCGCTTGAAACCCTTCGCGCCAGTTTTCCTGAAACACCTATCGCTGACGAGATGGCTGGCACAGACATGCTCTATTCGTCAGGCACAACCGGTCGCCCAAAAGGCATTCGACCGAACGTGGAACCGGGCAGCCCAATCGATGGCGAGTCCGTTCTCAACCAAATCGCCAAGGCGCTGGCCGGCGCTGACGAGAACACCCGCTACCTTTCGCCCGCTCCGCTTTACCATGCTGCGCCGCTGCGTTGGTGCATGGCGATGACGCGGTTTGGCGCAACACTGTATGTCATGGAAAAGTTCGATCCAGAGGGGTTTCTTCGGGCTGTAGAGGACCACGGCATCACCCACACTCAGGTCGTGCCAACCATGTTCGTGCGCATGCTGAAACTGCCCGAAGACGTGCGCAGCAAATATGATGTTTCCAGCCTCCAATTTGCCATCCATGCCGCAGCGCCCTGTCCCATTCCGGTGAAGGAACAAATGATCGAGTGGTGGGGGGCCGTGATCGACGAGTATTATGCAGGCTCGGAAGGCAACGGAATGACGTGGATCAAGAGCCCGGAATGGCTGGAGAAAAAAGGGTCCGTCGGCAAAGCGATCTGGGGCGAGTTGCACATCTGCGATGAAGCGGGTGACGAGGTTGGCACCGGCGAAGAAGGCCAGATTTATTTTGGTGGGACACCGGCGCCGACCTATCACAATGCCCCGGAAAAGAACAAAGGTGCGCTCAACCCGAAACGGCCCGACTGGTCCTCGCTCGGCGATGTCGGAAAGGTGGATGAGGATGGCTACCTGTTCCTTACAGATCGCAAGGCGTTCATGATCATCTCCGGCGGCGTGAACATCTATCCGCAGGAAACCGAGAACGCTCTCATCACCCATCCGAAAGTGGCCGACTGCGCGGTGATTGGCGTACCGGATCCAGACTTTGGCGAGGCCGTCAAAGCGGTTGTACAGCCTATGGCTGGCGTCGAAGCCAATGCTGCCCTTGAGGAGGAACTCATGGCGTTTTGCCAGGCCCAGCTTTCGAAAATCAAATGCCCGAAGAGCATCGATTTCGACCCTGAGCTGCCGCGCCATGCCACAGGCAAACTCTATAAGCGCCTGATCAGAGACCGCTATTGGGGCAAGTCCGGCAGCCGGATCGTCTAGAAACCCCAGCTTCCGGGATTGGGAACGGGTTCGCCGCGAGACAGCGCCTGCATCCCCTTCACGCAACGTACGATGTACCAGATCAAAGTCGCGAGCAGCACGACGATGCCGATAATGACGAAGGTGAGTACAACGCCAATGAGCGAGTAGAGCAGCCCCTTCCAGAAGATGTTGATCTGGTTGTCATAGTGGCTGGTAAGGGTCGGGCTCGCGCCATCCTTGCCAATGTAAGCCATAATCACACCGACAAGTGCGGTCAGACCTACCGCAATCGACACCAGATACAGGATGTAGATCAGGTTTGCATTGCCCTGCGTGTTCGGATCCACCGATATTTGGGAATGATCGCCCATGGCCAGTCCCGCCCCTCTTTTTCCCATGCGAATTGCGATCCGAACGCTGGGGAATGCCTTGGCAAATCGCCCCGCTCACGCAACACTCGCTCTAACGAACATTAACGGAGGACACTATGGCAGACCCCAAAACCGTACACTATAGCGATCTTGAATCCCTTGCCGGGACTGAGGTCGGTGTCAGCGACTGGCACACAATCGACCAGGACCGCGTGAACATGTTTGCCGAGGCCACCGGAGATCACCAGTGGATCCATGTGGATGTGGAGCGCGCCACCAAGGAATTGGGCAGCCCGATCGTGCACGGTTATCTAACGCTTTCCTTGCTGCCGATGCTGGGTCCGGAAGTGCTGCGCGTCGAAGGCACAACGCGCGGCATCAATTACGGCGCCAACAAGGTCCGCTTCACCAACATGGTTCCTGTTGGCTCAAAGCTTCGCATGCGCCAGACCTGCAAAGAGGTGAACGAGAAAGCCGGTGGCAAGCAGATGATCTCCGAGTGCACGATCGAGATTGAAGGCCAGGATCGCCCAGCGTGCGTGGCCGAGACCATCACGGTGCTCTACGGTTAGGTGCCAGGGCCTCCAATTGGCTGCTTGGGTGCCTTGGGTCTGCCACATTAGATTGCGACTTCGTTAGTTTAGGAATTCGCTCGATTGGGTTCGGCGGGTTCGGAACTTCTATGAGAGGGACATCATGAGACTGAGATCCGCCGCAATCGCCCTGCTGTTGTCTACCGGCGCTGTGCAAGCCGCCATGGCCCAGGACGTGGCTGAAATCGACTTCGGCAACAATTCCAGTGCCTGGGCGAATGACGGGGAATGCGACGACCCCCGTTTCGAAGGCCAGGGAGTGGCTGATATCACAGAGGATACTGACAAGTTCCGTGATGCTGCTGATTGTGAGGCCCTGTTCGACAAGGGGGTGATCCAGTTGATCAGCGGGGCAGATCTTACGCCGCCGCCGCTTCGGATTGATGGCATTCAGTTTGGCGGCGACACCTCCGACTGGGCAAATGACGGCGAATGTGATGACCCTCGGTTCTCCGGCGAGGGAATGGCGCTGCCCCCGTTGGAAATTGACGATGCCTACGCAGACCGCTCGGACTGCCTTTCCCTCTGGCAGAAAGGCACCCTGACCTATGATGCAGACTGGCGCGCTGAGGTTTCTCCCCCTCCAACGGCGCGTGAAATCGATGCCATCGATTTTGGAGCGGACACATCCAATTGGGCCTTCGATGGGGAATGTGACGACCCCCGTTTCGAGGGTCGCGGAATGGCCGCTGAGCCTGTTGCTGAAGATTTGAAAGCCGACGCAAACGACTGCCGCTACATGTTTATGACCGGCATGGTGTCGCTGCGCCAGAAGTAGCGGCGGTTCCGTATCTACACGGCGGTTGTTCCCCGGCGGCTCCAGCCCACATTGATGGCAAGCATCAGATCGGAGCCGCCCCCATGTCCGCCAAAGGCCACACAATCCAGCGCTCAGACCGCGAATGGCGCGAAATCCTCACGGAAGAGGAGTTCCGTGTCGGCGTGAAGGAAGGCACCGAACGCGCCTTCAGCCCCGGTAATCACAATGACGAAAAACGCGCTGGCCTCTACCACTGCAAAGGCTGCGGCACCGCGCTTTGGAGCTCTGAGCACAAATTCGACTCCGGCACAGGCTGGCCATCCTATTGGCAGCCGGTCTCTCAGGGCGTCGTCGAAACCAAGACCGACTTTAAACTGATCTACCCGCGCACGGAATGCCACTGTGCCACGTGCGGACTGCACATGGGCCACGTCTTCAAGGACGGCCCACCGCCCACGGGCGAGCGATGGTGCATAAACGGGGTG
>JBCBGZ010000128.1:0-4664 GCA_038526245.1 Pseudomonadota bacterium
CACGGTCTACATTACGGAATGGCGGGTTCGCCAGCGGCGGCGTATGAACGAGGCGGACACGAAGTTTCGCGGGATCGCCGTCGATATCCTGACCAATTTCGAGACGGTGAAGGCGTTTGCCGCTGAGTCCCGCGAGACGGATCGCTTCAGCAATGCCATGTCGAATTACAATGACCGCTATGTGGACGCCGTGCGTTCCATGTATGTGCTCAACGGGGCCCAGGCCCTTGTGATGAATGCGGGACTGTTAGTCGCGCTGGTTCTGTCGGCTTGGAATGTTTCTCAGGGGCGCATGGAAATCGGTGACGCGTTTGCTGTGTATGCCATGTTCCTGTCGCTCTATGCGCCGCTCAACATCCTTGGCTGGGCCTGGCGAGAGATCAAGCAGGGCGCGGTGGACCTTGAGAAGCTCTATGGCCTTTTGGGCATGACACCTGAAGTGGCTGACAGGCCAGGCGCGAAGACGCTGACCGACGCTGAGGGTCGCGTTCGGTTTGAAGATGTCGCATTCAGCCATGAAGGGCGTGCGATTGGCGTTCGCGATGTGAGCTTTGATGTGGACCGGGGGCGTAAGGTTGCTTTTGTCGGCACTTCTGGCGCAGGCAAGTCGACCCTGCTGAAGCTTCTGTTCCGGTTCTACGATGTTGAGGCGGGCAGGGTGCTCGTCGATGACCAAGACGTGCGTGACCTGACCCAGGCGTCCCTGCGCGGCAATCTGGGCCTGGTTCCCCAGGATGTCGTCCTGTTCAACGACACGATACGCGCCAATGTCGCCTATGCGCGACCTGATGCCAGCGCAAGCGAGATCGAAGAGGCGATGCGCCGCGCGCAGCTGCTCAACTTCGTGAAGGCGCTGCCTGAAGGGCTGGATACCCGTGTCGGTGAGCGGGGACTGAAACTATCCGGCGGAGAAAAACAACGGGTAGGCATTGCACGGGTCATCTTGGCTGACCCGGCCATACTGGTGCTTGATGAAGCCACATCAGCCCTCGATAGCGCCACTGAAGCCGCTGTGCAGGCGGCCCTTGATGAAGCGTCGAGGGGCCGCACCACGCTCATGGTCGCCCACCGGCTCTCTACAGTTCAGAATGCCGATGAAATCGTCGTTCTGGAGAAGGGCGAGATTGTCGAGCGAGGGCCGCATCTCGATTTGATGCAGGCCAATGGCGTTTATGCCGACATGTGGGCGCGCCAAGCGGCCCGTGATACGCTGATTGAAGCAGCAGAGTAGGAACCAAACATGATCGATTCCTCGACTGACCTAGAGCGCAGGCGGTTTCCCTGGGCCCTCGCGCGGATAGATCTCTGGGGCATGATTGGCGCGGTGGGCGCGCTGCTCATCGGAACGCTTTTGAGCATGCTTTGGGGACCGCTCTTCCTCCTCGGCCTCTTCGCCATGGTTGTCGCCGTTCTGGCGACACGCAAGGCTGAACGCACGCCCCCATCAGACGCTGCGGCGATCGTCTCGCCGGTCGACGGTGTCCTTGTGTCCGTTTCCACGGGCTTGCCACCGGCCGAACTGCGCCTGTCGGGCGGAGATTTCACGCGCCTGCGCGTCGCGTCTTCGCCGGCAAGCACAACATCAATCCATGCGCCCATGTCGGGCGAGATTTTTTCTCTCATCGAAGAGGCGGGGGATTCGAGTATGCGTTTTGCCAGTGATCCCGATGAAGCAGGCCTTGCAAACGCCTATGCTACGTTCACCAGCGGTGAGGATGCCGTCGCCATTCGCGTCGTAACAGGCGGGCTCGGACCACGTCTCGACATTACAGCAGAAACGGGCGACGCGGTACGGGTCGGCCGGGACATTGGGTATCGTCGGCTTGGCGGCTGGTGTGACGTTTGGGTGCCTGCCGGGAGTGCACTGGCGGTCTGGCCGGGCATGACCCTGAAAGGCGCTGAGACACGGCTCGTCCAATTGGGCGCACAGGCGGAGGTGGGGCAGGGCGATCTTGCTAACGTGGCTGCGGAAGCTGTTCCCTTCGAAATGCCTCAACTGGATGAGGACGCCGAAGATGCACCGGCCGCTGAGGGTGAGACAGTCGGCGATGCAAAGCCGGAGGAAGCGCCAGTCGAAGCCGAGCCGGAGGAAGCGCCCAAAACTGAGCGACACAGCGAAGATGATGGCGTCGTGAAGGACGCGACCGAGCAGTTTGCGCGCCTTCGCAAAAAGGTTGAGTCTTCAAAGTCGGACCCAGACTAAGGGCCCTTTTGAACGTCCGGGGCCGAGTTCATCCAGAGGAAAACTGGGCGCAGCGGAAAGATCCACCCGAGGCCAGCCACAATATAGAAGATCAATTGTAGCCAACCAGGCGCGTCAGTGATGGCAGATCCGATGATGGTCGCGATCACGATCCACACAATCAGGACTGTGAACAGCGCGAGGATCGCGATGGGCTTCCGGACATTCGATTTCATCGCATCTGCTCCATGGGGTTGCACCTGGCCTGCGGCACTGGTGCGCCTTGCGAACCACCGCCAACGTCGCATTTAGGGCGCATGACGCAGTCCGAACAGGCGAATACACCAGAGGCAATGTCGCACCGAGGCCGTACCTCAATGCGACCCTGGCTCCTTTTGTTGGGGCTAATGGTCTACGCAATGATCCTGATTGGAGGGGCCACACGGCTCACAGATTCAGGTCTGTCTATAACCGAATGGGCGCCAATCTCGGGCGCACTGCCGCCGCACAGTGAGTCCGCTTGGTTGGCTGAATTTGAGCTTTATCGCCAAACCGCCGAATACCAGATGCAGAACCGCGGCATGACCATGGCCGAGTTCCAATACATCTATTGGTGGGAATGGGGCCATCGCCAGTTCGGCCGCGTGATTGGATTGGTGGCGCTCGCAGGTTTTGCCATATTCGCGTTCCGGGGATGGCTGACACGTCAGTGGGCGTTGCGATTTGGCGGTCTGATCGCATTGGGTGGCCTGCAGGGGTTTATCGGTTGGTGGATGGTGTCGAGCGGCATTGGTGAGACGACACGGCTCGATGTGGCCCCCTACCGGCTCGCCACACACTTCACCCTGGCATTGGCGATCATCGGTTTGATTGCGTGGTTCTGGATGGATCTAGGCCAGCGCGCGCGTGCCGCGGTTCCGAAATGGATGGCTTGGATGAGTCTTGGCCTGATGGCGCTTGTGTTTGTGCAAATGGCGAGCGGAGCGCTGGTTGCGGGGCTTGATGCCGGGCGCACCTATACCGACTGGCCCCTCATGGCCGGAGAGTTGGTCCCCCGATACTATATCGATCCAGATCTCGGCGTCCGCAGCTTTTTCGAGGGGCGAGAAGCCACTCAGTTCAACCACCGCATTCTGGCTTACATTCTCTGGGGAGGCACCTTGGCATTCGCCTGGTTTGCCCGATCCACTGCCATTGCGGGGCCAACTGCATGGCTCGCAGCGCTCACCAGCCTGCAAGCCGTTTGGGGAATTCTCACGCTTGTAAACGTCGCGCCGTTGGAATTGGCCCTTGTCCATCAGGGGCTCGGCGTTCTGGTCTTTCTCGCGGCGGTGCGACTGGCCTGGCGTACGACGCTGGCAAGTAAGGCCCAGCAGAGCCACCCAGCCGTGTCGCCCCAGAGCGCTGCGACAGCTTAGTTGCTCTCGACCGACGTTAAGTTGGTCGCGTCAATGAACACAAGCTGATGGCCACTGTCGGTCTCGCCAGCCACGACGATAACCCCTCCCGGATATCCTCCGCCGAGGGGTTGGCCCAACGCATCCATAGCCCTGACAGGGGAGGGCATTTTCACGCTGATTCCGTCGCGCACTGCCAAAGGCGTGGCATCCTCTCCGGCTTTGGCGGACGTCAGCGCGCCTGCGGGAGTTAGAAAAACGAAATGCTGGGTGCTTTGGCGCGCGAGTGTGCCAATGGCGGAGCCACTGACGTTGAAGGACACGCCATCTGTAGTAATGGCGCAATCGGTTGCACTGGCTGGAACAGTGGGCCTCGGCTTCGGGTGGAACATGAACATGTCTCCGTCTGCGCCGAGGGTCCCAAACGTCGCGGTATCCTCGCCAGCGCCCCAGAATGCGATTTCAAGATCACCGTCGTCGTCTGCGCCCAGCGCCCGGCTGCAGAGAATGTCAACAGAGCCGGATGTTTCGATCGGCAAGGCCAGTTCCACGGGCGCAGGTAATCCTTCCGAATGGGCATAGGCGATCAATCCGCCACTTTGGTTGATCCCCGGAAACAGAGTGAGCCCAGTTTCCCCAAACAGGAGATACGTGCCAGGAGCCACAGTACCGGCGTCCAAAATTGCTATGTCTGTTGTGCGATCGCCTTCGAGGTTGAAGAACTGAACGGCGCCATCCTCATAGATCACCGCAATTGTGGATGCTGCGCCGCCCGCAAGGGCGACGTCTTCCACAGCACTTTCCAATGGCCGCGTGCTCCACACCGCTGGAACAGAAGTAACGCTTCCGTTATCTTCATTGGGTGCAGTGTCTCCCGGTGTGCCGGAATCGCCTTGCTGTCCGCACCCGATCAGGAAAAGCAGGCCGGCGCCAAGACACGCGTTGACAAAGGGGCGGTCAGGCACTAACCCGCAGCGCTTGAACTGCATTCCGCAAACTCCGAATTAAGAGGCTCGTAACAGGGCGATGAAAACCTATAACGCACCTGCCGACGTGGAGAACAAGTGGGTCGTGATCGACGCCGA
>JBCBGZ010000129.1:0-4654 GCA_038526245.1 Pseudomonadota bacterium
AACAATGACTGGGATGGAATGGCGCCGGCAGTGATGATCAGTTTCGGGGTCGTCAGCTCGATCATGCGATCAACGAAGGGACGACAGACCGCCAATTCATCGGGTTCGGGGTTCCGGTTGCGGGGCGGGCGCCAGTAATTCACATTTGTGATCAGCGCATTGGACGCTCGCGAGATACCGATGGCTGCCAGCATCCTGTCGAGCAACTGTCCGGCGCGCCCCACGAATGGCTTGCCTGCCCTGTCTTCGTCGGCGCCGGGGCCTTCGCCAATGACCATGATCGGCGCGCCCACCTGGCCATCAAACACCACCGTGCTGCGGCAACCCTCTTTCAAGGGACACCCCTCGAAAGCGCCGATGACTTCGGTGAGTGCACCCATATCCTTGCAAGTCGCCGCGACAGACCGGGCCTCACCGACCCAGTGTTCCAGAGACTTTGCTGCCTTGCGGCGCTGGGGCGGGGGAGCGGTCTTGGTTTCGCTCGAAGCGGCCTGTGGGGCGGCTGCCTGCGATGACCGCGCGGCCTTCGCAAAGGCGCGCATGACGGCGGGATCGGGCGTAACCCCCATCTCCTCCCACCATCCTGTCAGCGCCTTGAGGGCTGTTTCGCTTGTCATTTCGGTCATTGGGCCGCAGTGGTCTTCCGGGCTGTTATCAATAAATCACCAAGAGATTGGTTATAGGCCCAGCCGAGCGAGCGGCGCCAGCACCGGGAGAGGATAATGTCGGAAGAGATCCAGCGCGAGTCCATGGAATACGATCTCGTGGTCGTCGGCGGAGGGCCTGCAGGTCTGTGCGCCGCGATCCGGTTCATGCAACTGGCTCAGGAAAAGGGCGAGGAGCGCACCTGTGTCGTGTTGGAGAAAGGCGGCGAGGTTGGCGCGCATATCCTGTCCGGTCTGGTGCTGGACCCGCGCGCGCTCGACGAACTGCTGCCAGACTGGCGCACCCGTGATGACCGTCCGCTTAAAACCGAAGTGACCAAGGACAAATACAAGATCCTTGGCCCCGCCGGTGCATTCACCTTCCCGAACTTCCTGTTCCCAAAGCTGATGCACAACCATGGCTGCTATGCGGGATCCCTCGCAAATACCTGCCGCTGGCTGGGAACCATAGCCGAGGAGATGGGCGTTGAAATCTATCCAGGCTTTGCCGCGTCCGAAGTGGTTTACGGCGAGAATGGCGAAGTGCGCGGCGTTGTCGCCGGCGTGAACGGCATCGCCCAGGACGGCACCCACAAGCCAGATTATGAGCCGGGCATGGAGATTCTCGGCAAGTACACACTGTTTGCCGAAGGCGCCCGGGGCTCCCTGACCAAGCAGGTGAAAGCGAAATACGATCTGGAGAGCGACTGCGACCCCCAGAAGTATGGCATCGGCCTGAAAGAAGTCTGGTCCGTGCCCGATGATGAGCGCTTCGAAGAAGGCCTTGCCCAGCACACATTTGGCTGGCCTGCGGATACGGCCCACAGCTCCGGCGGCGGCTTCCTCTACAAGTTCCGCGACAATGGCGAAGCCTTCGTCAGCGTCGGCTATGTGGTCCACCTGAACTACAAGAACCCCTACATCGCGCCCTATGAGGAATTTCAGCGCTACAAGCATCACCCGGAAATCCTCGAACACATTGAGGGCGGCAAACGGGTCTCTTATGGGGCGCGGGCAATCACGTCTGGCGGGATCCAGTCGGTTCCCAAGCTCGGCTTCCCGGGCGGCGCGCTGATCGGTTGTTCAGCTGGCTTTGTGAACCTGCCGCGCATCAAGGGCACCCACAACGCCATGAAGTCCGGCATGCTCGGCGCAGAAGTGGCGTTTGACGCGATGGAGGCTGGCCGCGCCAATGACGCGCTCCACGAGATGGACGATGCCTACAAGGCAAGCTGGATTTTCGAAGACCTCTCCAAGGTCCGCAACACCAAGCCGCTCATGTCGCGCTATGGCACGACGCTGGGCGCGGTGCTCGGCATGCCGGACATGTACTTGCGCTCCTGGTTCGGCTTTGGCTATCTGCCGACCCTTGGGCACAAGAAGACCGATGCCGAGAGCCTACAGCCCGCCAAGAAATTCAAGCCGATCGAGTATCCCAAGCCCGATGGTGTGATCAGCTTCGACAAGCTGACCAACGTGTCCTTCACCAATACCTATCATGGCGAAGACCAGCCGATTCACCTGTACGTGCAGAACGAAACGCTGCAGAAGTCGTCTGAGTACGAGATCTATGACGGCCCTTCAGCGCGCTACTGCCCGGCCGGCGTGTATGAGTGGATTGAGGAAAACGGCGACGTCCGGTTCCAGATCAATTCGCAGAACTGCATCCACTGCAAAACCTGCGATATCAAGGACCCCAACCAGAACATCAACTGGGTCACCCCAGAAGGCGGCGGCGGACCGGCCTACCCGAATATGTAGCGTCGACGGACGTCGAGCCTTCAGGTCTCGGTGTCCGCGATGCGCTTGCGGATTTCATCCCGCCATTTCAGGGCGTTCTTTTGCTGACGGTTCATGACGATCCCCATCATGAAGGTCACAATAGACGCCCCGATTAGCGCGGCCCCGACTTCAAACACGATGTCGGTCAAAAACTCGACCAGGCCAACGGGGAGTGCACTCAACACACCAGAGTGGACCAGCACTTTGGCCGCTGCGACCGCTGATACGCCGAGGGTGATCCCAATTAACAAAAAGAGCTGATGCAGGCGTATCCGCGAGGCGAAATCGTCACTCTCGTCGGGGTGTTCGCGGAAATAGTCAATCTCGTCTTGTGAAACCTTGACGGTTTCATCGGTGGTCCACTTCCAGACGAAATCCAGAAATCCAAGCCGTGAACTGGCTTTGCGCGGATTGCTCTGGTCGGTCATCTTGGCTCGGTCCCCCAAAATGCGGTGCGTGCTGGCCCCAAGCTTTGGAGGCCCGCATTATTTTCCTTCTGTTCGTACACGATAGCGGCGCGAGTTGGGAGCAGTCTTCGTGTAGATATTGGGTCTGTGTGTTCGGGATTGCGCTGGGGCCGATCAGACCCGCGCCTTCACCAGGCCTCGCCCCCCCAGCGCGGTTTCGATTTCGCCCATGATGGCGGGGTCGTCTATTGTGGCGGGCATTTTCCAGGGGTCGCCATCGGCGATCCTGCGCATGGTGGCACGCAGGATCTTCCCCGACCGGGTCTTGGGAAGGCGGTCTACGGTGATAATCGTCTTGAGGGCCGCTACGGCCCCGATCTTCTCACGGACCAATGCAACGCATGCGGCTTCTACATCCCGAGGATCGTCGGTGCAGCCGGAACTCAGCACGACAAAGCCCACGGGCAATTGCCCCTTCAGGGCATCGGCGATGCCGAGGACTGCGCACTCAGCCACAGCCGGATGGCTGGCAAGGACTTCTTCCATCGCACCCGTAGAGAGCCGGTGGCCGGCCACATTGATGATGTCGTCGGTGCGCGCCATGATGAAGAGGTAGCCGTCCTCATCCATGTAGCCGGCGTCGGCGGTCTCATAATAGCCAGGGAAGGCGGTGAGATAGCTGTCCCTGAACCGCTCGTCATTCTGCCACAGCGTCGGCAAATTGCCCGGCGCGAGGGGGAGTTTCACGCACACCGCGCCCAGCTCGCCCGGGCCAACCGGGTGGCCGCCTTCGTCCAGAATATCGATCTGGTAGCCCGGCATGGGCACCGTGGCCGAGCCGAGTTTCACGGCAAGCGGCTCGATGCCCATCGGGTTGCCTGCTATCATCCAGCCTGTTTCCGTCTGCCACCAATGGTCGATGACCGGCACACCAAGCTTGTCCTGCGCCCAGGCGATTGTATCCGGGTCGGCACGCTCGCCTGCCAGGAACAGCGTCCGCAGCGACGACGTATCGTAGCGGCTAAGATGATCGGCTGCCGGATCTTCTTTCTTGATCGCGCGGAATGCGGTGGGCGCGGTGAACAGCGCGGCGACCTTGTGTTCGTCGATCACCCGCCAAAATGTACCGGCATCTGGTGTTCCAACGGGCTTTCCCTCGAACAGGACCGTGGTGCAGCCATGGAGCAGCGGGCCATAGACGATATAGCTGTGGCCGACGACCCAGCCGACATCGCTTGCGGCCCAATACACCTCCCCCGGACGCACGCCATAGATATGTTCCATGGACCATTTCAGGGCTACCATGTGCCCGCCCGTATCGCGCACCACGCCCTTGGGTTCGCCCGTTGTCCCGGACGTATACAGAATGTAGAGCGGGTCTGTGGCGGCAACCGGCTCGCAAGCCGCCACGGCGCCAGCGTCCGCGGCAGTCTGCATCTCCCGGTCCCAATCGTGGTCAAATCCCGGCTTAAGATCCGCGGCTAGCCTGTCGCGCTGGACGATCACCGTGGCGCCAGGTTTGTGGCCTGCAATGTCTATGGCTTCGTCCAATAGCGGCTTGTACGCGATCACCCGGTTCGGCTCGATCCCGCAACTGGCGCTGACAATCAGCTTGGGCTTGGCATCATCGATCCGCGTGGCGAGTTCCTTCGGTGCGAACCCGCCGAAGACAACCGAGTGAATGGCGCCGATGCGTGCGCAAGCCAGCATCGCGATAGCGGCCTCCGGCACCATGGGCATGTAGATGATGACACGGTCGCCCTTCGCAACGCCGCGGCATTGAAGTACCGCGCCGAACCGCGCAACTTCGATCAGCAGGTC
>JBCBGZ010000130.1:0-4650 GCA_038526245.1 Pseudomonadota bacterium
GGATCGCTGCGCACCTCGGCCTGGTCGATACTGTCCAGCCCTGCCCCGCGCAGGAAGCCCGCCACCGCCTTTTCCGGCGCGCCGACCTTCGGGCCCTTGCGCTCCTCGCGCACATCTTCCGATTTGGCAGCGACACCGCTGACGTGAACACCCAGGCGCCGCGGTGTGCTCCACGCCTTGCCCGCCCCGTGGGAAAGGCCCGCCCCTCCCAGCTTCGCGAGCACAGCCTTGAGAAGGTCCGCCTCAGCCTTCGCCTGCATCCGCGCAGGGATTTCTTCGCTGAAAAGCTCAAGGAGAAGGTCGGGCATGGAAAAGGTGCGCTTTCGCGAATGCAAAATCTTGCGCTGGGGATAAGGGGTAATGTGGGTCGGTCAAGCCCGCACGAAGAGCATGCCTACAGATTGTTGTGGCTGCCATCGCACAAAGGGGATTTTCCAGTCCGCTTGCAGGCGCAGAAGAAGACCTTGCCGGTCTTGGGCGCTTCCCAGCCTTCGGGCGCAAAATCGGTATCTTTGTGCGAGCCATCGCAGAAAGGTTGCCGGGCTGAGTGCCCGCAAGTGCACCACCAGTACATCTTGCCCTCTTCCACATCGACGGAAATGGGCTCTTTGCCAGCGATTTCGGGTTGGTCTGTCATTTCAGGGGCTCCACTGTTTGCACCGTCCGCTCCGAGACAGGATTGTCGCCGGTGTTTACCACGCTGGACGGTTCGATCAGCATGACGTGGCATTCTTCATCCGCGCCGGGGCAATGTTCAGTCCCCTTCGGCACGATGATGAATTCCCCGGCGCGAACGGTCTCGACCCGGTCGCGAAACGCGATGCGCATCTCGCCCTTGAGAACAAGAAACATCTCATCCTCGGTGGCGTGGCTGTGCCAGTCGAAATCGCCCTGCAGCTTTACAAGCCGCACATCGGTGCCGTTGACGCGGCCAGCGAGTTTCGGGGTCCAGTGCCCCGTCACCTTCGCCATGGCTTCATCCAGATTGATGACCGTGGTCATGCCTCTTCCTGCTGCTCTGCATATTGCGCCGCAGCCCCCCGTGCCAGGTCCCGCACTCTTGCGATGTAGGCCTGGCGCTCTGTGGGGCTGATGGCGCCGCGCGCGTCGATCAGGTTGAAGGTGTGGCTGGCCTTGAGGGCGTAGTCATAGGCGGGCAGGGGCTTGCCCGCCTCGCGCAGGGCGTTGGACTGGGCCTCGCAATCAGCAAACCAGCGCAGCAGCATGTCAACATCAGCCAATTCGAAATTGAAATGGCTCTGCTGAACCTCGTTTTCGAGGAACACGTCGCCATAGGAGAGCGGCGTGGGCGCGTCTGGCGCGTTGAATGGCAGGTCGTAGACATTGTCGACGCCAAACACATACATGGCCAGGCGTTCGAGGCCGTAGGTCAGTTCGCCCGAGACCGGGTGCACGTCCAGCCCGCCGACCTGCTGGAAATAGGTGTACTGGCTGACTTCCATACCGTCGCACCAGACTTCCCAACCGAGGCCCCAGGCACCCACGGTGGGGTTTTCCCAGTCATCCTCCACAAATCGGATGTCATGGACGGTATCGTCGATACCGATAGCCCTCAGGGAGCCGAGATAAAAATCCTGCAGGTCCGCCGGGTTCGGCTTCAGGATGACCTGGAACTGGTAGTAGTGGCCAAGCCGGTTGGGGTTTTCGCCATAACGGGCATCGGCAGGCCGGCGCGAAGGCTGGACATAGGCGGCGCGCCAGGGTTTCGGCCCAAGCGCGCGCAGCACGGTGGCGGGGTGCAGCGTCCCGGCGCCGACTTCCATGTCATAGGGTTGCAGGATGGCGCAGCCCTGATCGGCCCAATAGGACTGCAATGTCAGGATGAGGTCCTGAAACGAGGCGGGCTTTTTCGGCTTGGCGGAATTGGCGGGCATGGCAGGTCTCGGCAGTCTCTCGACCTTCCGGTAGCGCTGCCTGCCGCTCTCTGCAAGCGAGGGCTAGTATCCGTCGTTCAGATCATGGTCGTCGCTTCGCGGACGACCGCTTAAAATCGCACCACCGATCCCGGGGTGGCCCAAAAGTGCGATCACCAGTCCCGAGACAAATCCCAGGCCTATAAGTGTCGCGAACATGGCTTGGCTCCTTTCTCCTGCCAACCTCAGCCTTGTGGTAGATATGGTGTGAGCACATGTTCAATGTAAGATATCGGACACGAAAAATCGGTCAGTCCCAATCGAGGGCCAGGCCCTGGCGCACGGCCTGAAGGACTGGCCCTGGCGCATCTGTCGTACCATCGGCATGGAGGCAGAGGCCCGGCAGAAGCCGCGCATCCCCGCGGCGAAGTCCCTTACGCATCCGCACAAGCACACGGTTGGCGGGCTGGCCCGGCCGTGGATGTATGGGCAGCACCGTGATCTCGCCGCCCCATCGATCCAGCGGCGCCAGCAACCTTGCCAACTCGGCGGCGCGGTGGAGTACGATGACCGGAGCGCGTGGTTTTGCAGCAAACACCATGGCTTTCAGCCAGTCTTCCAGCGACAGGGATGCGATATAGGCCCCTGTCTTTTTATCTCCCGGCGGTGAAATCCGGCCCGGCTCGAAGAAGGGTGGGTTCGCAAATATACAGTCGAAACGGTTTTCATGGTCGCGGACCCATGCCGAAGCCTCAGCGGCAATGACCGAAACACGATCGCCGAAACCGTTTTCTTGAGCGCCTTGCCGTGCCAAGGCCGCCAGGTCGGGCTCAAGCTCCAATCCTGTGAAGGCCACCTCCGGCGAGCGCCAGGCCGCCGGAAGCAGCGCTCCGCCACATCCCGTGCCGAACTCCAGAAGATGTGCCCCGGGCTTTGCTGCGACACTCGCCGCAAGGAGCAGGCTGTCTGTTGTGGCGCGCAGGCCCTTGGCGGGTTGGACGAGTTTCACCCGGCCCTGAAACACAGTGTCGTGGGTTACATCCTGCAGCGTGCTCACCCGGGCTCGACCTCACGCAGTTCGTAGCGTGCCCTTGAGGCTTCGTCTTCGCGCACCATCACCCGGCGCGGAAATGCGCCAATATTGCCCTCAACGGCCGACATATGCTGGTCTGCAACAAAGTGATCGATCCCCGCTTCACTCAGCAGATGCTGGACATAGCTCAGCTTCACCAGGTCATTTGTACGGAAGACTTCTTCCATGTAAGGGCCTCCAGATGAGCCATGCGGCGCAGCGCCGCGTAACCTAGATGCGGGTTTTGCCCGTATCCATAATGTATCTCAGTCGCAAGACCAGAGCAGGACCCCGCGTGACCCAGACCCTGACGCCCCGAAAACCTGACTCAGATGGGTCGATTATCGACACGCTGCAATCTGTCCTGTCGGCAGACCTTGATGCCGTGGAGGCCTTGCTGATCGCGCGCGCTGCCAGCCCCGTGGCGATGATCCCAGATATGTCAGGCTATATTGTCAGCGCAGGCGGCAAGCGGCTTCGCCCTATGGTGACGTTGGCAGCGGCCCATGCGGCCGGCGGAACGACGGAGGCCACGCACGCCCTTGCAACTGCCGTTGAGTACATCCACACCGCCACGCTGCTCCATGATGATGTCGTCGATGACAGCGATCTGCGGCGCGGCAAGCGAGCGGCCAAGCATGTCTGGGGCAACTCCGGTTCAATCCTGGTGGGGGACTTTCTATTCGCCCGCGCTTTCACGCTGATGGTCGAAACCGGCAGCCTGGAAATCCTCGGTATTCTCTCCCACGCGTCCACGGTGATCGCCGAGGGGGAAGTCAGGCAGTTGGCTGCGCAAGGCCGCCTCGATCTGCCGACGGAAGACTATCTCGCCATCATCGAAGCCAAGACAGCGGCGCTGTTTGAAGCGGCGGCCCGCGCCGGCGCCCTTTCGGCGGGCGGGGACGCGGTGGCCTCCAGTCTCGCGGCGTATGGCAAAAACCTCGGTCTGGCCTTCCAGATTGTTGACGACGTGCTCGACTATGGCGGCACGACCGCTGTGATCGGCAAATCCGTGGGCGATGATTTCCGTGAATGCAAGCTGACCATGCCCGTGATCATCGCGCGCCGACGGGGCTCGGATGAGGACAAGGCCTTCTGGGACCGGGCCATGACGGCAGAAACCCAGCAAGAAGGCGACCTGGCACGCGCCATCCGTTTGATCCGGTCAACCGGCGCGGCGGATGCAACAATTGCCGAGGCCGACGCCTATGTGGCGCTCGCCAAGCAAGCGCTGAAGGGCCTGCCGGAAAGCAGCTACCGCACGATGCTGGAACAGCTCGCCGACTTCACCGTCAGCCGGGTGCACTGACCCGTTTCAGTAACACAAAACGCTGACCCGTCCAGATCACTGCTCCTGTCAGCGCTAAGGCCACGAAAACCCAAAAGGATGGGCCAATGGCGTTCGGCGAAAAGGCGACCTGAATTTGCAGGTAAAGGCCCCCATAGGCCGAAGCAGCGCAGAAAAGCGTGAACCCCCACCACAGCCATGCCACCTGCCAATGGCGCCACCCTGACGCGATCAGGCCCTGATAGGCGTGTTCAGTGTGCGCCCGCAGGATGTTTTTCCCTTGGAATGATCGCAGGCCCAGCGTCATGCCAACGTCCACGAGGAACGGCAACGCCAACGTCAAAACAAACCACACCATGATCTGTGGTGGCGCCCAACTGTCCAATGCCCGGATCGACAACAACCCGAAAGCCGCC
>JBCBGZ010000131.1:0-4636 GCA_038526245.1 Pseudomonadota bacterium
TGCGGACAGAGCGGTCCTTGGCGATTTCTCACGGAGCGGCCGCTTTTCTCTTCTTTGGCCTATGCCGTGGACCAGCGTTGCACCTCGGAAATGGCGATGTTCACGAAGTCCTTAGCCGCGTCGATGCGGCCCGCGCGGCGATTGATTGTCTGGAGACCACCAACAACGCCCACCACGTATTTTCCGCATTTTTCGGGTTCCAAGTTTGGACGCGCATTTCCGGCACGTTGCGCGCGCTCGACGAGCCCCGCTGTCGAAGCGCCAATCCGGTCGAAATGGGCATTGACCGCGTCGCTGACGGCTTGTGATCCGATGCTGGGCAGTTCTGAGACGAGGGCCGTCATCAGGCATCCAAAACGGCGCATACTGCCTGGGTAAGGCGTCACCATCTGCTCAAGGGCAGCCACAATGGTTTCAATGCGGTCGCTGTCGTCCATGATACGCGCCACATAGGTTTCCATTTCCTCGCGATACGCCGCGAGGGCTTCGAGCAAGAGCTGCTCTTTGCCGCCAAAATCGGTGCGGAGGGCGAAGCTTCCTAAGCCTGTTTGCGCTTCGATGGCGCGGACGCCGAGCGCTTGGTAGCCATGCTCCCAAAAGGCATCTTTTGCCTTCAGGATCACTTCGTCACGGTCGTAACTTTTGGGTCGTGCCATCAGAGCGCCTCCAAAGATTTTGATAGATGCGCGGAAAGACCTTTTCCAGTCACGCGCGCGCCGTGGCATGGCAAAAGGTGGGTAAGTTCAATTCGCGCAAAAAGTGGCTTGGCCCAGTTACGGTAAACCTCCGCATCTTTGAGGCACATCGTTTTGAAACTCCCGCGCGGGCTGGCCTCAGACGGTGGCAGCCCGTCGTCTTTTGCCGGGGCGCCAAACGCGTCGCAGACGATCAGACCGACCGCCCCCGCGCTGGTAATTTCAACCCATACCTCTTGCGCCTTCAGCCCCTGAGGTTGGTGAAGACGGACACCGTCGGGCAGGGCGGGCATAAGATCCTGCACATCTTCGAAGCTGAAACTCGTTTGTTTTTCCAGCCTTCTGTGTGCCCCAATCGGCGCGTAAAGCGGCAGGCCGGGGAAAGCCTCCAGATACTCGGTCAGCGCGAGGTGATGAAAGTGGTTTGGGGCGATTATGGCCGAAACCCCTCCAAGCGCCGTCATTCGTTCAATGGCGCCTGGGGTGAGCCCTGTCACGGGGCTGTACAGCGCCAGTCCGCCGTCCCTTAGCTTGATTGCTGCCATTGCCGCCGCACCGCGTCTGGCGCGATAGACACCTTCCATATCAGGAATGGGCTCTAAAGGGAGCAAGGGTTTTCTGGGCGGCATAGCAAGTCCTTCAAACGGTGTTGACAGCATTTCACTGCGTGTGTAGTGATTCATTCACTGCAACTGCTTTGAAACATAGCTCGCCCTTCTCAGTTTGTCGAGTGGCCAGCAAAACCAGGAGTTAACTCTATGAAACCAATGGAAATGTCTCGCCGAACTGCGCTTGGCCTGACGGGCGCGCTCTTTATGGGCGCCAGCCTCCCGCTCACCGCTCTGGCTGACGGTCATGCGGATCATCTGGCATCGCTTGATCGTGTTGAATTGGACGGCAATACGCTGGCCTACCTGGATGTCGGCGCCTCTGGCGCACCGGCTGTGATGTTGATCCACGGTATCCCAACATCATCCTACCTGTTCCGCGATGTCGCCCCTCGGATCGCCGCCGCTGGGTACCGCGTTATCGCACCTGACCTGATGGGGTTCGGTGCCTCTGACAAGCCTGCCGACCCAGCCGCCTACGCAACGGAGGCCCGAAGCGCGCGGCTCTTTGCGCTAGCCGATCATCTGGGCGTCGAGGATTTTGCGATTGTCTTGCACGACGTCGGGGGCATCACCGGCTGGCAGATGGTCCTAGACGCGCCCGACCGTTTGACCGCAGTGGTTGCAACCAACACAATCGTGGGACTTGCAGGCGTCACACCTGCACCAGCGGTCATGCAGATCATGGGGCAACAGGCCACGCCGCAAGAGGTCTTCGCGCCGATGGCCGCACCGGAGGGCGCAGAAGACTTGGCGTTGATGTGGTTAGAGCAAGGCTGGTTTGGCCCGGGCTCTGTCCCTGCCAGCGAAACCGCCGTTTATGCCGCTGATATCGAGGGCGCGAATGTAGTCTACGAGACGTTTTTCGCGCAGGCCGTGCCCGCCTTCATGATGGGCGAAGAGGCCCGCAATGCAGCGCTGGCCGCCTACGCAGGCCCCACCGCAATCATCTTTGGTGAACAAGACGCCTACTTTGATGCAGACGTTGTGATTGGCGACTTGCAAGCGCGTTTGGGCACGCCGGACGCCAACATCACCCGCATCCCCGACGCTGGTCACTACCTGCAGGCCCATGCGCCTGAGGCGTATGTGAACGCCTTGACCAGCTTCCTCGATGCAGAACTCGCCGAATAGGCATCCCCAAAACCCATCCGCAAACAGGAGAACGACAATGGCAAAAGTGACCACAAAACGCACGATCGATGCGTCCGCAGAAGACGTCTGGGCCAGCTTGGACGATTATGGCGGGATCGCGAAGTGGAACGAAAACCTTGCAGCATCCCGCATCCTGCCCGGAAGCGTGGAAACCGGGCTTGGTGCAAAGCGGCAGTGTGACTTGAAGGCCGATGGCAGCGAATATCTGCGCGAGACCATCAATGTGTATGTGCCCGGTCGCAAACTGGGTCTGGTGATTGATGACACGACGATGCCCATGAAAGGCGCGACCTGCCTCTTTGAAGTCCGCGCCCTTGGGAACAACAAAAGCGAGATCTCCTTCACCATGGATTTCAAGCCGCCGATGGGCATCATTGGCCAGCTTATGCTACCGATGATGAAGCCCATGCTGCGGGGCAAAATGGCTAAGGCCCTAGAGGGCAACGCCAAATACGTCACGCGCAACGCCTTCTCCCACGCGTAACGCTTGGTTGGCGCGGCTCCGACCGCGCCACTCCCCTTCTCTTCGAAAAGGATAGATCATGAACCGCGTGGTCCGATTTGCCACGCCGGACGGTCCTGCTGCGCTCGACATCCGGCAAGAAACTATCCCAACCCCGTCTTCCGGCGAGGTGTGTGTCACCATAGAAGCCGCCGGTTTGAACCGGTCCGAGTGGCTGTATTCGCGCGGTGAATACCTCTTTGAGCCGCCAAAAGACGCGTTGATCGGCGCAGAGGCAACCGGTCGGGTGCAGGCCGTTGGCCCGGACGTCACGGGGTTTGCTGTCGGCGATGCCGTTTGCATTCTGCCAAGCTTCCGCGTCGACCACTACGGCGTTCTGGCAGAGCACGCGCTTGTGCCCGCCACATCGGTTATCCCCCGCCCCAAAGGGTTGGACCCTATCCAGGCGGCGGCCGTGTGGATGGGGTTTGCAACGGCCTATGGTGGGCTGGTCACGTATGGCGGCCTGCGCCTGGGCAAAGACCAGCGCGTGCTGATCTCGGCCGCGGCATCCTCGATTGGCATTCCTGCGATTCAGATTGCCAAAGACCACGGGGCCTATGTGATCGCCACCACACGATCGGCGGACAAACGCGATCAGCTTTTGGCGGCGGGTGCCGACCAAGTTGTCGTGACAGATACGGACGGCACGCTAGAGGGCGCAGAGTTCGATATCGCTTTTGATCCGGTCTCGGGCCCCTTTTGGCATGACCTGGTCAACGCAGCCGCCCCCGGCGCACGGATCATCTCCTATGGCAGTCTGGCTTATTACGGCACTGAACCGAGCGTGCCGCTCTTTGCTCTGATCACCAAGAACGTCCAACTCATCGGCTATTACGTGGTTTGGCATCTTTTTGAGAAACCCGAGCTTTGGGCTGCGGCCTATGACTATCTCTTGCCCCGTATCGAGGAGGGACGCTTCCAACCGCTCATCCACCATACCTATCCGTTGAGCGATGTGCGCGACGCCTACCTCGCGCTCGAAGGCAATGCGCCCATTGGCAAGATCGTCGTCACCCCATGACCGACCTACTCTGGCGGCATGGTTCGGGCGTCAGAGTCTCGCAAACTTCGAACCCACAACAGGAGACTTCAACATGACCGACGTAACCGTAACCGTCGCCCAGAAAATATCCGCGCCCGTTGACAAAGCGCGCGCCGCCATCACCGACCCGCAATGGGAGAAGTGGTTGCCCTTCATCAAGTCAGCGGAGTGCGCTGGTACATCCGCAGGATCCTCCCGCGTTTGCGTGATGGACATGCCGGGGACCGAAATGGACGGCTATGAGCTGAAGGAGACGATCCTTGGCGTCGACGCCGACGCGGGCAGCTTGGCCTACTCCATCGAAAACCCGCCCATGCCGCTCAGCAATTTCTCTGGCTCGGTTGTGGCACAATCCGGCGAAGACGGCAGCACAACGGTTGTATGGACCGCAAATTTCCAGGCGGACCCCGAAAACGTTGAAATGCTTCGTGGCGCTATCATCGGGCAATACCAAGCCGGGATTGGAGCGTTGGAAGCTTACGCATCTGCATAGCGCAAACGGCCCGCGCTGCTCTGGCCTTACCGAGCGGCGCGGGGCCTCCATGTCTCCGAGAACGATACCATGTATGCCGCACCAAGATTACGAAACCGGCCATTGCTAGATTAGGCGGCATCGATCAATTTGGGCTCG
>JBCBGZ010000132.1:0-4632 GCA_038526245.1 Pseudomonadota bacterium
ATGACGAAAAGACCGTCATCACGGCCGGAATACCGAACCGTCTGGAGTCCCCTGCGCAACCCATCATGGACCTGGCGCACCGCAGCCATATCGCGGATCGCCGCGTAGAGCGGATGATCGGTGTCGAAATTGCGGTCTGCTGTCGTGGCATCGGTGCCGATCAGGTCGTTGTCGTTATAGTCCGGCACCTGGCTGACAAACATGTTCTCGCGCGCTGGGCGGTCGCCGCCATCGGACACGAACCCCTGCTCGTCCCCATAATAGATCGTTGGCACACCACGCAGGAACATCATCTTCGCGTGGGCAAGCTCAAGCCTGGCAAGCGCTTCGCCATCGGACATGTCCGGATTGGCCTCGCGCAGGAACATGGAGAACCGGCCCATATCGTGGTTGCCAAGGAAAGTCGGAAGCTGAAGCGCCGTCGCCTCGCCCCCAGCATAGACCTTATCAGCCTCAAACATCCGCTCAAGCGACCGCGCAGGCTGACCTTCAGCCACAACACCGCGCACCGTGCCCTGGAAGGCAAAGTCCAGAACTGTCGGGATTTTGTCATAGGTCGTGAACTTAGCGAGCTGGCCCGGGTCGAACTCATAAACCTCGCCGAAGATATGGAAGTGCTCGATGCCTTCAGCCTTGGCGTGCTCCTCAATCGCGGGAATGAACTCCTGCCAGAATTCGGGGTTCACATGCTTGGCCGTATCGATCCGGAAGCCGTCGACTTTGAAGTCCGTGATCCACTGCTTGTAGATATCGATCATGCCATCAACGACGACAGGGCTTTCCGTCATCAGATCGTCAAGGCCAGCAAAGTCGCCAAGCCGGGAGCTCTCGCCTTCGAAACTCGTATGGCCGCGATTATGATAATGGATGGGACCGTTGAGCCAGGCGGGGTTTTTCACGTCCCGTTCCGCCTCGGGCACAAAGGGCGTGTAGGCAAAGTCTGTATCCGTCAGGGCGGCGAAATTCTCCGCTGACATGTGGCGGGGGTCGACCCCCAAAAACCCGTCATTGATCACTTCGCCCGAGGCATCGCCACGCGTTGTCCACGGATAGTCACCCAGCGCGCGGTAAGGACAATCGGCGCCTGGCCCGTCATCCGTGGGTGTCGCGGATATTCCGCACTCGGCATACTGGATGACGTCTGCGGTGTGGTTCGTGATGATATCCATATAGACTTTCATGCCGCGCGCGTGCGCCGCATCCACGAAAGTCTTGAAGTCATCTCGCGTGCCGAGATGGGGATCCACATTCAGGAAGTCCGTGATCCAGTAGCCGTGATACCCGGCCGACTCCAAGCCGGAAGGGCCCTGCACGGGCTTGTTCTCGAAAATGGGGGTCAGCCAGATAGCGGTGGCACCAAGACCTTGGATATAATCGAGCTGGTTGGTCAGCCCGATCAGATCGCCACCATGGTAAAAGCCGTTATTAGTCGGATCGAAGCCCGTCACGAGGCGATCGCCCTCAAGCCCACCAAGGTCGTTGGATGGATCGCCGTTCTCAAACCGGTCCGGCATCACAAAATAAATGACTTCGTCCTGGGGCAGGCGACCAAAGCGGTCCGGCGCCACCGTGGCAGATGTCACACTTACATTCGCGTCGACACGCTCCTGCGCCGTGGCACAGCCCGCCAGGAACAAGCCTGTCAGCGCCAGGACGGACGCACCACCCCGCAAGGATCGGTGCAACCTATCTGCCAATTGTCCTGTGTGCGTCATGGCGGCCTCCCAGTCGCTCTGTCATCGTTATTCGCAACTTTTTGCAAAAAATACTCTACGGCGTCTCACGCGCAGAAGGCAAGAGATGTTCTCGAAACAACCGCATTTATTGGAGATTCAGGGGTGTAAACGACGCAAACGCACGCCCTGCGACATCACTTTTCAGGAAATCCCTTGCAGAAAATTGCATTAATCGGCAATCTCTCCGCAGAACATATAGGCGTTGGGAGGCGTCCATCATGACCCTGCGATTTAGCGGACTATCGATCCTGACATTGGCAGCAACATCGGCCTGTGCGCTTCCCCTGCCGGTGGACGGTGGGGCGACCGACCTCAAAGCCGACACCGCCCGCCAGGCGCCCCTTATGGTGCAAAGCGCTGAAATCGCCTCTCCCGATGGACACCTTGTCGTCTCCGTGACCTCAGAGGACGGCCAACCGGATTATGCCGTCAGCTACAAGGGTGAGCCCCTGATCGGAGAGTCCCATCTGGGGCTGCGCTTTGCCAGTGGCTCAAATCTGGATGAAGACCTCAAAATGGTCTCTCTGGAGACGTCCAGCGCGGATGAGACCTGGGAACAGCCCTGGGGCGAGCGCCAGTTCGTGCGTGACCATCACAATGAAATCGCCATCACCTTCCAGTCCGATGACGATGCGGCAGCGGGCTACACCTTGCGCCTGCGCGTCTTCGATGACGGTCTTGGGTTTCGCTACGAAGTGCCCGGCGCGGGTCCGCGCGTTATCGTGGACGAAATTACCGAATTCACCGTGCCCGCCGACGCGATGTCATGGTGGACCCCGGCCGGCGAGTTCAATCGTCTCGAATACACCTACAAGACGACTGAAGTTTCAGAGATCCCGCGCGCCAACACACCGCTGACCCTGCGCACCGATGACGGCACCCATATCGCCATCCATGAGGCCGCGCTCGTCGACTATGCGGGCATGTGGCTGGACCAGCGCCGGGCTGGCAAATTGGAGGCCGACCTCGCGCCCCGCGCCGATGGCACCAAGGTCCATGTCGACGGCGCCTTCAATACACCCTGGCGCGTGATCCAGGTCGCCGACACCGCGGCTGACCTCTACAATGGCTCGGACATCTACCTGAACCTGAACGAGCCCGACAAGCTCGGTGACGTCTCCTATTTCGAGCCTGGCAAATACATCGGCATCTGGTGGGGGATGCATATCAACACCTTCACATGGGGCTCCGGTCCCATCCATGGGGCCACCACCGAGAACACCAGGGACTATATCGATTTCGCCGCCGAGCATGGCTTCAACGGCGTGCTGGTCGAGGGCTGGAACATCGGCTGGGATGGCGACTGGTTCCACAATGGGGACCTGTTCAGCTTCACTGAGGCCTATCCCGATTATGATTTCGAGGCGCTGGCGGCCTATGCCGAAGAGAAGGGCACCGCCCTGATCGGCCACCACGAGACCTCCGGCAACATCACCAATTATGAAAACCAACTCGAAGACGCGATGGACCTGATGGCCGCGCGCGGCGTCTCGGTCATCAAGACCGGCTATGTGGCCGATGGATCGGACCTGAAATACCTGGACGAGGACGGCAATGCCCAACTCACCTGGCACGACAGCCAGGAACGCATTGTCCATGACATCAAGGTGCTGGAAGCGGCCCACAAGCGCGGCATCGCGATCAACGCCCACGAACCGGCCCGCGCCACGGGCCTGCGACGCACCTATCCCAATGCCGTCTCGCGCGAGGGCGCGCGCGGCATGGAGTTCAATGCCTGGGGGACCCCACCCAACACAGTCGAGCATCAGGCCATCCTGCCCTTCACACGCATGCTGGCCGGCCCGTTTGACTTCACGCCCGGCGTGTTTGACCTGATGCCCCACGGGCCAGATGACGTGAACCGCGTGCCGTCGACCCTGGCCAAACAGCTTGCGCTCTATGTGACGATCTATTCTCCGGTTCAGATGGCCGCCGACCTGCCGGAAAACTATGCGGCCCACATGGACGCCTTCCAGTTTATCAAGGACGTACCGGCGGACTGGGAACAGTCCATCGCGCTTCAGGGCGAGGTGGGCGACCATTTCGTTGTCGCGCGTAAGGACAAGAACTCCGAGGATTGGTATCTTGGCGGAGTGACCGACGAGACCGCCCGAACGGTCACCGTGCCGCTCACCTTCCTCGATCCGGAATTGCTTTATTCTGCCCAGATTTACCGGGACGGCCCCGGCGCGGACTGGGACACAAACCCCTACCCCATTTCCATCACCACGATGAAAGCCAATACGGGCTCTACGCTCCGCCTGCCCATGGCGGCGGGCGGTGGCTTCGCCGTGCGCTTGATCGCTGACAATGGCGCTGCGGCCACGGCCCAGTCCCAGGCACCCGCGGAAACCACCATGCAAATGCCCTCGGGTGCGACACTGGTGAAGGTTTCGGGCTTTCCGTCCGCAAATGTGGCCGCGCGCGAAATGCAGGTCTGGCTGCCGAAGGGATATGGCGAAACCGACCAGGGCTACCGCGTGCTCTACCTGCATGATGGCCAGAACCTGTTTGAGGATGAGCGCGCCTATACCGGCACAAGCTGGGGTGTGGACGAAACGCTTTCGCGCCTGATTGAGCGCGGCGATGTGGAGCCGACCATTGTCGTCGCCCTGGAAAACACCTGGGAGACGCGCTGGCAGGAATATGCGCCGGAGGCCTTCATCAACGCCCTGCCAGAAGACACCCGCGCCGGCATCATCGAAACGGCAGGCGGCGCGCCCTTCTCCGATGACTATCTCCAGTTCCTGGTCGAGGAAGTGAAGCCTTACATCGACGCCAATTATCGCACGCGCACGGGCCGCGAGGACACCGCCATTGCAGGCTCATCCATGGGCGGGTTGATATCACTCTACGCGCTCTCGGAGTATCCAGACGTTTTCGGCGCGGCGGGTTG
>JBCBGZ010000133.1:0-4601 GCA_038526245.1 Pseudomonadota bacterium
CCTGGTTACCGCCGTGGGCGTGAGCGACCTCGTCATCGTCGCCCATGACCGCGCCGTCCTCGTCCTCCCACGCTCAAGAAGCCAGGACGTCAAAACCATCGTCAACACCCTCAAAAACAGCGACGGAAAAGATAGACTCTAGGTAGCGTCAGAAGCTAGCTTCAGGACGTGGTCTGCAATGGCCAGGGACGATGTCAGACCCGGACTTTCGATACCGATCAGGTTGATCAAGGCGCTGCCAGCCTCGCGGGTGATCCTGAAATCGCCGGATGGCGCGCCGGGTTGCACGATTTTGGGTCTCACGCCTGCATAGTCGGGCGCGAGTTGCTTTCGTTCCAAACCCGGCCAAAACCGCGAGACAGAGGCGTGAAATAGGTCAGCGCGCGCAGGGTCGACCCGGTAGTCGAAAGGAGGGCTGGCATCCTCAGGCAGCCATTCGGCATCCGGGCCAAGTTTGCCGCGCCCCGCCAGGTCGATGGTCAGATGCAATCCAAGGCTTGCCGTTGTCGGCATTGGATAGATCAGCCTCGAAAACGGTGTCTTTCCGTTCACCGAAAAGTACGACCCCTTCACATATCGTGGCGTTGGAAGGTCTGTTTGATGGTCTCCGGATATGGCGCGGGCCACTGAGATCGCATTGTGGCCTGCTGCATTGATTACCTGTCGCGCCCGCAGCGTCGCCGGGTCCGTGCCCCCAATCCGGATCTTGACGCACGATTGCTGAATTTCTCCGCCTTCGACGGGCGAGCGAAACGCAATCGTACCGCCATGGTCTTCAAACTCGCCCTGCAGGGCCAGAAAATAGCTGTGGCTGTCAAAGATGCCGCTCACCGTCGAATGGAGCGCTGCCGTGACCGACGGCGACAAGGCCGGCTCCATCTCTCGGGCCGAATTGCCAGGCAGGAGAGACAGTCCCTCCACGCCATTGGCTTCTGCGCCCTGCTTCAATGATTCAAGGCGCTCAGCTTCGCTTTCATCCAGCGCGACAACCAGTTTGCCGCAGCGCTGCACCGTAACGCCGTGGGCGTCGAGATAGGCATAGAGCTGGCGGCGTCCCTCAACGCAGAACCGGGCCTTCAGGGAGCCAGGCGCGTAGTAAAGGCCCGCGTGGATGACCTCTGAATTGCGGGACGATGTGTGCACCGCGATATGGCTTTCAGCCTCGACCACCACGACCTCCCGGCCTGCCATGGCCAGTGCACGGGCACATGCCAAGCCAACAACCCCTGCGCCGATCACCAAGACATCGAGATCAGGTTCAGCCATTCCGATCACCCCTCAGCGTAAGATGACGGTCTAAATCGCCGCCCTCACGGCAGTTTCAATGTCAGCAAGGGCCGTGTCCAGTTGGGCGTCGTCCACCGCCTCAACCATGATCCTGATCAGGGGTTCGGTACCGGATTTGCGGACCAGCATGCGGCCATCGGCGCCCAGCTGTTCGGTCACCCTGGAAATTGTTTCTGCGACATCGGTACTTTCCAATGGATTTCGATCCTTGAAACGCACATTCACAAGTTTCTGTGGCACCGGCTCAAAGACCTGTGCGATTTGCGAGAATGCACGGCCATCTTGCGCCGCAATGCTCAGCACCTTGAGGGCGGCCAGCAGCCCGTCGCCCGTGGTCCCGCCGTCCAGCATGACGATGTGGCCCGACTGCTCCCCGCCCAGCGTGTGGCCGCCAGCGCGCATGGCCTCGACAACGTGGCGGTCGCCGACGCTTGTGCGCAGAAGGGTAACGCCCAATTCAGCTAGGTAGCGTTCCAGGCCGAGATTGGACATCACTGTCGCCGCTACGCCCTGGCTCTGCAGCAATCCCTCAGCATGCCTGGCGGTGGCGAGCAGGGCGAGCAACTGGTCCCCATCGACTATCTTGCCGGTCTCATCGACCATAATCAGCCTGTCGGCGTCCCCGTCGAGTGCAATGCCCGCAAAAGCGCCGACGTCGAGAACTTTGCGTGACAAGGCCTCGGTGTGCGTGGCACCGACGCCATCATTGATGTTCAGGCCGTCGGGCTCAACACCGATAAATACCGCCTCAGCCCCAAAGGCTGAGAAAACAGATTGCACGCTTTCAAAGGCGGCGCCGTGGGCGGCGTCGACGACGAGTTTCAACCCCGTCAGATCGATGCCTTTGAGGGCCTTGAGATGGTTCAGGTAAGACGGGGACACCGCGTCGGCTGCGATGGTGCCGACGGCATCGGCGGCCGCGCCTGTGAACGCTGGTGCATCCATCAAAGCTTCGATGCGCGCCTCGTCTTCATTGGTCAGCTTGAAGCCGTCTGCGCCGAACAGTTTCACCCCATTGTCCCGGGCAGGATTGTGGGAGGCCGTGACCATGATTCCAGCGCTAGCCGAACTGTTTGCTGTCTCGAAAGCCAGTTGCGGTGTGGAAGCTGTGCCCAGGGGGCAAACGTCAATCCCGTGGCCAGCAAGCGTTCCGGCCAGGACATCAAGAATCCAGGGCGTTGAACTGCGCGTATCGCCGCCGATCAGCACCAGAGGTCGCTCGCTGGATGGTGGCGTCTGCGATAGCCAGGCTGACACCGCCGATGCAAAGCGTGTCAGCCCCTCGGGCGTCAGGGGCGGTGTGCCTACGGTGCTGCGAATTCCGTCAGTGCCGAAGTATTTCCGGGTCATGCGGTCTCCCTGGAAGGATATGTTTTTCGTCTCAGCTCTTTTTGCCGGCCATCGAAGCGCGATAGGTGATCGCCCACCCCTCGCGCTCGATCTGGCGCCCACGGGCCACCGCCAGCGCGTTCGGTGCAACATCCTTCGTGATCACGCTGCCGGACCCGACATACGCGCCGTCGCCGATGGTCACGGGGGCGATGAGGGCGGAGTTCGATCCCACAAATGCCCCGGCGCCCACATGGGTCTGGTTTTTCTCGAAGCCGTTGTAGTTGCAGAAGATGGTCCCTGCGCCGATGTTCGCGTCTGCGCCAATGGTGCCATCGCCAGCATAGGACAGATGGTTGACCTTCGCGCCGGTATCCATGCGGACGTTCTTGATCTCCACAAAGTTGCCTACGCGGCAGTCCTCGCCAATGTCAGCGCCAGGCCGGATACGGGCGTACGGGCCAACCAACGCGCCCGTGGCAACGCGCGCGCCTTCGATATGGGTAAACGCCCTGATCCGGGCGCCGGGCGCGATGTCGGCGCCGGGACCGAACACCACGTTCGGCTCGATATAGGCGTCCTGACCGATCTGTGTGTCATGGCTGAAAAAGACGGTCTCCGGAGCCTCCAGCGTGACACCCTCAGCCATGACTTCCATCCGCCGACGCGCCTGGAAGGCGGCGTTTGCAGCGGCCAGCTCCGAACGGCTGTTTACGCCCTGGACGTCGGCCTCGTCGCATTCGACCACGCTACAGGTTCCGCCATTGCCGACCGCAAGTCCGACAATGTCGGTGAGATAGTATTCGCCTTTGGCGTTATCATTGGTGACGCCTTCAAGGAGTTCAAACAGCGTTTTCGTGCGCGCGGCCATGACCCCGGAATTGCAGAGGGATACGGCCAACTCGTCCGGGGTTGCCTCGCGGGCTTCAACGATCCGGTCCAGGTGTCCTTCTGCGCTGCGGATCAATCGGCCATAGGCCCCCGGCACAGCAGCCTCGAACCCCAAAACGCCGACAGATTTTCCCGCCTCGACGGTCTCGATCAGCCCATTGATCGCTTCGGGCCGAATGAGCGGCGTGTCGCCATAAAGCACGACCGTCGTGCCATCTTCAGTGCCGATGCTGGGCGCTGCCGCCTTCACCGCATCGCCAGTGCCCCGGGGCACAGATTGGATGGCGACATGGCCTTGCCCCAGTTTTGAGTCGACATGGGCGTGTAGCTCGGCCTGATCTGGCGAGCACACGACGATGATCCGTTCGCACCCCACCGCGCGGGCCAGGTCAATTGACCAGTCGACCATGGCTTTTCCGGCCACCGGGTGCATGACCTTGGGCAAGGCCGACTTCATCCGGGTGCCTTTTCCGGCGGCCAGAATAACGGCAGTTCGCTGCGTCATGGCCTTCTCCTTCGCCAGCAGGGTGAGAGCCCCATCGATCACACTCTGTTATGTGTGCCAAGGTCGAGTTGGGTGGATCGCCGTGCCTGTCGCGGCATCAGCTGAACGATTTGACCGCGTCGATCACTTTGTCCTGCTCGGCGGGCTCCAAATAAGGGTGCATGGGCAGGGAAATCACGCTTGAGGCCTTGGCCTCGGTCACAGGCAATCCGCCAGCTCCTTGGGGAAACCGCGTGTAAGCCACATTCATATGCATGGGCACGGGATAGTATACCGCGCTGGGGATCTCGGCTTCGCGAAGGTGCGCCTGCAAGCCGTCCCTGTCGCGATGTTCAATCGTGTACTGCGCCCAGGTTGATACGACCCCGCCGGCCACAGTTGGAACGGACGTCACGAAAGGCTCCAAAGCCTCATTGTAGCGCGCTGCAATCACATTTCGTTTTTCGATTTCGTCGGCGAACACTGCCAGCTTCTCAATGAGGATTGCGGCCTGGAGCGTGTCGAGACGCGAATTCATCCCGATGCGCATGTTCAGGTATTTCGGGTCATGGCCGAAATCGGCGCCCTCCTTGTCCATCGCGACGGCTTT
>JBCBGZ010000134.1:0-4564 GCA_038526245.1 Pseudomonadota bacterium
ACGCCCGAGAAGCCCTGGCGCGCAAGCTCGCCGAGGCCGCCAGTCAGGCGCGGCTTCTCAAAGAGGTCCAAAAAACCTTCGACCTTGAAAGGGAGCCACGCAGAATCGAGGTGTATGACAACTCCCACATTCAGGGCTCCAATGCCGTGGGCGGCATGGTGGTCGCCGGCCCGGACGGCTTCGACAAACAGCAGTACCGCAAGTTCAATATCAAGGACGAAGAACTCGAACCCGGCGATGATTACGGCATGATGCGCGAGGTCATGCGTCGCCGGTTTTCGCGCTTGCTCAAGGAAGCCGACGAGACTGGCAAACCCATCGCTGAACTGCCGGCCTATCCAGACCTTGTGCTGATTGATGGCGGCCTCGGCCAACTCTCCGTTGTGACGGAGACGCTCGGCGAGCTTGGGCTCAGCCCGAACGATATCAATCTCGTATCCATCGCCAAGGGGCCTGACCGAAACGCAGGACGGGAGAAGTTTTTCCGCCCGTCTCGTGCACCGTTTCAACTGCCGCCCAACGCGCCTGTTCTTTATTATCTCCAGCGCCTGCGTGACGAGGCCCACCGCTGGGCCATTGGGGCTCACCGAGCCAAGCGATCGGCTGACATCAAGAAGAACCCCCTGGATGAGATTGAGGGCATAGGCCCCACGCGCAAGAAAGCGCTTCTACACCGCTTCGGCTCAGCCCGGGGCGTGGCCCGGGCAAAACTGTCAGACATTGCGGAAGTTGATGGAATCAACGCGGCCCTGGCCGAACGCATCTACGGGCACTTCCACTCGGGATAGTTACCCCCGGGGGCTGCGGTCGGTTTCGGCAAAATCTGTCTCGGTCTCACTAAGGCGCGCGATGGCCGCGTCTATGCTGCGCGAGCGGTCGAGGATCGCGGCGACCTGAGCGCGCTGTTCGATGGCGAGCCAAAGCCCCTGAACTTGTACGTCTACCACTTTCCACTCGCCGCCTCGGTCCAGCAAACGCCAGCGGACTGTTTCCGGCGCCTTGCCCTCCATAGCCACCTGTACCGTCACAATGGAGTCTCGGTCAGAGCGGTCCTGGGACCCAACAATGGTTACCTCTGCGCCCGTGAAAATGTGCGCATGATTGTCGAACGTGGTCTCCAGGAAGCTTTCAAACGCCGCTGTGTAAGCTTCGATCTTTTCAGGAGACAGGGTGCGGGTGTGTCGCCCCAGGGTGAACCGAGCAGTGGCGCTTACGTCCACCAACTCCGTCAGCTCTTCTGCGCTGAGGTCTCCTGCAGAAAGTTCTGTGGCAGCTGATGCGATAACGGCTTCGGCGGCGGGTCCGGCTGTGGCCGTGTGCGCGAAGATAGCGGCGGCGGCGGAAATCATCACTGTGCGAAACATGGACGGCTCCTGCTGTTTGTTCGTTGCTATGCAAATGTGCTGTCACTTCCACAGACAGAACGCGCGGCGTCGACATAAGTTCTGTTCCGTTTCGGCATGGCCTTTCATCGCCGCACGAACAGGACCCTAACATGGCGCGTAACGGGCCACGACTTAACTGTGGGAAACCTGGACCAAAAACCGAACGCCCCGGACCAGTTCAGCCCGGGGCGTCGAAATACTCACCTACCGGCACGAGCCGACAGTTTTGTTTTTACTCCGCCGCGAGGGCGTGGGTTGGGTAGTTTGGATTTTCCCGGTACTTTTTCATCTCGCTACGGGCGATGGCGCGCAGGTGAACCTCATCCGGGCCATCCGCCAGGCGCAGGGTACGGATGGTGGAATAGGCGCGTGCCAATCCGAAGTCGCTGGTCACGCCGCCGCCGCCATGGGCCTGGATCGCATCGTCAATGATCTTCAGCGCCATGCGTGGGGCGGCGACCTTGATCATGGCGATTTCGTCCTTGGCGCCCTTATTGCCAACCGTGTCCATCATATAGGCGGCCTTTAGGGTGAGCAGGCGCGTCATCTCCAGATCCGTACGCGCCTCGCCAAGGCGCTGTTCCCAGATGGAATGCTCTGCCACGGGCTTGCCGAATGCCTCACGCGACAAGAGGCGCCGCGTCATCTTTTCCAGCGCTACCTCGGCTGCGCCAATCGTGCGCATGCAGTGGTGGATACGGCCGGGTCCAAGACGCCCCTGGGCGATTTCGAAGCCGCGCCCTTCGCCAAGGATCAGGTTCTCTGCCGGGACACGGACATTGTCCAACAACACTTCAGCATGGCCGTGGGGCGCGTCATCATAGCCGAAGACGGGCAGCATACGCAGGATCTTCACGCCCGGCGCATCGGTCGGCACCAGAATTTGGCTTTGCTGGGCGTGGCGCGCCGCATTTGGATCGGTCTTACCCATGACAATGGCGATCTTGCAGCGCGGATCGCCAAGGCCCGATGACCACCATTTGCGGCCATTGATGACATACTCATCGCCGTCCCGCGTGATCGATGTCTCGATGTTTGTGGCGTCGGACGAGGCCACGAGCGGCTCCGTCATCAGGAAGGCCGAGCGGATCTCGCCCGCCATGAGGGGCTTGAGATACTGTTCTTTCTGGGCATCAGAACCATACCGATGCAACACTTCCATATTGCCCGTATCCGGCGCTGAGCAGTTGAACACCTCAGAGCCCCATTCGACCCGGCCCATGAGTTCAGACAGCGGCGCATATTCCGCATTTGTCAGGCCAGCGCCCTGGTATTCGGGCGTGTCATGTTCGGCATTGGGCGGCAGGAACAGGTTCCAGAGCCCCTCGGCCTTCGCCTTTGCCTTAACCTCTTCGAGGATGGGCGGCACGGCCCAACGTCCGATTTCAGCGTGTTGGGCTTCGTAGGTCTCCTCATTTGGAAACACATGCGCCTGCATGAAAGCGTCCACGCGCTCCATGTATTCCTTGGTCTTCGGGCTGTAATCGAAATGCATGGCGCGTCCTCTTGTGTTTTCTATGGTCGAAGGTAGAGCGCTCCCAGCGTAGCGGCCACGTGGCCCTCTGACGCTCAGGTCAAATACGTAGAACGCGGCCACCATGGAGGGGCCGCGTTCACGAGAGCTAATTAATAGGCTGGGCGATTACTTCCGCCAGACCGCCGCCATGGCTGGATCCTCTTCCTCGCCCGTATACTTCCGCGTCTCGGCACGGCCGACGACCATATGGTGCACTTCGTCTGGCCCGTCCGCCAGGCGCAGGGTCCGCTGGGACGTGTACATACGAGCAAGCGGCGTCCACTGGGACACACCCGCAGCGCCATGCATCTGGATGGCATCATCAATGATCTGGCAGACCTTCTCAGGCACCATGGCCTTCACCATGGAAATCCAGACGCGCGCTTCAGCATTGCCGAGCACGTCCATCGCTTTGGCGGCTTTCAGAACCATCATCCGCATCGCCTCGATCTCAATCCGAGCGCGAGAGACTTTCTCTATATTGCCACCCAGCTTGATCAGGTCGCGGCCAAAGGCCTGGCGTCCCATCCCGCGGATCACCATCAATTCAAGAGCCTTCTCCGCGGCGCCCAGAGAGCGCATGCAGTGGTGGATGCGCCCTGGCCCGAGGCGAAGCTGGGAAATCTCGAAACCACGTCCTTCGCCAAGGAGAATATTCTCTTTCGGCACGCGCACGTTGTCGAACACGATGTGCATGTGGCCGTGGGGCGCGTCATAGTCACCGAAAACTTTCATCCCGTCGAGAATCTTGACCCCGGGCGTGTCCACGGGAACCAGGATCTGCGACTGCTGCTTGTGCGGCGCGGCGTCAGGGCTGGTTTTCACCATGACGATCATGATCTTGCAGCGCGGATCGCCAGCGCCGGAAATATAGAATTTCTCTCCATTGATGACCCACTCATCACCTTCAAGCACGGCCGCCGTGGACACGTTCTTCGCGTCGGAAGACGGAATGCCCGGCTCTGTCATGGCAAAGGCCGAGCGAATTTCACCCGCCAGAAGGGGTTTCAGCCAGCGCTCTTTCTGCTCTGGCGTACCCACGCGCTCGAGCACTTCCATATTGCCTGTATCCGGCGCAGAGCAGTTCATGGACTCAGACGCGAGGGGGTTCTTGCCCAACTCTGCAGCGATGTAGGCGTAGTCGAGGTTTTTCAGGCCTTCACCGGTCTCCGCATCGGGCAGGAAGAAGTTCCAGAGCCCTTCCGACTTGGCCTTGTCCTTGGCTTTCTCCAGCGCTTCCAACTGGCCAGGCGCATAGCTCCAGGGGTCGGCGTGGTCTTTGCCGAGTTCGACGAACTCGGCGTACATCGGCTCAACCGTCTCTGCGATGAACCGCTTTACGTGTTCGAACAGTGGGCGGGCCTCTTCGGACATGCGCAGGTCGAACAGGTCGTCATTCATCTCGCCAATATTGGGATCGGTATAGGGCATGGGCGTCTCCTCCAAAGCGCAAATCGGTTGGTTTCCGTTTGCGTAAAGGTACGCGCTATTCTGCCTTGTGTAAAACAAGAAACGGCCAGATGTCGCGCTTTCCTACTGAGGCGCGTGTTGCCCTTGGGGCAGGCGCTACCGGTCGTGGAGGAAGTCGCCATTGAGGTGCTCCCCAGCGGGACCCTTCACCTCCAGAACAGACCCCGCATCGGGAAGGGTCGCCAGCGTGTCA
>JBCBGZ010000135.1:0-4518 GCA_038526245.1 Pseudomonadota bacterium
AATAGCAGCGAGCTCGCCCTCCATCAGGTCGTCTGGTCGCAAGCTTGAAAACACCGTGGGGCGTCGATCGCTTGTGAATGCAATGCGATTAACGATCCGTTCTGGTGTCAGGTTGGGGTGCCAACGCGCACAACCATTATCTATGATGGCTACTTTTATCTCACGATCCTTGACCGCGGGCGGGTGGCAACATCCCGGATGCACCCAGTTTGCGTTCGGGGTTCCGCGACCATTCGCATCGAGATCGATCAACCCAACCGCAGCGAGATGCCAAAGATAAAAGAGTTCGTCTTGGCTCATGATACGTTCCCTCAATACCATTCGCGCTGGACAGCGCGCATTTTGTAACGACAGACTTGGAATAAATACGGCGCAAATGCAGAGGCCATGGCCTTGCCCACCTCCGTGTCCGACCGGTAATGCAGCCCCGCATATTCACGGTTTTCGCCTGTGCGCTGCGCGACGAAGAATAGTTCCTGGGTTGCCCGAATTTCCGGAATGGCACGGCTAAAGGCCTGAGCCACGGAAAAATGCTGAAAGGTATGATTAGATGGATAGGCGGCATGAGGCGGATTGGAAAGAAACGGCCGTAGCCCAAGATCCACGGCATTCGGTCGAGGTCGCGCGAAACGCACTTTGTAAATGTAGCCCAGCCTCTCAGTGATCTGAAGTACCGTGCGGATAAGTTCTCGGGTCGCAGCGAAACCACCGAGTTCCTCAATACCTAAGACGCGTTGAATGTCGAGATCAACTCCGTTCGAAACCTGCCGGATCGCTTCTTTCTGTCGTAATTCGTCTGCCCGCATGACACGCTGCATATCGCGCAGCGCATCCATTTCTCCGCTCGCGACGGGATCTGGCCATAGTGGCAATGGCAGATGCTCTGGATTGGGCAGTACACCTGGACTTTCAGTTAGATACGCCATTTCCCGCACTTCGGGCCAGGTTGCGATCACGCCGTCGGATGGCTGAAGGATCGGTTCATTTGTAATAGCTGCGACCCTGTCTCGCGCTCTGGAACTCGCGCTGAAACCAGCGCTGGCGCTGGCACTCGCACTCGCACTTGCGCTCGCACTGGCGCTCGCGAGAGCGCCACCACCTGCTCCGTTACTTCTCGGCGCAAAAGACAAAGCAAATGTCGTGAGTTTCCTTCGTGGATTGGGATCGTGAGGATCATTGCGCAGATCGCCGTTGCGGGTCAGTTTCAGACCGCTCTCTAGATAGTCACTAAACATTTAGTCCTCGGCTTAGACGAAAAGTCGGTTGATCTGAGAAAGATCGTCGAAAATTTGCCGCACGGGATGTGTCGGCGTCATGTATGGCTGAGAAATGAGCTCTGCAGAATAGGCCCTAGGTGCTTGCCTCTTAAGTCTTTCGACAACTTGTCTTGCTCGAGCCATATCATGCGATCTGGCATGAGCGATTGCGAGATAGCGCAATGCAGGCTCGTATTTGTGGTTCGGTTGCAGTGGAGATTGAATCGCCCGCTCGCCCAAGGAGATGGCAGATTTCAGATCTCCCTTCGCCAGAGCGACGTTGAGCCGAGCTGTCAGAAACATGGCACTTGGAATTGCTCTGTCAGAAAAACGACCAAGCTCCGCCGCCGACTTTTGAGCTTTGTCGATGTTGCCTATGTAAAAGTTAAGGAATGTGCGAGCCATGTGGTAAAGCGGCAGATCAGGTGGTTGCCGTTCCATAGGGTTGATCAGCCCGTGCGCAGCATTGAAATCGTTGATCACAAAAGCATAAACATGGGTCAGCAGCGCGCGCGTCAGCGGATTGTGTGGGTCAAGCGCCAAGGCATGTTCAGCGATCTCGCGGGCATGTTCCCGCAGCTCCACAACATTCTGCCCCTTGCTGTCCTCGAGGCGATAAGCGGTCAAGAAGGCATACCATGCGCGATAAGTTGAACGTTCTGGCGATAGCTCAATCGCTGTTCTCAGCGACGTGGAGGCTTTTTCGAGGTTGTCAGAGGTAAGGCGAAAGATACGATCAATGCCATCCATCGCCTCCCGTGCAGCGCGCGATTGATCGGTATCGTTTGACGATGTTCTGGTCCGGATCGCTTCAGTCATCTCATCAACCACATCTGAAACAAGGGCCGCAATCTTGAAGGTACCGAAGCCTGACCTTTGGAAGGATTGCCGCCGTCCCCAGATCACTTCATTGTCGGGCAGTTTGCGTGCGATGAAGTGCAGCGCGGTTTCGTCTCCTATTGTGAGGAGTCGTAGGTCGACGACGACATCAGCGCCGCGCCCTTCGGTCTCTGGCGTCGTGCGGAAATCGAGCACCTTGTAGAGCCCCGAATTTTGCAGGGCCACAGCAACACGGTCGTAGACCAGTCCTCCAAATAGCTGCGCATAGTCATCATTCCGACCGATCTGCGGTGGCATGAGTGCGATATGATAGCGTTGGCGCTGAACGGGGCCGTACAGCATGGCGGGCGTGGGATCCGGGCGCTGTTCCACCGTTTGCCGGATGTCTGCCAGCCACGCGTTGAATTTGGGATCGCGAATATCGATGCCCAGCAGAAACTCCTGCATCTGTAGGGCGGACCTCTGCTCTTGACGATCACTGTAAATATCGACGGTCAAGCGATCCATGTCGAGCGAAACCGGGCCGCCATTGGTAACCAGAATGTTGTTGCCGGTTTCACCGAAGGTCGACTTGATCAAGGACAAAGACTTTTTGAGAGAGTTGCGACCGTGGGTTGGGCCTCGGTCGCTCCAAAGCAAGTCCTGGAGTTTTGCCCGCGGCACAGGCCGTCCATTTTCGATGGCCAGTATCGCAAGTAACCCCTGCGCCTTTGCGCTGCTGGGTGTGATTTCGATGCCGTCTGCATCGAAAAGCTGCATCGCCCCCAAAAGGTTTAATCGGTACTTCAGCATAGCGCGGCCCTCACCATCCAGTAGTCCTACAATGGCTCGTGACCCGGTCGAATCCAAATTTCCGATGTTAATAGTGTATCGTTTTCCCGTTTTTTTCACGTTGCTGCAGCCAATCTGGACCAGAATTCAGGCGCGTTGTTGCATTCCAAAAATGGAATCGCGTGGACTGGCTTTCGGTCTGGCGGTTGTGTTGAATGTCACTTAGAACTGACTCAGCCATAGCTGTCATTGCCGGTTCCCAGGATGTGGCATAGGCCCGCAAATCTTCTGCCGTGGCGGTGTCCGGCGACCGCCCAAGGAACTCTGCGAAGTATCGAACCGCCCGGATATTCGCCTTCTGCGAGATCCCCCCGAGCCCTTTGATCCGCTTATCCTCGATCATCCGCGCACGCAGAGGCTGTCTTGGTGTCCACCATCGGACCCTACTGTCTTTTGATTGAGAGGCCCCAATCGTCAGTTCTAAAACCGTCGCGTTTAGATCAATGCTTGACGCCTGCCACAAGCGCTCCTGCCGCGGTAGCGGCTTCGTCCTAGTCCCGCGACCTGTGAGTTCGGCCACCTTCGAATTTTGTACCCGCGGCGAATGGCCGGTCTGACGGGCCGCAGCGCAGCGACAGGAGAATGCGGCGGATGACCGCAAATGGGATGTACCGGCTGCTTCACCCGGCAGGTTAGGCTTGGCCTATTTCACCTGCAGATAGGAGAACTAGCATGGCAAAAAACGATTTTGATGAGTTGATGTCGGTTGGCATCGATATCGGCAAAGACACATTCTACATTGTGGCTTTCGCCCCTGACGGGCAATTGGTGATGCGCAAACAGATCAAGCGATGGGCTCTAGTCGCCACCTTTGAGAAGCTGCCGCGATGCGTGGTTGGCATGGAGGCGTGCCTGAGCGCCCATTTTGTGAGCCGGCTTCGCAAGTTGGGCTTCGAGCCCCCATCAAGGGTCAAAAGAATGACTACAACGATGCGGAGGCGATAGCTGAAGCGGCATTGTGTCCTAATCTGCCGGTTGTCCCCGAGAAGAGCCAAGAACAGCTCGACGTTCGGTCACGGCTCGCGTCGCGGCGAACGGCGACGATCAACCAGATCCGCGCCTTCCTGATCGAACAGGGGATCACGGTGCGCAAAGGTTTGCGGGCTCTGAAGAACTCGTTTGAGACGATCCTCGAAGAACGCAAAGACGAGATATCACCTCGCATGCGGACAATCTGATAGGTCTCTACGGTGATTGGCTGTGGCTTGATGATCGGATCGAAACCGTCTCGAAGGAAATCGAACAGATCAGTCGGACGAAAGAAAACTGCATCAATGTCATGACGATCCCTGGTATCGGCCCGATGATCTCGACCGCGATGATAGCAGCTATTGGTACAGGTGAGTCATTCGGGCGCGACCGCGACTTTGCGGCTCAGGTTGGCCTCGTACCGCGACAATACAGTACAGGCGGACGAACGATTCTGGGGCGCATCACCAAACGCGGCAGTCGGTGCCTGCGAATGCTCTTCGTTCAGGCTGCCAAGGTGATCTTGATGCGCACAAATCGATGGCCGGACTTCAGTTTTGGCGACTGTTTGACCAAAGCCGCGGAGCGCATGAACCGAAACAAGCTGGCTATAGCGCTGGCC
>JBCBGZ010000136.1:0-4463 GCA_038526245.1 Pseudomonadota bacterium
GAGGGACTCACCCCTGCGCTGCTGGAGACGGGTTCGCATTAGACTGACAGCACCGCTTGTGGCGATCCTCAGCCTCCTGCGGCGGCATTGGCCTGGGCCATAAAGGGCGCCATTTGGGCGGCGAGCTGGTCGAGGCCATCTTCGGGCAGACCGGCGATGTTGATGCGGCCGGAGCCCGGCATATAGATGCCGAATTGCATGCGCAGCATGTCGGTGACCGGGCCCTGCAGGGGCAGCATGGAGAACATGCCGTTCAGCCCCGCCAGCGGCGCGAATGCGTCGGTCTTCAGCGCGCCGTTCAAGGCGTCCGCGAGGCCCGTGCGCAGGGCGACCATGCGCTGGCGCATCTCTTCCAGCTCGGTTTTCCACTGGGCGGTCAGGGCGTCATCGGTGAGGATGGTCTCGACAATCGCCGCGCCATGGGCCGGCGGCATAGAATAGACGGCGCGGGCGATCTCCGCCACGTGGCTCGAGGCGGCGTCTGCGGCTGCGGCGCTCCCGGCCTGCAGGAGGAAACAGCCGGTCCGCTCGCGGTAGAGGCCGAAATTCTTCGAGCAGGAATAGGCGATCATTGCCTCCGGGCAGGCGGCAAGGAAGGCGCGCACGCCAGCAATGTCCTCGTCCAAGCCTGCGCCAAAGCCCTGATAAGCCACGTCAATGAGTGGAAACAGCATCTGGCGGGCGCAGAAATCGCCAAGATAGGCCCATTGCTCCACGCTGAGGTCCACGCCGGTGGGATTGTGGCACGGGCCCTGGAAGATGACGATGTCGCCGGGGCGGGCCTGGCGCAGGGCGTCCATCATCTCCTCAAAAGCCACGGTGCCCGCAGCCAGGTCGGCATAGGGATAGCCCAGCGCCTCGCGCCCGGCCGCGGCGGCCACGTTGATGTGGTTCGGCCAGGAGGGGGTGGAAATCCAGACGCGGCCTTCCGGGCTGACGCGCGCGGCGAGGCTCATGGCTAGAAAAATGGCGCCGCACCCACCCGGTGCCGTGAAGCTCGCCACGCGGCCTTCGGACACGGCCTTGGACTGGGCACCGAACACCTGTTTCTCGATCGCGGCGCAGAAGCCGGCATTGCCGCGTGGACCCTCGTAGGCCTTGCTGGTCTGGCGCTCCAGGATCAGCGCTTCGGCCGCCTTCACCGCGCCAAGCACCGGCGTGTTGCCTTCCGCATCCTTGTAGATGCCCACGCCAAGATCGACCTTTTCGGCCCGCGGATCGGCCTTGTAGGCGGCGGAAATGCCCAGCAGCGGATCCGGCGGGCGGGGGGTGAAGCTGGAAAGGAACTGGCTCATGGGACGCTCCGCAGGTCGATAACAGGCCTCGCAAGGCCCGCACTGTCTTGGCTGTTTTTCACCTCGCCAATGGCGGCGTCAAGCGCGCTGTCTAAACTGCTCAATCGGCTAATGCGGCCTCGGTCTTGGCCTTAATCTCGGCGCGCTCGACGCCGGGGGCCATCTCGACCAGCTTTAGGCCACTATCGACCACGTCGAAAACGCCGAGATCGGTGATGATGCGGTCTACGACGCCCTTGCCCGTGAGCGGCAGGGTGCATTCCCTGAGTAGCTTGGTCTCGCCGCGCTTATTGGTGTGGTCCATGACGACGATGACGCGGCCCACTCCTGCGACGAGGTCCATCGCGCCGCCCATGCCCTTGACCAGCTTGCCCGGGATCATCCAGTTGGCGAGGTCGCCATTTTCGGCCACTTCCATGGCGCCTAGAATGGCCATGGCGATCTTGCCGCCGCGGATCATCGCGAAGCTGGTGGCGCTATCGAAATAGGCTGTGCGGGGCAGTTCTGTAATGGTCTGCTTGCCCGCATTGATCAGGTCGGCGTCTTCCTCGCCCCCGAACGGGAACGGTCCCATGCCGAGCATGCCATTCTCACTCTGCAAGGTGACATCCATGCCCTCGGGAATGTGGTTGGCCACAAGCGTCGGAATGCCGATGCCCAGGTTCACATACATTCCGTCTTCAAGTTCCCGGGCTGCGCGCGCAGCCATCTCGTCACGTGTCCAGGGCATGGCTCGGACCTCCTTGCTAAGGGGTTTCGGCGAATTGGGCAGCGAAGGCTCGAGCGGCGAGAACAGGATCTTCTGGCAGGTCCATGCCTTCAGCCCGGGCACGCTCGACCTGAATGCTGAGTGCGATGGCGCGGGCACTCGTTGCGTTCGGCACGCGGTAGAGCGCATCAACGCGGCAGGTCTGGAAGAATTCGAAACGGACACGGCTGCCCACGCAACGATTTGTGAGTGAGGAATTTGTTGCGGTGCCGCGTTGCAGCCCTTCGCAGCGGTCATCAAATTCGATCAGTAGGCCATTGCCCTGGCCACTGCGTTTTACGAAGTGGAATCGGGCGTCGAGTGCTTCATCGATCAGGCTTTCGCCGTACACGACGTTCAGGCGCCGCGGCGTACAGATCTGATCGTAGGCGACGTCATCGGGGGATACGGTGAGATAGTCTTCAAATGTCAGTTCAGATTTCGCGAAAGCATGGGGCGCGGTGAAGGCCGTGACTGCCAGCGCCGCGGCAAGAGTAATGGATTTAAGAAATCGCTTCATTATCGCTCTCCTCAGTTTGTTAGAGAAGGTGACAGGGGCGGAGTGTGCCATCAATTCAAATCTTTGTTTGTCGTAGTTCCGGAGGACATTATCCCCGCTCTCTCACGGTGCGTTGCTCAATCCGCTTTTCATGCTCGCCTTGCACCAGGCGGTGCACGAAAATGCCGGGCAGGTGGATCGCGTCGGGGTCGAGCTCTCCCGGCTCTACAATTTCTTCTACTTCCATGACGCAGATCTTGCCGCAGGTGGCAGCGGGCTGGTTGAAGTTGCGCGCAGTCTTGCGGAAGATGGCATTCCCTGTGGTGTCGGCCTTCCAGGCTTTCACAATGGCGAGGTCGGCGAAGATGCCTTCTTCAAGAATGTAAGTTTCGCCGCCAAACTCCTTGTGCTCCTTACCCTCGGCTATGACGGTGCCGACGCCGGTCTTGGTGTAGAAGCCGGGAATACCGGCCCCGCCGGCGCGCATGCGCTCGGCCAGGGTGCCCTGGGGATTGAATTCCAGCTCCAACTCGCCCGACAGATACTGCTGCATGAACGTGTCGTTCTCGCCCACATAGGACGAACACATCTTTTTTACCTGGCGGGTCTGGAGCAGGAGGCCAATGCCGAAATCATCAACGCCTGCATTGTTGGAGTAGAAGGTCAGGTCCTTGGTGCCTGCCGCGCGAATGGCGGCGATGGAGAGCTCAGGGATCCCGCATAGGCCAAACCCGCCAGCGGCGATACTCATACCGTCGAAGAGCACCCCATCCAGGGCCGCGTCCGCGCTGTCATAGACCTTGTTTGCCATGGCTCAGACAGCCTCCACCGTTTGCTCGATTGCACCGAAGATGGAATGCCCTGCCTCGTCCAGCATATCAATGCGCACCGTGTCGCCTGCTTTCATAAAGGGGGTTTTGAACTCCCCGGTTTCGATCTTCTCGATCATACGGATTTCCGCGATGCAGGAATAGCCGAGGCCGCCTTCGCCAATGGTCTTACCCGGCCCGCCGTCTTTTCCCTTGTTTGAAACCGTGCCTGAGCCTATGATTGACCCAGCGGAAACGTTTCGAGTTTTTGCCGCATGCGCAACTAAGGTTGGCAAATTGAAGGTGAGGTCTTGCCCGGCATGGGCGCGCCCGAAGGGCTCACCATTTAGATCAACGCGAAGCGGCAAATGCACGGCGCCGTCTCGCCAGTGGCTCCTGAGTTCATCGGGTGTAACAGCCACCGGCGAGAAGGCGCTAGCAGGTTTTGACTGGAAGAATCCGAAGCCCTTGGCGAGTTCTGGCGGGATCAGGCCACGCAGGGAGACATCATTCACCAGCATGATGAGTTTAATGTGGCCCGCGGCGTCTGCCGGGCTGACGCCCATGGGCACATCATCGGTGATGACGGCGATCTCGCCTTCCATGTCGCAGCCCCAGGCCGGATCGCCGAGGGGGATCGCGTCGCGGGGCCCGAGGAAGCCGTCAGACATGCCCTGATACATCAGCGGGTCGGAATAGAAGCTCTCGGGCACCTCCGCGCCACGGGCTTTGCGCACCAGTTCCACATGGTTGATATAGGCCGATCCGTCTGCCCACTGATAGGCGCGGGGCAGGGGGCTTTCGCACTCGCTTTCATGGAAGCGGAAGGTGGGCACCGAGCCAAGCTCGACCCCTTCGGCCATGCGCGCCAGGCGAGGTGCGACGGCCTCCCAATTGTCCAGAGCGGCTTGCAGGGTCGGCACGATCCGCGCGGCATCTGTGCACCGCGTCAGGTCTTTCGACACAACAACCAACCGCCCATCCCGGGCGCCGTTTCTAAGGGTGGCGAGTTTCATGTGTCAGATTTCCTGTAGTGGCGTGCGACCTCGATCACTGTCGCGAGGATTTCCTCGGCGATGGCTTCGGGCGACTGGGTGTTGTCGGAAAAGTCG
>JBCBGZ010000137.1:0-4370 GCA_038526245.1 Pseudomonadota bacterium
CGATGCTGCCCCAGGCGGGCGAACCGAAGGCCCTACCCTACATTTCCGGCCTCGGTCTTGCCATGGGCAATATTCTCAGCGTCGGTATCATCCTGTTCTTCCTGATCGCCCTGCTCCTGCCCGCGACACCTTTTGCCGGGGTGGGTCCCATCCCTACCTCTCCGATGTTCGGGCTCAACCCCGAAACGCATGATGCCCAACGCCTCTCTGGGCCGTTCGTCGCGGTTTGGATGGCGCTCTTGATGATCCCCTTTTTCCTGTTCATGCCCGACAACAAAGCCACGGGTTTGAGCTGGAAGAACGCCACTGCAAACTTCTTTTGTGGCTTGCCAAACGAGGCCGGCATTCGATCAGAATCCTTCGGCGAGCGTATGTCGAAGTTCCGCGACTATCTTGTAGACCTGTTCAAAACCCAGCCTCAGGTAATGCGTTTCCTGATCGCAAGAACGATCTACGCCGATGCCATGGCCGCACTGTTGACCCTTGGTGCGGTCTTTGCGCGAACCTTCTTTGGCTGGTCTCCCGTAGAAATCCTGATCTTCGGACTGGCCGGGTTGATATTCGGCGCGATTGGCGGATTTGTCGGCGGTGCGCTCGACCGCTGGCTGGGGCCAAAACTGGCGCTGATCGTTGAACTCAGCGCGCTAATCATCCTCTTATTTATTCAGCTCTCGATCACGCCGCAAAGCCTGTTCTTTGGCCTGGTGGACGGCAGCCAACCGGTGTGGGAGTCACCGTTTTTCTCAACCCTTTCAGACGTTGTGTATTTTTCATTCATTGTGCCAGTCGCGATCGCCGTCGTGGCTTGCATCAGTTCCAGCCGGTACATGCTGGTGCATATTGCGCCACCGGCCCGGATTGGTGAGTTCTTCGGGTTGTATGCGATCGCCGGCACGGTGACGGTCTGGATGGGCCCGGGACTCGTAACGCTACTGACGGAAGTCACCGGAAATCAGCGGATCGGCATGGGCGGCATCGGCGTGATGTTCCTGATCGGCCTGTTCGTTCTCTGGAGTGTCAAAGCTGACAAGACGCCAGAGCACATGAAAGCCGAAGAAGACCGATACTAGTCTTCGCGGCTAGGCCGGTGGATTGACGTCCCCATAGACGATGAAGTGCGGGTTGTCGTAGCCGCGATGGGCTTTGCCATAGAGGAGCGGGCTGTCGTCTTCGAGCAGGACCCGCGCGCCAGCGGCTTCGGCAACCGCTTGGCCGGCGGCTGTGTCCCACTCCATGGTACGGCCCATGCGGGGATAGAGGTCGGCTTCGCCCGCCGCCACGAGACAGAATTTCAGGCTGGATCCAGCTGAGATAATGTCGGCGGTCTGGAACCGTTCCAGGAAAGCGTTCGTTTCCGGCGAGCGGTGGGATTTGGACGCGATTGCCGTGAGTCCGGCCTCGGGACACGGGCGGACCGCCATAGCGCGGCGCGCGTCCAGGGCTGGGACATCTGCCCCGGGGGCCACATCGGCCTGCCAGGCCTGGCCGGGGCCCTCACCTACGAACAGTCTCGACAGGGCAGGCGCATAAACGACGCCCATCGCCGGTCTGCCATACTCGATTATTGCAATATTTACAGTGAACTCGCCGCGCTTGTTGACGAATTCCTTCGTGCCATCGAGTGGATCAACCAGGGCAAAACGATGCCCATGTTTCGGGATGTTGCCCGCCGCCACACTCTCCTCGGCGATCACAGGCAGGCTCGGATCGGCCTCCGCGAGGGCCGCGAGGATCAGCGCCTCGGCTTTCTCGTCGGCTTCAGTGACCGGCGAGCTGTCGCCCTTTGTCTCCACGTCAAAGTCCGTCTCGTAGATCTCCATGATCAACGCGCCAGCTTTCAACGCAATGTCGCACAACGTGTCAGCAGTCAGGGCCATCGGGCTTCCCCCTGGTTTTTAGGTCGGGTCTACTGGACCGGCAGAACGTCCATCAATTCGAGCTCGAAATTGAGGTCGGCATTTGGCGGAATGGGTCCACCCGGCGTGCCGGACTCGCCATAGGCCAGATCGGAGGGGATGTGGATCAGCCAGCGTTCGCCACGCTTCATCAGGGAAAGCGCCTCGACCCAACCAGGGATCAGGCGACCGGCCGGAAAGATCATCGGCTCGCCCCGCTGGAATGCGCTGTCGAACACTTCGCCATTGGAATCCAGGCGGCCTTCATAGAAGACAACCACCTGATCTTCAGGCCGTGGTGATGGGCCTTCTTCGACGGCTTCCAGGACGACATACTCCAGACCGCTTTCGGTCTTCTGGACGCCTTCGCGGCTGGAATCCCAAGGCGTATAAGCGGCCCAGGCGTCGGCATCGACCTCCTTGGGCGGCGGCGCCGGGAACACCTTGTTCAGTTCCACACGGAAGATGAGATCATCACCTGGCTGGATAACGCCGCCGGGGCGCGGGCTGTCGCCATAGGCAAGGTCGGCGGGGATGTAGAAAACCGCATCATCGCCTTCCGACATGTATTGCAGGCCCTCAGTCCAGCCTGCAATCACGCCATTCAGCGGAAAGCTGGCGCGCTGGCCACGGGCAAACGAGCTGTCGAATATTTCGCCATTGCGAGCGAGGCGGCCTTCATAGTGGACTTCCACCTGGTCGCGCGCCACGGGGCTCAGCCCGCCGGCATCGCCGCTCGAGACGATGATGTATTCAAGGCCGCTCTCGGTTTTCACGACGCCTTCGCGCTCGGAATCCCAGGGGATATGGTTGGCGAAAAAGGCATCCATGAGAGACTCCTCAAGGGCTACAGGGGCGGAGTCCGCATCCGCTTCGGGTGATGCATCGTCTGTGGTGTCAGGACTGCTGCAACCAGTGGCAATGAGCGCAAGCGCGCCAGCAAGGAAGAGATGTTTCAGGGCCATGGGTGAGGCTCCGCTGTCGTGAACGTTCCACGCCCGCTTAGGCAGTTTCCCCGCCCGTGTCACCCACCCTGCTGAAATCGCGGCTGCTTCGCCCTAGGACTTGTCAACGCTGGGCCGGCCGATGGAGGCATAGGTAAAGCCGCGCTTTGCCATGTCCTCGGGATCGTAGATGTTGCGCAGGTCGACCACGATGTCGCCCGCCATGGCCTCTTTCACCCGTTTCATGTCCAGGGCGCGGAACTGGTGCCATTCGGTGATGATCACCAGAATGTCGGCGCCCTCAATCGCATCCCAGGGCGTGCCCGTATAGGCGATATCGGGCATCATTTCCTTGGCTTCGTGCATGGATTCCGGGTCATAGGCCTTCACGGTCGCGCCCGCCGCCGTCAGTGCTGGAATGATGTCCAGACTTGGGGCATCGCGCATGTCATCGGTGTTTGGCTTGAAGGCGAGGCCCAGGACGGCGATGGATTTGCCATCCACGCTACCGCCCGCCGTGGCAATGATCTTTTCGGCCATCGCCTTTTTGCGCGCCGCGTTCACGTCGACCACGGTATCGATGATGCGTACGGGGCTGCCATGGTCATTGGCCGTTTTCGTGAGGGCGAGTGTGTCTTTCGGAAAGCACGACCCGCCATAGCCCGGCCCGGCATTGAGGAACTTCTTGCCGATCCGGCCATCCAGCCCGATGCCGCGCGAGACTTCCTGGACATTCGCGCCGACCTTTTCGCAGAGGTCTGCGATCTCGTTGATGAAGGTGATTTTCACCGCCAGGAAGGCGTTCGCTGCATACTTGATCAGTTCGGAGGTGCGCCGTTCGGTGAACAGGATCGGCGTCTCGTTCAGGAAGAGCGGGCGATAGAGCTCGTTCATGACCTCTTTTGCGCGCTCGTCCTCGACACCGACCACCACACGGTCGGGGATCATGAAGTCCTTGATGGCGGCGCCTTCGCGCAGGAATTCGGGGTTGGACGCCACAGCAAAATCAGCATCCGGATTGGTCTTGGCAATGATTGCCTCAACCTCATCGCCCGTGCCCACGGGCACGGTGGATTTGTTCACCACCACGGTGAAACCGTCCATCAGGCCGGCAATTTCTTCCGCCGCTGCGTAGACATATTGCAGGTCGGCGTGACCGTCGCCGCGCCGCGACGGCGTGCCCACGGCGATGAAGACTGCATCGGCATCTGCGATAGCGTCGGCCGGGTCCGTGGTGAAGAACAGGCGCTCCTCGCGGACATTCTTCTCCACCAGGCTTTCCAGCCCGGGTTCAAAAATCGGGATCTCGCCCCGATTGAGCCGCTCAATCTTGGAAGCGTCCTTGTCCACGCAGGTGACCACATGACCGAAATCGGCAAAACACGCCCCCGAAACCAGACCAACATAGCCCGTCCCGATCATCGTCACTCGCATCGCAATAACTCCATGTCGGGCACGGCCCGTCGTAAAACTGTCTGGCGCCGAGCCATGCTCCGCAAGACTGGCAGCGTCAAGGCTCGGGCCAATTCAA
>JBCBGZ010000138.1:0-4312 GCA_038526245.1 Pseudomonadota bacterium
CGGGACGCGCCGTGTTGGCGATAAAGTCGCGAACAGCCTGTACGAGTTCAGCATGGGTTGGATTGGATGCCATATCAAACACGCTCCAATAGGTTGAGGATATCGATTTCTGTTTCCGACACCCGTCTTCCGATTGCAGCGCGCTCCACACTCGGGTCTGCGCCGCTTCGGAAAGCCTCATACATGATCATGCACATGACTCCCCATTTGAAGCTTCCCAGAACCTCCCACCAATCAATCTCGCTCGGCGAGATCTCGCATCCACCTGCATCGATATATGCGCCCAACAGGTCTTCGAGTTCTCCGAAGCCGCCTACACGTTTGGTGGCGTGTCCAAATCGCCAGGAGTTGATGCAAATCCAGGCGATATCTTCTCTGGGGTTGCCCACATGAGCCAGTTCCCAGTCGAGAACGCCCACAAGGCCGTCGGGATCCACCACCAGATTGCCCAAGCGAAAATCGCCATGGACCAGAACCTCGGCTAGTGCGGCCGGTTGGTTTGCGCGGAGCCACGCCATGGCGACTTCAAAAACAGGCTTGGGCGTATCGAAGGAGAGATAAATTTGTTCGTACTGGTCGATCTGGTCAGGGCCATTGCTGACGGGGAGGGCAGGCAAGCTGTCGAGCTTCAAAGCATGGATGCGGGCTAACGCTGATCCGCATTGGCGCGCGAGGCGCTCGCGGGAAGTGGAGAACTGATCAGAGCGTAAAATTTTCGGCGCTATCGTTTCTCCCTCAAGCCGCTCCATCACATAGGCTTCGCCAAGCCTATCTTCACGCCGGCAGACATAGGTGACTTGAGGCGCAGGAACTCCAGCCTCACCGGCTGAACGTATGAGTTCTGCCTCTTTCTCGAGTCCTATCGCCGCGCTTGATCGGGCAGTAGCTTCACCGCCCGGTGCACGGCGCAGAATGAGTTGGGCTTGTCTGCCGTGCTTTGACACGACATCAAAGCTCCAGGTTTCCTGGCTGGCCCCGCCCGAGAGACGTTTCAGCCCAACCACGTCACCTCCGCCAGGAAGAAATTCCGGACAAAGTCTTTGTAAAGCCGCTTCAATCTCTTGCGTGTTTCCCATTATCGCCACAGTTACCCGGAACGTATAATTCGCCAAGTCGCAACACTTACAGGGCATCCCAGAGACAGGAAATGGCCAAGCGAAAATCCAAGACTCCCAAGGATGGCGGGCTAATGCTCGAGCCAACATCCCTCCCCCGCCAAACCATCTTTGGCTGGCTAAGAGGACGTTTTTTTGCGGGCGTCGTAATCGCAGCGCCTATTGCGATCTCGATCGGGATTGTTTCCTGGCTGATCGGGGAGATCGATAAACGGGTAAAGCCGCTACTTCCGCCGATACTCGATCCAGAAACCTATACGAACATCGCTATTCCGGGCGTTGGCGTGTTGGTGGCGGTGATCCTGCTGACAATGCTTGGCGCAGTGGCAACAAACCTGATCGGCCGCGCCGCGCTTAGACTGTCAGACCGAATTCTGAGCCGCATTCCGGTCGTCAGCAATATTTACAATGCGTTCAAGCAGTTGTTCGACCTTCTGGCGTCCAGTGAACAGAACAATTTCCAGGAAGTGGTTTTGGTCGAGTACCCCAAAAAAGGGACGTGGTGCATTGGCTTTCTGACGGCGAAAGCGAAGGGGGAAATCAAGTCCAGCCTTTCTGAAGAGTTTGTCGGCGTCTTTGTGCCAACGACCCCGAACCCAACATCCGGCTTTCTCATGTACCTCCACAAAAGCGAAATCATCCATCTTTCCATGTCGGTTGAGGAAGGCGCCCGGATGATCATTTCTGCTGGTTTGGTTGTACCCGATGAACTTCCAATGGAAGACAGTGAGCGAGAGAAGCTTACTCCTCCGGCGCAGAACGAAGCCCCTTTGGCTGAAACAGGGTCCTCGCCAGGCTGAGCGCCCGCCCGCGCGGACCCGTAAGGTCGCCATCTTCAGCTACGGCGGCTTTCGCATCACTTCGGGCGATCTCAAGAAGGTCAGCATCCTTGGTCAGATCGATAATCGCGTAATCAATTGCTCCAGCCTGCCTGAGCCCCAGAACATCTCCCGGTCCTCGAAGCTCGAAATCAGCCTCTGCGATTGCGAAGCCATCATCGGTTTGGCGCAACGTGTCCAGACGTTTGGTGGCCGTTTCTCCCAATGGGGGGCGGTACATGAGAAGACAGTAGGCAGCCTTGTCTCCGCGCCCAACGCGCCCTCTGAGCTGGTGTAGTTGCGCGAGGCCAAATCCCTCGGCGCGCTCGATCACCATGATCGTGGCTTCCGGAACGTCCACGCCGACCTCAACAACAGTTGTCGCGACGAGGACACCCGTCTTGCCAAGCCGGAAGGATTCCAGGGCGGCATCTTTTTCGTCTGGCTTGAGTCGTCCATGGACGAGGCCGACAGGGCAGGACAGTTGATCGCTCAACGCGGCGTGGCGCGCCACTGCCGATGAGTCGTCGTCATCCACATCGACTTTGGGGCATATCCAAAACGCGCGCTCCCCGCGCTCCACGGCGCGACCAACGGCTGTAATCACTTCATCGATACGAGTATCTGGCAGAGCGCGCGTTTGGACAGGCTGACGTCCCGCGGGCTTTTCATCGAGAATTGACACATCCAAGTCGCCGTGGACGGCCTGGGCGAGCGTTCGCGGGATCGGCGTTGCACTCATTACCAGCATGTGCGGACTGATAGCTTTCTCCAGCAGGCGTTGGCGATCTGCCACGCCGAACCGATGCTGCTCATCGACGATCACAAGGCCAAGCTTCTGAAATTGAACGGTCTCCTGAAACAGGGCGTGCGTGCCTGCAACAATTTGAATTGATCCATCTGCCAGGCCCATGAGTGTTGATTGACGGCCCGATCCCTTATCCCTGCCCGTAAGAGACGCGACTTCATATCCGTGAGAGCCGAGAAGCCCGTTCAATGTTGAGAATTGTTGTCGCGCGAGGACTTCAGTTGGCGCCATGAACGCGGCTTGGTGACCGGCTGCGGCGGCCTGAACTGCCGCCAGTGCACCCACGAGTGTTTTACCGGCGCCCACATCCCCTTGCAGCATGCGTCTCATTGGAGTGGCGCTTGCCATATCTTTCGCGATTTCATTGACGGCGCGCTTCTGCGCACCTGTAGGCTCATAGGGCAGGGCATCGACCACTTGCCTCTGGTCCGGTCCAGCGAGTGGCAGCGTGGGGGCTTTTCGTTTTGTACGAGCGGCCCGCGCCAATGCAAACGTCGCTTCTCTGGAAAGCGCTTCGTCATATGCCAACCGCTCTCGGGCCTTTTCTATTTCGTGGAGGTCATACTCCTGCGGGCTATGCAGCCACGTCAGCGCCTGTTTGAAGTCGGTCCATCCTCTCTGCGCCACGAGGTGTTTGTCACCCCATTCCGGGAGATCGGCCGGTATGCGCTCGAGGGCCTTTTGCGCCGCCGCGTGCACCTTACGGTTCGTCAAGCCTGCCGTCAGGCCATAGATCGGCTCCACGGCCGGCGGACGCTCTGGTTTCGCCGGGTCAAGAATGTAGTCGGGATGGGTGATCTGCCGTTCGCCGTTAAAATCATCCACCCTGCCGGATACGATCCTTTGGCTACCAACTGGAAACTGCCCCTGAAGCCAGCGGCCATCAGCTCGAAAAAAGGTCAGTGTGAGGAAACCGGTTCCGTCATAGAGAACCACGCGGGTCGGTGCTTTGGCATTGTAAGGGGCTTTGACGCTGTGAACTTCGCCCTGGACGGTCGCGACTTCCCCGGTTTCCAGCGTATCGAAGGTGTCGCGGACGCGTCGATCCATCCAACGCTCAGGCAAATGCAACAACAGATCCCAGATCAGCCCTGTTCCCGTGAGCCGCTTATAGGCTTCCAAGGATTTAGGGCCGATGCCTGGAAGCTGATCCAAGCTTTCAAAAAGGGGAAACAAGCGCTCATCCCGCATCCCGCGACACTAGGGCCAGCCCCCATCGTCTGCAATCGGGTGTGCAGCGGCTTTCCTGTGAACTATGTTACTCGTGCAGCTACAGGACGATGTCGATGAGCGAAGACCTCAAAGAACGCCAACGAAAACTCCGCTTTCGCGCTTGGCGCCGAGGATTTCGGGAAATGGACCTGTTAATGGGCTCATTCGCTGATGAGCGAATTGGAGCGTTTTCTGCTGATCAGCTCGATCAATTCGAGCGATTGTTGTCGACGCCCGATTGGGAGGTCTATGCATGGCTGATTGGTCAAAAAGACGTGCCCGATAACCATAAGAGCGCGGTGCTGGACCAACTGATCGCATTCCGCTACGAGGCCCAGCCTGGTTAAGAGGCTGGCCTG
>JBCBGZ010000139.1:0-4308 GCA_038526245.1 Pseudomonadota bacterium
CGCCGTTGTGGTTCGGCACATCATCATTAAGGAGAATATGCAGCGAGGTCTGGGACGATGCCCAGTTGCTGTCAGACATCCTGCGCGTTAGAGGCCGCGCGAGTGTCATCAAAGCGCTCATCCACCATGGTCCGCCAGAACCGAAATTTGATCGCGCCCAGCCGGGGTGCAAGGACACGGCGGTCACACTTGTGCCCTCAAGCCGCTCGGCGAGTTCTTTTGCATAAAGCACGCTCGCGACCTTTGCTTCGCCGTAGGCATCCATGGCGCTGTAGGGGCGGGCCTTCCAGTTCAGATCATCGAGATTGATATTGTAGCGCTTGGCCGGGCTGTTGGCGTGCACGACCGACGAGATGATGTAGATCCGCGACGGCGCCGAGGCCTTCAGCACATCCAGCAGCAGTTCGGTCAGCAGGAAATGTCCAAAATAGCTGGCGGCTAGGGTCATTTCGAAGCCGTCCTTCGAGTACTTCGCCTCGTTGCCCATAATCACTGCGCCCGCGTTGCAGCCAAGCCCGTCGAGGCGGTCGTGCGAGGCTTTGAAGGCCTCCGCAAAGGCACGAACCGAAGCAAGGTCGGCGAGATCGCAATGCATGACCTCGGACGTGCCCTTGAGACCGTCAAATGTCTTGCGCATCTCTTCGCCCGCGTCGACACGTCGGCAGGCCACAACGACATGTGCGCCTTGTTTGATTAACTGACGGGTGGTTTCCAGACCGACGCCTGAATTGGCCCCGGTAATAAGATAGGTCTTGCCGGAAAGGTCCTTGCTTAGATCGGTCTCAGCCGCCCAAAGGGTATTCTTATGTGCCATTTTGATTGTCTTTCGAAGCGAGAAGGGGGTGCCCGAAATGGCAACCCGTCCCATGCGTGTTGGTTATAGTTTGTCGAGGTCCAGTTGTGCCTTTAGGTCGCCGATGAAGGTGGCGTCATCGAGTGCCTTACGGTTGTCGAGCAACTCCACGGCATCTGCGCCGGCGCGGTAGCGCAAGGTGTCCGTTCCGTCGGTCACAGCGTCCCAAATCACGTTGGCGACGACGATCGGTTCAGACGCTTGCGTATTCTTCCCCCAAGCACCGAAGAGAGCCTGCACGACCGGCTGATACTGGGTCATCGATTCATCATTGGTGAAGTCGAAAGATCGTCCACCGAAATCGGTTGCGATCATGCCGGGTTCAACGATCTTGGTCTTGATGCCTGCTGCGGCTAACTCGAAATGCATGGGTTCTGAAAGCCCTTCGACCGCAAATTTGGTGCCGTGGTAGAGCGCGCCAAGTGGGAATGTCATCTGCCCACCGATCGACGAGATGTTTACAATGGTTCCTGTGCCGCTTTCACGCATGTGAGGCAGCACAGCCTTGGTCGTGGCGATCAGGCCGATCACGTCGGTCTCGAATTGACGGCGGATCTTGTCCATCGGGAAAGCTTCGAGCGGCCCGTAGGCACCGTAACTTGATTGTTCAGCAGCACGTCGATTTCGCCGAAACTTTCGATACCCGCCGCGACGGCCTCGTTGATCGAAGTTTCGTCGGTGACGTCGAGCCGCGTGACCAACACATTGTCGAACGCCTTCAGGTCTTGTTCCTTCTCGGGACTACGCATCGTGGCAATGACGTTCCAGCCTTTGTCGCGGAAGAGCTTCGCGGTGACTTTGCCGATACCCGAAGACGCACCCGTGATCAGAATTGTCTGTGCCATTTCAAAATCCTTTCTCTGTTGTGAACCAGACCTAAGGAGAGGGGTTTAAGCGCTCAATTTCCGAGCGCGCCAATTGAGTTGCGGATCACGCCAAACAAAAGACTCAGAAGTCCTTGCCATGCAATCCGTCGACGACCATCTGGCCAGCGAGCTTTGCAAACCGGCCCAAGCTTTGGTCGACTGAGAACTTGGATGCGTTGACCGGTAGGTGGTCCACTTGCCGGCGGTTGGTCAGTTGGAAGGCCTGTGCCGCGAAATCATCCATGATCACCGATTTGACCACATTCTCGAAGTTCAGCACGTTGCCGAAATTCCCGACACCTGAAACGAAGTTCTCGGTCGTCTCGCCGCAACCGCCCCAGGTCAGGTAGGCATTCAGCCAGATGTTGGGGGGAATGTTGTTGACGGCGATACCGCCGTAGTTGAGTTCGCGCACTGCCTGCTCGACGCGTGCCATGTTGGCGTTCAATGTGTCATTGTCCACCAGCATCATGCAGCCCAGAGATCCCAGCAGCTTGTCGTTGCAAAACGCCGTCGCCTTGGTCAGGAAATCGTCGACATCGTCTTCCGTATCCAATGGCAGTTCGCTGAATATCTGGCAGAAGGCCTCGTTGGTGACGGCAAAGTCGTCTTCGCCGATACCGGGTATGAACACCACGTCGCTGCCCGGATGCGCGCCGCCTTCAGGTTTCAGAACTTCAGCCGTGGGTTGGTGTTCAAGAAACGCCGCTTTGGTCTTGTCGAGGCCGGGATAGTAGGTGGCGGTTCCGAACGTGTCCTCGGCAATCGCCTTGCGGATAGCGGTCAGGAACGCGTCCCGTTGCGGCCATTTTTTTGACGTGATGATTGTCTGAGGCCTCCCGCAAACGGCGCCACCGTTCAACTTGCCCGCCGAGACGATCTGGATGGCCCAGTGCGTGATCTCCTTCTCAGTCCATGTGCCTGGAAGGATGAGACAGGGATTGTTGCCGCCGCATTCCGAGACGAGGGGTGCGGTCGCCGCGTCCTGAATGGCATGCGCTACACCTGTCGAGCCGGTGAAATAGATGGCATCTAAACCTTCGAGTTTCGGCATCTCATGGCTTTGATCCGCGCCGATGAAAACTAGTGCATTGTGGTCGATGAGTGGCGCAAAGATCCTGGCCCAGACGGCGTCGGACGCTTCATTCAGCCCGTGAGGTTTGTGGATCACGGCCTTGTTTTCCAGAAACAAGGCCATTGCCATCTCGATGGACGGCGAATAGTTGCCAGCGCCTGACACCGCGATGACCCCTGCGGGTTTGTCCAACGGACTGACCTGTTTCGGCTCACCCTTCACATGCAAAAGCCCGCGCGCCTTGCCCGCCAACAGCTTGTCTTTCCGATGGATCGGGAAGACATCGACTTCCCAAAGGTCGTCGCCGATCCGGCGAATGCCGTTTGGCCCGGGCATCTCGCCATGCACGAGCGACTCGTAGAGGTACCGGATGCCCATCAGCGTATTGCCCATGGCGTTGACGTTGGTCGCGATTCCTTCGGCGTCCGAGACCTCGCCTTCGCCGGCAAGCCCGTTTTTCATCGCGGCATCCGTGCGCCCAAGCTCTTCGGCATGGACAAGAAGGTTGTCCTGGATCCGTTCGATCAGGGCCAGGCGCTCGACCGCGCCGGTGGCCACCCAGGATTGCGGGTCGAGTGTGTCAAAGGCTGATTGCGCGTCCATTTGAGGGTCCTTTCTGATACGGCCTTGTCCAGGGAGTTATTGATCAAAGTGGGTCGGGAAAATAACGGGATGTGCCAATCAACTCGCGGATTGCGCCAATCGCTGCGAAGGCCTCAGGTCAAACGCACATTGTCCGAACTTTCGCCTGAAGTTCGGTAGTCACCCGGTGTAGTGCAAGTCCAACCGTGGAACGCGCGGAAGAAAGAGGAGGTTTCGCGGAAGCCGAGCAGATACGAGATTTCTGGCAGGCTGAGCCCGGTCTCCTTGAGATACCTGTCGGACATCTCGAATCGTGTCTCGTCCAGCACTTTCTGGAAACTCGTCCCTTCCTCGCTCAGCCGCCGTTGCAGGCTGCGCTTGGACACGTTCAACCTGCGGGCCATGTCGTCGACCGAAGTTGATCCGCCGGGCAAGGCTTCGGCGAGGGCACGCTTGATTTGTCCCGACATCGTGGTGGTGCCCATCCGTTCCTCGAGTTGCTCGACAAAACCGGGTTCCAGCGTTTCCCAGAGTGAGGCGCTGCGGGTAATAAGGGGCAGCTCGGCATCTTCAGCATCAAACGTGGGGCTGACGATATCGGTCGCTTTCGGAGCCTTGCCCAAAAACTTGTGACAAAAATCCTCGAGATCATAGCGGCTTGGCAAGCTGGTCCCCGATGGTGTCACGTTTGAGCCTGTGAATGTCCGGGCGCATTCTGTGATGTAGAGAAGTTCGAACAATCCCATGCTAGGCGGCATCGACAATCCCGGTTCTGACGGACGCATAGAAACCGTCAGGACTTTGCCCTGCCGCTCGACATTCATCTCAACTGGCCCAATAAGAGGTTTGAAGTCAGACGAGCGCTTCAGGCCCAGCCCCAGTGTCTCGGCGCAGGAGAACGCGAAGATCGGCGGGATGAACGGCCCGTGAGC
>JBCBGZ010000140.1:0-4304 GCA_038526245.1 Pseudomonadota bacterium
AGGGGACAAGCCGCGCCAGAACTACGGCGAACTGGTCAGAACGACATCCGCGCCGGCAATTGTAAGGCTTGGTTGCGCACTGGAGACCATCTCTGCGAGTTGCAGTGACGCCGATTCAGCTTGCTCCAGGTGCCAGGCCATCGCTGCCAAGTGGTTTGGCAAAACCGCACCATCGCCATCCTGATTCGACACAAGCAGCGGGTCCTGGCGCGCCACTCTCGCCCAGATGTTCTGGGTTTCGCGCAATTGCGCACGCATGCTGGCGCGTTGCATCAGTTCCGGGTGGGCGTGCACAGCGGCCTGAAGCATGCCGGCGGCCACATGCGCTCTGGCGCGAGCCGTGTAGAAGGCGTGTACATCGGAGCGGCTCGCTGGCCAGCCATCCTTATGGCCGACACGTTCGCCGAGGTCCGACGAAGACTGCTTGGCCCAGCCGGCAAACAGGCGAAGTGACTGCGCCAAATCCTGATCCGCATCCAGATCATTTGTCAGGCCCGCATGTACGCGGCCATTGAAGCGCGCGAGTGCCTCTGCCGCTGCAATGAGGCGCGGGGTCATCTCGGTATCTGATTTCGTGCGCAAGAGGCGGCTGGCCGCAGCAAGGTCGGCATCAATCTCGCTGGAGCGCGTGACAGTTCCTGCTGCGAGTTGGATGTAATCCGCCAGCGCATTGGCCAGTCCATCTTGCCAGGCAGGCTGCGCCGTCAGCTGTCGGGCTGGCGCGAAGGAAGCTTTGTCGGCTGTCCAGCCGGGGCCTTCCACTTCGCGAGCGACCAGTGTGATGGCGACCCCCATGGATGGCGATGCCCACGTCTCCGATGACACCGCTTCAAGCGGCGCATCATTCACCTCGTGGGCTGACCACATCATCACCGGGTACGTCCCGATGGCCAGCATCAAGGCACAGGCCTTCAAAACGCCCTTGGTGAAACGCCATGCCTTCTGGCTTTTCACCATGTACGGACTGGGCATCGCAGATGATATGTCGAGGTTCTTGTCGCCGCCGAGCACCGTCACCACTGGACCTTCCTTCTGGTAATCCTCCGGAGGGGTCGCAGGCACTGGCAACATCAGGTTAACCTCGATTTACGCTGAGTTAATATTGTGCCGAATCCAGTGGCCAATCGCAAGCCGGTCAGGATGAAAAGACAGAAATAAACTGACGAAACATGACTATTCGCCCAAGGATTTAGCAGTTGCCAAGATTTCAGCCTCGGAAGTGGTCCCGTCCTCAAGTTGAAAGGTCAGGCGAACGGGGTACTGGCTGCCCGATTCGAGCTGCGTGACGCCGAACACCATGAGGTGGTCGCTACCCCGCTGCAGGGTCAGTGGCATGCCTGGCGTAAGATCATACCCGTCGACCTGGCGCATACGCATTTGTCCGTCATCCATGGACACGGTGTGTAGCTCAATCGCCTCGGCAAACGCCGCTTCTGCGGCAACCAGTTTCGCCTTTTGCCCAGTCACTTCAATCACTGCCCCGCCCATGGTCACGTCCCGGCCCTCCAGCGGCACCATAACAAAGGCGTCGGTGACAACAGCTTCGAACGCCGCGCTCTCGTCCACGTCTGTTTCCGGCGAGACCGCCGGAGCGCTGGCCTGTCCACAGGCTGTGAGCATAAGGACGGTCGCGAAAGCAAAAAGGATGCGCATGGAGTTTTCCTGTGTGTTCGCCCCTAGGGCTTGGCTTTCCAGAACCCGATAACCTCCCGCACCTCATCCAGGATAGGCGCCGCGATGTCACGGGCTGCCTCAGCCCCCTTGGCCAACTGTCGGTGGATCTCCGAAGGATCTTCCAACAACCGCCGCATCTCTGTGGTCACAGGGGCCAGCTTCTCACACGCAAGCTCCGCGAGGGCAGGCTTGAACGTTCCAAACCCTTTGCCGCCAAACTCCGCAAGCACGGCATCGACGCTGTCTCCAGACAGGGCGGAATAGATGCCCACCAGATTCTCGACTTCCGGACGCCCCGCAAAGCCGCCCGTATCGCTCGGCATATCCCCCAGCGTGTCGGTCTTTGATTTCTTGATCTTCTTTGCGATGGTGTCGCTGTCATCGATCAGATTGATGCGCGACGTTTCAGCCGGATCGGACTTGGACATTTTCTTCGTCCCGTCCTTGAGGCTCATGATCTTGGCGCCGGGCCCCTCGATGAGGGCTTCAGGCAGTGGGAAGAAGCCGGGCGCATCATACTCCCGGTTGAACCGATCCGCGATATCGCGAGTCAATTCCAAATGCTGCTTCTGGTCTTCGCCCACGGGTACGTGCGTCGCCTTGTAGGCGAGAATGTCGGCGGCCTGGAGGACGGGATAATCGAATAGACCGACGCTCGCGCGCTCGGCGTCCTTGCCCGCCTTGTCCTTGAACTGGGTCATCCGCTCGAGCCATCCCATCCGTGCGACGCAGTTGAAGTACCAGGCCAGTTCCACATGGGCCGGAACCGCCGATTGGGCGTATACAATCGCCTTGTCCGGATCGACGCCCGAGGCATAAAAGGCCGCAGCAATTTCCCGGGTCTTGTTGGCGAGTTCCTTGGGGTCCTGGGGCACGGTGATGGCGTGCAGGTCCACAATGCAGAAAACGCAGTCATGGGTTTCCTGCAAAGCAACGAATTTCACCAGGGCGCCGAGATAGTTGCCGAGGTGCAGATTGCCGGTTGGCTGAACGCCGGAGAAGACCCGCTCAGGGCCGGAATAGTCAGATGTTTCAGTCATGCGACGCCGCTTACTCCACAGCGCGCCGCCCCGCCAGTGCTTTCACGTCACTTATCCTCAAAGCGCCGAACAGGATCGCTGCCACGCCATAGGCCAGAGCCCCTGCCCCGATAAGGGCGAGCACGTCGAAGATGCTTCCCCCCGGCACCAGCGCGCGCATCTCCGCCTCATTCATCAGGAGCCAATAGAGGCCGGCTCCCATCGCCGCACTGGCCAGGAGGCAACTCACCAGACGCGAGATCAGCCGCCCGCCCGGCCTGTACCATCCGCGCGCTTGCAGCGTCAGGAACAACATGGCGGCATTGATCCAGGCCGCGGCACTGGTGGCGACGGCGAGGCCGGGAAAGCCCGGCGCATCCATAGACCGCAACCAGAAGAACAGTCCCGCTCCAACCACGGTGTTGATAAGCACGGAAAGCAGGGCAAACCGCATGGGCGTCTTCGTGTCTTCCCGAGCAAAGAACCCCGGCGCGAGAACCTTGATCAACACAAAAGCGGGAACACCCCAGGCGAAGTGTACCAGGGCGCTCGCTGACAGCGCTGCATCGTCGGCAGTAAACGCACCACGGCCAAACAGGCCTTCAATCAACGCCGTGGGCACGACGGCGAGCGCCACCGCGGCCGGCAAGGTGAGCGCCATGGCGAGGCCAATCCCGTCATCCATCATCGTGTTGGCGCTGGCCCCGTCCTCGGCCCGCGCCGCCCGGGCCAGCCGCGGCAGAATAGCAACGCCGACGGCCACGCCCACAAGTCCAAGCGGCAATTGGTAGAGGCGATCAGCATATTGCAAATATGACCGCGCGCCGACTTCCAGACCCGCAAGCACCTGGCTGATCAGGACATTGATCTGCATGCCCGACGCCGCGATTGCACCGGGAATAGCCAATCCCAAGACCCGTTTCACGTTGGGCGTGATTCTGGGGAGGCCGATCAGCGAGAGATTGACCTTCTGGCGCCGCACGCCCCACCAGAGCAGCAGTGCCTGGAGGACGCCGGCAATCGCAACAGCCACTGTCGCAAACTTCGCCGTTTCACTCGGGCTGTTCGCAGCCAGGGCGGCACCAATGATACAAACATTGAGGAGTGTCGGCGCCCCTGCCGAGAGAACAAATCGGCCTGCCGAATTCAGAACACCGGCAAAGAGTGCCGTCAGCGCCATAAAGGCAAGGTAAGGCATGGTGATCTGGGTGAGCAGGATACCAAGCTGCAAGATCTCTGGTTGGTCGTGATACGCGCCCATCAGCGCGCGGATGATCCACGGCATGGCAATCTGGGCTGCGATCACGATTCCGGCCGTGAAGGCGAAAAGAACGCGCATCGCTTCCTGCGCCAACGCCTCGGCAGCGGCCTCTCCTTCCGCCTCCAGCGTGCGCGCATAGGACGGCACGAACGCTTGAGCAAAGGCCCCCTCGGCAAAGAAACGCCGAAACAGGTTCGGGAACATCAGGGCGGCAAAAAAGGCGTCGCCCACCGGACCTGCACCGATCTTTGCAGCGATGATCGCTTCGCGCAGAAGCCCCAACACGCGTGAGACGAGGGTCAGTGAAGCCTGGACCAGCGTATTGCGCACGAGGCTCATGGGCAGGTGGC
>JBCBGZ010000141.1:0-4272 GCA_038526245.1 Pseudomonadota bacterium
TCTTTTGCCTCAGGTCATGATGTCGATGTCTCCTCAGTTTTTCTGAGAAACTCCGCGTAGAGATCTTCGAGGCTCTCCGAGAGAAACTCACCAAACGCCGCGGAATCCTTGGATGTCAGCGAGATGTTGTAGGCCCGGCCTGTACGACCAATCACGCCTTTGATCCGACCTTCTCCAGCCGTCCAGGTGCGCTTGGCAGGTGCCGTCTTGGCGCTGCGACGCTTGGGCGCCCTGCCCGCTTCCGCCACTTTGCTGTGCAAAATCTCGAACTTCGTTTCACTATCGAGTTGATCGAAGCCGTCCGTCGCTAGAATGCGATCGGCGACCTTGAGGTTGGCTTTCTCCGCCATCAGCTTCTTGAAGTCTTCCCAACGATCCCGACCGATCTGCTTAGCGGGACCGATCGCGGCGATCACGTGGCCCGGCACTGTGCTTGCAACCGACAGCATGCGCGACAAGAGCGTTCCGTCGATCGTCAGCGCTTGTTGTATCACGTCCTTCTCCTGTCCGAGGTCGCGAAGGTTCTTGGCGAAGAGCGCTTTCTCGATAAAGGAAAGATCGGCGCGAGCGGTATTCTCCTGACCTTGCGCGAGGACATGGGCGACATCGTCCATATCCTTGACAACGGCCCGTACCGGACGTCCCAAGGCGCGGGCGGCGCGCACACGGCGGTGGCCGAACACAACCATGTAGCGGCCCGTCATCTCCGGGTGCGGGCGGAGCAGCACTGGCGTATCCTGCCCGCTGGTCGAGATAGAACGTTTGAGCTCTTCGAAAGCTTCATCGTCGCCGCTCAACCGGTCATTGACAAAGGAGGCATCAATGAGACCCGTGTCGATCTCCACAATGGTTTCACCCTCGAGCAGCCGCTTGGAGTTTTCTGCCAAACTGTCGATGGACACCTTCATGGATTTAGATGCGCCACGCATCGCGTAGCTAGAGCGTTCTGCACCGGGCGTGGCCTGGCTTGCATCGCCCATCACGGATTTCAGCAGGTCTTTTCTGGCCATGTTGCCCTCCCAATTTCCGGTACAGTCGGCAGCTCTGCACGGCTGTCAAAAACGATCTGCACGGCTGTCAAAATCATGGGACCTCGCGCCCCCAAGCTTGGTGAACGAGGCCCGTTATCTCGTCGTTCACGGCATTTAATGAGGCGATCGCACGGTCATAGGTTGAGCGCACAAACTGGGCTCGCTCCACCTCATAGAGCGTTTGTTTGGTGATCCCGGCATCCGAGATCGCCGTCGACTTCACCATCTGTGCTTCAAGCATCTGGTTTGGAAACATGGCCTGCAAGAACCCCACCATCTGCTTCTGCGGACCATCGGTCGGCTCGAAACGCGTGACGAGGTACCGGAACCACTTGAGTTTCATCTCGGCCCCAGCTTCGCGGATCGTCTGAAGGATGCCGCCAAGCATCAGGAGAAACTGGCTCATCGACATCACGTCCAGCATTTGTGGATGGACTGTGACAAGCACGGAAGAAGACGCTGTTAAAGCAGTTAGAGTCAAATATCCAAGCTGGGGAGGGCAGTCGATCACGACGATATCGTAACGGTCCTCGACTTCCTCAAGTGCCTTGGAGATTCGGGTAAAGAATGCGCGTCCCTCGGAAGGATCGCGGCTCGTGAGTGCGACAGGCGTATCATATTCGTATTCCTGCAGGTCGAGACTTGCCGGGACGATATCGAGGTTTGGGAAGTTCGTGAGGCGGATAACCGAGCTGATTGGCTGCCGGTCTTCATCATAGCGCAGTGTTTCATAGAGCGAAGAAACAGAGTCTAATTCGGGCTGAATGCCGTGTAGCGCCGTCAGGGACGCTTGCGGGTCAAGATCAATCGCGAGGACACGATGGCCCTTCAAAGCGAGGTGCTGAGCCAGATGCGATGCCGTTGTGGTCTTTCCGCTACCGCCTTTGAAGTTGACGACGGAAATGACGTGGAGCTCTTCGCCTTTCGCCCGGTGGGGCAGGTATTGGCGTTTGCCGGGCCGACCATGAGCATCGAGGTAGGCGCGCAGCTCGAGCATCTGTTCAGCAGAATAGGACCTACGCCCCGAGGAAGAAGTTTCCGGCTCGGGACCTTTGCCTTCCAAGTGAAGTTTCTTGATCGTGGATTGCGTGACACCGAGATAGTAAGCGACCTCAGCAAGTGAGAACTGGCGCAAACCCTTCTGTGCGTCGGGTGGATATTGTTCCTGACGCAATATATTGAGTCTGTCAGAGATCAGCTCTCCTTGCTGAAGGATGATCTCATCGAAGGGTGTTTCCCCTTCTCTGCCATGGAACGGTGCTGCTCCCATGCCGCCGCCTCGCTTAATATCGCTTTTTGCGCGATTTCTATCGTTAAACTGTGACTTAAACCGGAATCGGCTTATCCACAACGATTTTCTTGGAAGACCAGTTCGTACGCGTAGAGGCGGAACCTTCTAGGCACGATCACAATAGAACGCGGGAGGGACAAGACTAAGCACAAGATCTTGTTTAGCTGCGAGCTTCATAAGACAGTCGCTGCAATATCCGACTCCGAAGTGTTCCCTCATCCCTTTGTTTTATATGATTATTTCGAGCTTGCACGGCTGTCAAAATCTAACGAGGCAAGCATTGGCCGCCAGAAAGTTCCCATCAAAGACCGGCTACCAAAGCTAAATGGGTTTCGTGCGGACCGCCAAAACTACTCTGTGCAAATCCTTACGGATTTAAACCGCCACACCAGCATGGGTCGCCACCGAAAAAGCTTTGCAAAGAGCCTACAAGGGAAACGATTCTCTAGGCCGGGCCAATTGCGCTGGCTGGTGGGACCAGCCAGCGCATGATCTCAGGTCGCGTCTTTCGGACCCCACGGGATCACGGCTTGCATAGACGGATCATCCTGATTTGCAGCTTTACCAAGATTGGCATTGAAGCCGTAGTCCCGGATGCTCAGGGTGAAGTAGTCAGCGCCTGTCTCACGGTTCTGCTTTTTCCAGATGCCGCCGCATTCGACCAAGCGACCGCGTGGCGAGCGGCCGAGAACCCGGTGCGTCGGGGCCATCGGATTGTCGCTTGCCACTGGCTCGACTGTGATGTCGATGTCAAAGGTCAGGGTGGAGATCGAACCGACGCCTTTGGCGGTCTCGAGATCGGCGCTTTCGAATTTGATGCAGTTGGTGGTCATTGCTTTGCTCCCTTTCTGGTGTTGCAAGGATGGTCACCCGGCAAGGGCAGAAGGCCTGAATTTTGCCCCGCGCGGAATGACCCGGAGGGGCAGGGGACAGTTCTGGCAAACGCCATTTGTGGACAGGGCGGGCCTTGCGACCAGCATGCCAAGCAACGCGCGGAAAGGAGCAACACTGGCACCACACATCATGCCAGAAGCGGCATTGATCACAGCGCCCAAGGGCGCCAAGCGACACCGCGAGGTTAGAGCGAGCATCGACGGAAAGAGGCAGCGCACCGAATGTGTAGCGTTGCGCCCGCATCCGTTTCACCATCAAATGCCACGACGACGGCGAACATGGGAGTGTGATCATGGACATAGACACCAACAAGCTCGATGCCGCCGCATTGGCCATTCTCAGCCTGACGCTTCATGACAAGTCGCGGGTCTGGAAGGGAGTGGATTGGGACGTCACGGATCGGCTCTTTCAGAAAGGCCTTATCGAAAACCCAGCAGGCAAGACAAAGTCCCTTATTTTGACAGAGCAGGGCTTGGAACTTGCGAAACGTGCTCTGGAAGAGCAGTTCGGAAAGGGCTGAAAAGAGCATCGCCTGGATCGCTTAGCCAGTGAGGACGAAGAACATAAACACTGGTGGCTTTTGACTACCGCACCGCCCATGCGGTGCTCCTGCGCGGATAGCGCCGGTCCGGCGGCGGGGCAGGGGGCTTGTCCTTCTGCCTCGCCGCCGGACAATTTTGCAGCCTTCCGCACGCACCGCTGACCTGAACAAAAAAGACCCCGCGTGATGCGGGGCCAGTTGGTCCTTCCCACGAAGGAGCCATCAGGTGCAGTCAGGCACCCATCTGTCGAGTTTGGCTTTCTGTTTCGGGGTGAGACCCATGAGCTTCTGGGTGGTAGGGTCATGCACGAGCTTTTCCATCTTCTCGGCTTTCTCCGCCTTCTTGAGCTTGGCGAAACCGGTGACCCGCTCGTCGCGGGCATCGCAGTCGAGGAACTCGCAGAGCAGATCGACCAAATGAGCAGCAGACACCCGTGAGAAGAAGTTCTCTGCCGTAGGTGTCCAGCGCATGCGGATATCGGCTGCAGCTTCCTCCGCGATCAGACCGAAGAACT
>JBCBGZ010000142.1:0-4248 GCA_038526245.1 Pseudomonadota bacterium
GGCTCGATCTCAGCATATCCTCCGTGCGTGATGGTGTGCGCCGGGCAATCTCTGACATGAAAGGCGGGCCTGTGATTGAAGCCGCGCCGATGATCGCGCGCGGCGCCGGGAGCGGCGGTCCTGTCACGCGCCAGCACAATCCGGCAGAGACCTCCATCGTGATGGGCACCGTGCGCAATGCCAGTGCGGAGGAAGTTCAGGCCGCTGCAGAAGACTGTGCTCGCGTCCAGCCAGATTGGGACCAGCGTGGCGGACCGGCACGGGCGGAAATCCTGCGCGCCATGGCCGATGGGCTTGAAGAGTCCAGCTCCCGCCTGATCGCTTTGATGGCGCGCGAGACCGGCAAGACACTGCAAGATGGGATAGATGAAGTCCGCGAGGCGGTGGATTTCTGCCGCTACTACGCCACGGAGGCGGAAGCGAAGTTCGCATTGCCCGAGCGCCTTCCCGGCCCCGCTGGAGAGACCAACCATCTCAGCCTCCATGGGCGCGGCGTCTTTGGCTGCATCAGCCCGTGGAACTTTCCGCTGGCAATCTTCACCGGACAGATCGCAGCGGCGTTGGCGGCCGGTAACACCGTGATCGCGAAACCGGCCGAGCAAAGCCCGCTGGTGGCCCAGGAAGCGGTAAAGATCTTCCGAAAGGCAGGCTTGCCGGAGGACATGCTGGCGCTGCTGCCCGGCGATGGCGAAACCGTGGGCGCTGCGATTTCCAAAGCCGGTCCGCTGTCCGGTCTGGCTTTTACGGGCGGTACAACGACCGCAAAGATCATAAATCGCACCCTGGCCGAGCGCGACGGCGCCATCGTGCCGCTCATTGCTGAGACGGGCGGACTGAACGCCATGTTTGTCGACACGACCGCGCTGCGCGAGCAGGTGATCGATGACGTGATCCATTCCGCCTTCGGGTCGGCCGGTCAGCGGTGCTCGGCCCTGCGTTTGTTGTTCCTCCCCCATGAGACCGCGGACATGCTGATCGATGGGCTGAAGGGCGCCATGGATGAGCTGAAGGTTGGGGATCCGTGCGAGATTGATACTGATGTTGGCCCGGTGATTGATGCCGAGGCGCGCGGCGTTCTGGAAGCGCACATCGAGACGATGCGGACCGAAGCCATGCTGCTGAAGCAAATCGATATCAGCGACATCGCCGATCGCGGCCATTTCTTCGGACCCGCACTGATCGAGCTCGAAAGCCTTGATCAGATCGACCATGAGATGTTCGGGCCGATCCTGCATGTCCTGCGATATGATCCGGATGACGTGGCCAAGACCGGGGCGGACCTGATGGCGAAGGGCTACGGGCTGACGCTGGGTATCCATTCGCGCCTTGAAACCTTCTGGTGCCAGGTTACCCGCGCTTGTCCGGTCGGCAATACCTACATCAATCGCTCAATGACGGGCGCCGTTGTGGGCGTGCAGCCCTTTGGCGGCGAAGGCCTCTCTGGCACGGGGCCGAAGGCTGGTGGGCCGCACTACCTCGCCCGCTTTGCCACCGAGCGAACGGTGACCAACAATATCACCGCCCAGGGCGGCGACCCGGAGCTTCTCAGCCTGACTTAGGAGGTGGTGTCCCCGAGTTGGGGGGAGGGTACGGTGGCGCGTGCCACGGGCAAGCGCGATTGAGTTCGGCAACGGCCATTTGGTGCGCATGCCAGAGCGTGCTTTCCATCAGATCGCTGGTGGGGGTGCGCCGCCGCTTCAGGAACTTTACGAGGGCAATCATAACGCCGGGTCCCGAAGGGCCGCCGCGCTGGCGCCGCAGGGCCAGTCGCCGCGCGACTTGCTCCGGATTTTCAATCGCAGCCTTTAGCGCGTCCAGCCGCGCAAAGAGCGGCGCGGCGTTGACCATGTCACTCAGGGGCGTGCATTCAGGCAGTTGCTGTGGGCGTTCGGCGCTCATGGCTGGGCAACCGGCCAGGGCGAAAGGATCGAGTTCGGTTTCGATCAGGCTCAAACCCGGCGCGTTAACACTGTCCCTCCGCGATGTTTCGGGCTTGGCCGCGCTTGGGCGCGCGTTTCTATTTACCATGCCGTCCAGAGTGACACTTCCTGACAAGACCACGATCAGCCGGCGGGCCAGGGCCTCCATATCGCGCAGATCGCGCAACGCACGCACCCAGACGGACCTTGGGATCAGCAAAGGGACAGCCCGGTCGACGCCGAGCGTTGCCAGGACCCCGGCCAGAGTTCTGGCCAGGAAGTCTAAGCTCCAATCGAAGGCGTCTGTGGTGGCGGCATCCTTGGCGCAGAGACTAGACGCCTCAGTTTATCGGTCGCATTGGCGAAACGTTTTCCCGCCACCTGAAACCTGTATAGGCTATCCCCTGAGCGAGAATCTAAAGGATCGGATCATGGCGTTTCTGATACGTATGGGCGTGTTGTGTTTGGCAATGGGTATTGCTGGAGGCGTGATTTCAGCGCCGTCCTTCGCCTGCACCTGCCCGCCCATGGAAAGCGCAGCGGCGCAGGCGGAAGAGGCGGATCTGATTGCCCTGGCGCGCATGGAGGGGGACTCAGAGAGAGGGAAAACGCCCTACGGGACCCCAGAACGCATCGAGACGGAGTTCACGCTACTGGACGTGCTGAAAGGCGATGCGGTCGCAGGCGATTCCATCCAGGTCATGTCGCCGTCGCCGGGAAGTCCAACTTGCGGCATCCGCTGGCGCGGGGGCGTTGAAGTGCTCGTACTGCTCAATGCGCGAGAGACCGGGGGATATTCGGCATGGATGTGCTCCATACCGCAATTTTCCGAGGCCGAGTTCCGCGACGCGCTGGGAGCGCCAGCCGAAATGACATTGCCCAAGCAGGCGCCTCTGACGGGCACGGTGGACATCACGTCACCACAGGAGGGGGAACGGGTCGAAGGCCCGTTGATTATCAAAGGGACATTGCCGGGCGACTGGTTTTTCGAGAACACGGCCCGAGGCGTTTTGATCAGCGATGGCAACATCGTTGGGGAAATCCCGATCTCGCCCATTTCGAGCCAGAACTGGACCGAGCCGGGAGACAAAACTGTCCATCTGGAAGTGTCGCTGGCGAACACGGTGGATACGCCGCTTACACTCAGGATAGAGCAGTCCATGCCGGGCGAGGGGCTGATGCCGCAATCGGTGTCGATTCCCTTCATCGCCGCGGCGCCGGTCGGGGACCCGGAGGCGCAGGCCGTGGCGGACATCACCGACCTTGTCACCCGGGTGTGGCCGGAGCGGATCATGGCCGGAGATATGGCCGCCTATCTGGGACTGCTCCATGGCGACTACCGTCTGGTGGACCATGATGGAAAGATCAGGACGCGGGACGTCCTGGAATCGGACTTTTCTGAAAAGGGTTTTACCCCGCCCGATGCCTTTGATGTCGAGCTGGATAGCGTCCGACTGGTGACCCAGGCAAGTGCGCTCGCCATTGGGGCGGCCATTAGCGAGATTGAGACGACCGATGGTGATGCGTGCGAAAGCCGCTACACATTTTCCCATGCGCTGAAGCGATTTGACGGCACCTGGAGCCTGATCAACACCCACATCAGCGGGCGCGGGACCACCTGCGCTGGCGAAGCGGTGGCCGAATAGTCAAACACCCGGCACCTGGGGTGCCGGGTGAGTTCGTCTTTTTATTGGGCGTTCAGCATCAGGCCGTTTCGAGCATTGCCCGCAGCATCCACGAGGCTTTCTGGTGGGCGCGCAAGCGCTCGGTCAGGATATCCTCCGTGGCAGGGTCGGTTTCCCGGGACGCGGCCTCGATGCCCAGGATCAGGCGTTTTGCGATCTTGTCATTGTCGGCGGCCAGTTCGGCGATCATGTCGCCGGCGGTTGGGCGCTCGGTCCTGAATGGCTCGATCTCCGAGGCGGCCTGCATGCCATCATAGGTCATGGGCGCCTTCAGGCCGAGGGCGCGGATACGCTCTGCCAGGTCATCGATTGCTGCGAAAAGGTCTTGGTACTGGCCTTCGGTCAGGTCGTGTAAGGACTTGAACAGTGGGCCGGTAACATTCCAGTGCACCGCTTGGGTTTTCACCATCAGCACGTAGCTGTCTGAAACGGCGTTGAGCACGAGGTCAGCTAGGGCGTGGCGCGTATCGCTGCCCAGCGGGCTATCGGGATTTGAGTCAGTCTTCGGGCGTGTTTCCAAGACGGAAAGGGTCATGGGTCTCCTTGAATGGGGTTGGTGTGAAACGCTGTGGGTTGACGCGTGCGCCCTTAGCGGGCGATCGCGGTGAACAGCGTGGTCGCGGCAACGAAAAAGAGGCCGAGAA
>JBCBGZ010000143.1:0-4184 GCA_038526245.1 Pseudomonadota bacterium
GGTATAGGAACAATTCGAGGCTCAAAGGCCAATGCCAGAAAGAGGGACAAAGACAAAGGTGGCGTCCGGGCGATTGCAGAGGCGCTCAAACTTCTGAAATCAAATGGCACGCTTTGTATCACGCCGGATGGCCCGCGCGGCCCGGCCCGAAATGTAAGCGATGGACCCTTATTGCTCGCCCAGCGCTCCGGCGCGCAGGTGATGACCTATGCTTTGTGCGTCTCAAATCAGTCTAGACTGAAGAGTTGGGATCGTATGGTTGTGCCATGGCTTTTCGGGAAAGGCGCGATCGTCTTCGGAGAGCCAATAAACGTCGCCGGCATGTCGTCGGAGACGCTACGAAGTGCGCTTCAATCAAGTTTAGAAGCGGCGAACGCCCGCGCCGAATATCTTGTAAAGCGTCATCAGGACGCCCCCCAAAGCATCAAGGATGCCGCATGAGTTTCGGCGCGTGGGCTTATGGCGTGGCAACGCGACTGCTCGCGCCATTTGTGCCCATTCTCCTCTCGCGCCGTGCTCGGCTCGGAAAAGATGACCCAGCCCGCCTGAATGAGCGCCTTTCAAAGGATCTGCCAGCGCGGCCAGCCGGTCGTCTTGTCTGGATGCATGGGGCCAGCGTCGGCGAGTCCCAGATCTTGCTCGGACTGTCTGAAAAGATGTCCGCACGCGCCAAAGATCTTTTTTTTCTGTTCACATCGCAAACGTTGACGTCTGCTCAACTTGTCGCTGGGCGCGGCAGCCCGCGAACTCTGCATCAAATGGCACCTGTGGACACTCCGGGAGGGGCGCGCCGCTTTATTGCGCACTGGAAGCCGGATCTTGCTGTATTTGCCGAAGGCGAGATTTGGCCAAACCTGATCCAGGTCACAAAACGCTCAAAGTGTTCCATGGCTTTGGTAAATGCGCGCATGACGCAGAACAGTCGGTCCTCCTGGGCGCGGTGGCCGGGGTTTTCCCGCCGTCTCTTCGGAGCCTTTGATCTCGTGCTCCCGGCCGATGAGGACACGCGTAATTCGATCGCCAGACTTTCTGGGAAGTCCATTCCGTCGCCGATCAACCTGAAGCGGGGTCTGCCCCCCCCTCCTGCAGACCAAGCGCTGATAGATTCGTTTCGAGCAACATTTCTCCGGGGGCGAAAATGCCTGCTAGCGGCATCGACCCATGAAGGTGAGGAAGATTTGTTTCTAGATGCCTGCTCCCAACTCCCAGACAACACCGCGCTCATTATAGCGCCGCGCCATCCCGACCGCGGCGAACACGTTGGAGAAGTGCTGGCCTCACGAGGTTTGTCTTTCGCGCGCAGGAGCCAGGCAGAAGACGCCAATTCGGATATGAGGGTGTTACTCGCGGATACAATTGGCGAGATGGGCGTCTGGTACAGACTGGCAGATGCCGTATTCCTCGGCGGGGCAAGCAAACCGGACATTGGCGGGCATAACCCAATCGAACCTTTGCAATTGCAAAGGCCCACAATCACAGGACCGCATGGGCACAATTTTGAAGACCTCTTCGATCAATTAAAGCAAGATGGATTGTTGGAAATCGCGACTTCAACTGAAGATCTGTCAACTTGGTTCAGAACCGTTCTGGACGGAACGACGCAGTTGGACCCTGCTGCGTTAGACGCATTCAGGGAAAACGCTTCGCAGCCGCTTGAAGACGCGGCCACTTCTCTCCTCGCGCTGATCCCAGACGAGGTTTCGCAATGAAACCACCGCACTTCTGGTCTGCGGGGCTCGATCCAAAGTCCCGAGAAGCGGCCCCTCTCACGCGCGCTCTGCTGACGCCTGTGGAAGCTCTATACATCTGGGGCTTCAAGAGGCGTTGGAAAAAGGCGACGCCAGCTCCAGCGCCTGTGCCGATAATCTGTGTTGGAAATGTAACCGTGGGCGGCGTCGGCAAAACGCCCATCGTCGCCCTGATCCGTGAACGAGTTGGGGAAATGGGATATCGCGCCGCCAGTCTGTCTCGTGGGCATGGCGGTCGCCTTAAGGGACCGGTTAAAGTTGATCCGGCTGAGCACGATGCCGGGGATGTGGGAGATGAGCCCCTCATGCTGGCATGTTCGGGCGAGAGCTGGATTGGGCGGGACCGCGCCGCCGCCGCCACCGCGATGGCGAATGCCGGTGTCGACGTAATTGTAATGGATGATGGTTTTCAAACACCCTCTGTCGAAAAGACGTTGAGCTTTCTCGTGATCGATGGGGAAGCTGGGTTTGGCAATGGCTATTGCTTGCCGAAAGGTCCGATGCGTGAGCCCTACAACACAGCAAATGAGAGAGCTGACCATAGTGTCATCACAGGTGACGCAAAGCGCTTACCCGAAGCCCTGCTCAACGGAGCTTTCCGGACAAGGCTGGTCCCGAGAGCCGGTGCTCCTGACGGCCCGCTTGTCGCTTTTGCTGGGATTGGTCGCCCAACCAAAGTCTTCGACAGCTTGAAGGCTGCTGGTGCTGACCTGCGTGATGGTGTCGGGTTTGGGGATCACTATGTGTACAAGCAAAGCGACATCGACTTCCTACGCAAACTTGCAAAGGATCACGGCGCTCGGCTCATCACGACCGAAAAAGACTATGTGCGCCTCCCGGAAGACTGGCGTGAGGGAATCTTGGCCTGGCCCGTGACAATGGATTTTGGCGACGACCTGGAAAGGCTGGACGAGGTCCTGCAGACAGCCATAGAGACTTTCAATCATGAAGCCTGACCCCGCAGGATACGTCCGCCCGAAGGACATCGATAATCGCTCGACCTTCTGGCAACGCGTGCAGTGGCGGTTTGAGGCCATTGCGTGGGATTTGGTTTACTGGGCTCCGATGAAGGCGCTCGGCCCAGACCGGGCGTCGAATTTCGGTGGCTGGCTGTTTCGCAAGCTTGGCCCCCGGCTTTCACAGCACAAAACAGCCCTCCGCAACATCGCCATGGCTTTCCCCGGTTGGCCCGAAAACAAAGTGCGCGATACGGCGCTGGCGGCTTGGGAAAGCGCAGGACGAACGGCAGGAGAACTGCCCCATCTGCCAAGGATCAATCCCTATGACGGTGACCGTGTGGAAGTGGTCGGCGCCCATCGGCTAGACGAGATCCGCGAAAGCAAAACCGGCGCGGTCATGGTGTCGGGCCATTTTGCCAATTGGGAAGTCATGGCAGCGGTGATTTGCAGGCGACCGGTCGACTGTCTCGTCACCTATCGCATGCTGAACAATCCCCACATCGACAAGCGGATCAATGCCCTGCGGCAAGCCTATGGCATAGGTGTATTGGCCCCAAAGGGAATGGGTACGCGAGAACTCATGCGGGCGCTGCAAGCTGGGCGGGCCGTTGCGCTGATGAACGACCAGAAATTCAATACGGGTCTGGCCCTGCCCTTCCTCGGTCATGAGGCGATGACCCAGCCTGGCCCCGCGCGCCTGGCCCAGAAATACAAAGTTCCCATCGTTCCTGTCTCCACGGTTCGGACAGGCCCAGCCCGGTTTCGGGTCACCATACATGAGCCCATAGAGCAGGCTGAAACCGGGGATAGCGCCGCCGACCTCGAGAACACAGTTCGCAATATCAATGCGTTCCTGGAAGCGCGTGTGAAAGAGTATCCGGGGCAATGGTTCTGGCAGCATCGGCGCTGGCCCAAAGAGGCGTGGAAAGCCGCCGGCGTCGTCTAGCCCAGCACCAGCGGCCGCGGACCCGGCCGGGCGCGGCGAAATAGTCGAACTGCTGGGTGGGCGACCGGCCCTTCACACTTCAGCTCGTGTTGAGATGCGCCGGCTCTGCAAAACAACCGAATGCCAGTGTCAGTCGCTTCCCACTCGGGGCGGGAGGAGGCCCGAGAGCGTGCGGCGTCTCGATTGAGATCGTCATGCGTCGCGACAAGTCAGACGTAAGCACTCCCTGAAGGGTGAGGGGAACGCTTGTTGAGAGATAGGGATTTCCCACATCCAGTGTCGCGAGGTGAACGCACTTCGCACACCGCTCAAGTCCAGCATCCCACCTCGGAGCGTCTGGGTCGATCATGAGATGAACACGGATCCCGCCCCACCACGTGATATCAAAGGAAACCAGGCCCTGGCTATTATTTTCCTCGATTTTGTGCGCAAGTGTGGCTGCGAATTTCCGCAGGTTCCAGAAGAAAACCGGCCAAAAGAACGGGTGCACAATCTCGCGCCAGCGCAGGATGGGGGAACGGGTGTCCATGG
>JBCBGZ010000144.1:0-4054 GCA_038526245.1 Pseudomonadota bacterium
CGCGAGGATTTCCTCGGCGATGGCTTCGGGCGACTGGGTGTTGTCGGAAAAGTCGTAGCGGCTGTGCAGGGCATCGCCGATCTGCAGGCGAAACTCGGCGCGGTATTCCCGGTCTGTCAGCCGCGATTCGATGTCAGAGGTCTTCATCAGCTCGCGAAGGAGCATGTCCTTGGCGGCGGCCCAGAGCAGGGAGTCGGGAGAGGCTGTCATGATTTCGCTTTCACCTTCTTTCGTGCTTACGCGAATAGGTTGAAATCCTGACCGAAATAGAAATCGGGTTTCACACGTATCGTCGTCGTATGCAGGCCGTCCCGACCGAAAACTAGAAACCCTTGGCCTCGCTCGATGTAAGCCGCCAGATTGGTTTGGTGATCAGACCGGATCCGTAGGAGCTCATCACCTTTCATACTTGTCTTGAGCAGAAACTCACCCGACGCTGGCAATATCTGAAATTCAATATCGATTGATCCGGCTGACGCTCGGTAAACGGAGAAGGAATGGGCCCATGGCTCGCCGTTTCCGGGGCTCTCGACCGGTTCACCAAACAAATCCGCGAGTGTTTCTTGGTCCAAAGCCATCAGCTCTCTTCCGCGATTTTCTCGTGCAGCCAGGCGGCGTGGCGGGGGGCTTTCTTGGTCTCGCTCCACTCTTCCAGCATGTCTTCGGCGACGTCCTTCAGCTGGGCATATTGCTCCGGCGTGCCGATGTCGCAGGCCAGTTCCAGCCGGTGGCCATTGGGGTCGAAAAAGTAGATCGATTTGAAGATGCCATGGTGGGTGGGCCCAAGCACGTCCAGCCCCTCGGCCTCAGCCCGGGCCTTAGCGGCCATCAGATCTTCCATCGAGCCGACCTTGAACGCGATGTGCTGGACCCATTGCGGGGTGTTCTCGTCGCGGCCCATATCGGGCTGGGTCGGCAGCTCGAAGAAGGCCAGCACGTTGCCATTCCCGGCATCCAGGAAGACATGCATGTATGGGTCATGGGCGCCAGTGGAGGGCACGGTGTCTTCGGCAATGGCTAGCTGGAAGTCCATGCCCATCACGCGCTGGTAGAAGCGTACGGTCTCCTTCGCGTCCTTGCAGCGATAGGCGACGTGGTGAACGCCATGCAGGGCAGGGGCAGGCTGTGTCATGTCTCGTCCTCTCGGGGTTAAATCCAGCGCCGGACGCGCTTTGAATAGGTTTCAAACTCGTCGCCGAAGATGTCCCTTAGGGCCGCTTCTTCGGGCTTGATCTGGAATTCAGTGATGTACCAGCCCGCCAAAAGCGCGAAGGCCAGCCCGAGGGGCGCAGCCTGCATCAGCGCGGCGCCAGCAGCGATCAGCACCAATGCCAGATACATGGGGTTACGTGTGAAGGCGTAGACGCCGTCGGTGACGAGGGCCGAGGTTTTCTCCGGCTTGTGCGGGTTGACCGTGGTCTTGCGCGACACGAATCCGGGGACTGCAATCAAAGCGAGGAGCAGGCCGAGCGCGGCAATGGCCAGCCCGATATTCGGCAGCAAGGGCAAGTCCACCCGGGTGGCGGGAAACAGGAGCTTGCTGGCATAGGTCAGCACAATCGCCAGAACACATATCAGCGGCGGTGGGACGAGGAGCTTCATTCGCCGTCCTCGCCCTGGCGGGCTTCAGCTTGCGCGGCGCGCCTGCGGGTGGCGCGATATTCATCCACCATCCAGCCAAGCAGGGCGCCGAACACGCCGTAAACCGGATTCCCGCTGATAATCCACGCCATCATGCCCCATAGGAACGTGACCAGATAATACATGGAGTCCTCGTCGCGCGGGGCTTCTTCCGGGGGCGTCTCAGTCTCCTTGGCCATCTTCGTGTCCCTTGCGATCGCGCATCCTGTCTATCGCGTAACCTAGGGCTGCGCCCGCTGCGCCAAAGCCCAGTGTTACGGCCATCAGCGTCAGCATCGAGGTGGCCTCGCCCATGCCGCGTGTGATGGGACCGCTGACCCAACTGGCGAGCGGCAGACCGCAGACCAGTCCCAGGCCATAGGTGAATAGCGTGTTTTGCCGCGAGCCCGATGTTTCACCCATTGTTACGGCTCCGCCGCCAGCCATTGAACCAGCTGCCAGCGCCCACGCCCGCAGCGACGCCCAGAATGGCGATGGGTGAGATCGCTCCGAGCAACCAAAGTACGCCGCCAAGGATTGCACCCACCAGCGCGCCGACAAGTCCCTCGGCAATCGGAGTTAGTTCCAGCTTATCGTCGGGTTGGCTCAAGCGTCTTCCTTCACATCCAGCACACCGCGGTTGATCTGATCACGCTCGATGCTTTCGAACAAGGCTTTGAAATTACCCTCGCCGAAGCCGTCCTTGTAGTCGCCAACGCGCTGGATGAACTCGAAGAAGACCGGTCCGATTTTTGGTTCCGCGAAGATCTGCAGCAAAAGGCGCGGCTGACCGCCTTCGGTCGTGCCATCGAGCAGGATGCCACGGGTCTTGAGCGCCGCTTCATCCCGGCCATGGCCGGGCAGGCGCTCGCTGAGCATCTGGTAATAGGTCTCTGGCGGCGCCGTCATGAAGGGAACGCCCTTCTTTTTGAGTTTGTCCCAGCAGGCCACGAGGTCGTCGCAGATCAGGGCGATGTGCTGAATGCCTTCGCCGTTGTATTCGCGCAGGAATTCCTCGATCTGGCCCTTGCCGCCTTCGCCTTCTTCGTTGAGCGGAATGCGGATCTTGCCATCTGGTGCTGTCAGCGCCTTTGAGGTCAGGCCTGTGTACTCGCCCTTGATGTCGAAATAGCGGATTTCCTGGAAGTTGAAGAGTTTCTCATAAAAGTCGGCCCAATAGGCCATACGACCGCCATAGACGTTGTGGGTCAGGTGATCGATGAGCTGGAACCCGCAGCCTTCCGGATGCTTGTCAACGCCGGGCAGGTATTCGAAGTCGATGTCATAGATGGTGAGGCCTTCGGTATCCTCGCCATAGCGGTCGATCAGATAGATGATCGAATTGCCGATGCCGCGAATGCCCGGAATGTGAAGCTCCATGGGGCCAGGCGTGTTGACCACCGGTTCGGCGCCGCGCTCCAGAAGGCCGTCATAGGCGGCCTTGGCATCCTTGACGCGAAAGCCCATGCCGCAGGCGCTCGGCCCATGTTCCCGGGCGAAATACCACGCGGCTGATTTGGGCTCGTAATTGGTGATCAGATTGATCCCGCCCTGGCGCCAAAGCTCCACATCCTTGGACCGGTGGCGGGCAACCTTGGCAAATCCCATGGAGTCAAACACCGGTTCCAGCACACCACGCTCAGGCGCCGAAAACTCGATGAATTCAAACCCGTCCAGTCCTGCGGGGTTTTTGAACAAGTCTGCCATGTTGCGCCTCCGATCCTTGAAATATAGTTGCATATGTAACTAAAAGATCGAGCCGCATCAATGGGCGATTGGACGATTTGGAGACCTGCATGGATCATGACGATACATCCCGCGCCCTCCGCCTTGCGGAATTCCTGCCCTACCGTCTGTCGGTCCTGTCCAATACGGTTTCGACTGCTATTGCGGCGGACTATCAACGCGAGTTCGGCCTCAACATTTGGCAGTGGCGTATCATGGCCGTAATCGGAGAAAGTGCCGGTCTGACGGCCAGCGACGTCGCGGCACGCACGGCAATGGACAAGGTTGCTGTCAGCCGGGCCGTTGCGGCCCTAGAAGCGCGCGGACTGCTGCAACGCCAGGCTGATCCTGGAGACGCGCGGGCAGCGTTGCTGGATCTCACGGAAGCAGGCCGCGCGATTTACGAACAGATCGTTCCCCTCGCGCTTGCCCATGAGCGCAGGCTGCTCGACACGCTGACGGGGCAAGAGCAGCAGGCGCTAGAAGTGCTGCTGGATAAACTCGCCTCCACGGCGGCGCAGGGACGATCTCTCTGGTAAGGCGTAGGTTCGCCAAATTCGGGAATGGTGCGAGACTTGCTTCTCCTATGAGGCGAATGCGGAGGCATTTTCTGCCTGATCGTAGTTTAGCCTCGTGGCTGGAGGGCAAAAACCTTGAATAGTCTTGTTTTTCTCCTGGCTGGTTTGGGGCTTTTGTTCGCCCATTTGCT
>JBCBGZ010000145.1:0-4022 GCA_038526245.1 Pseudomonadota bacterium
GAGGAGCGAAAGCGACTTGCGAACAGGCTCATTGTCCTCAACCACAATCACGCGATTTTTGAGAAAGAGAGTGGCCTCTACGGGCATGAGGTGTTGGACGGCCTGCGCACGCGTGGGCTGACCTTTGAAATTGTCTCCGGCGATGAGGAAGACAGCGTGGCCGCCGCCGCCCGGCGTCTGGGCATCGAGACGTGGGTGTCACGGGCAACACCCGCCGGGAAAGTCGAACGACTGGAAGCACTGCGCCGCGATGGACGCAAAGCACTTATGGTCGGCGACGGGCTGAATGATGCGGGCGCGCTGTCGCTCGCCCACGCCTCTCTCGCCCCAGGCGGCGCCATGGACGTCAGCCAATCCGCTAGCGATGCCGTTTACAGTGGTGAAGGCCTTGGCGGTGTTCTTACCGTTCTGGATGTCGCCCGGCGCGCCAAGGCGACGATGCTACAGAATTTCGGTCTCGCCGCACTCTACAACCTCATTGCCGTTCCGATTGCCGTACTTGGATTTGCCTCTCCGCTTGTGGCCGCCATTGCCATGTCGGCGAGTTCGCTGGTCGTGACGCTCAATGCCTTGAGGCAAAACCTTTGAGGACATAGGAAAGACAGCATGGCCGGACTTCTTTTCCTCATTCCCATCGCGCTGTTCATGGGGCTGATCGGCTTGGCGGCCTTCCTCTGGGCCCAGCGCAGCGGCCAGTTTGATGACCCTGACGGCGCCGCCTATCGCATCCTCAATGATGACGAGGACAAACCGCTTTAGTTGCGCAGTCCCTTTCGCACCTGCGCAAAGCGCGCTAGCACCCGCGGCATGGCAGAGATTTCCTCCATCGAAGCGGCGCAATTCACCGCCCAGACCTTGTCAGAGGCGCTGCCCTACATCCAGCGCTATGCGGGCCAGACGCTTGTCATCAAGTTTGGTGGCCATGCGATGGTGGATGAAGACCTGTCGAAGTCCTTTGCCAAGGATGTGGTCCTGCTGAAGCATCTCGGGATCAATCCGGTCGTGGTGCATGGCGGCGGGCCACAGATTGCCCGGCTGCTGGACCGGCTGGATATCAAGTCCGAGTTCAAGGATGGCCTCCGCGTCACGGATGATGCCACTATGGACGTGGTCGAAATGGTCCTGTCGGGCACGATCAACAAGTCCATCGTCCGCGCAATTAACGCCGCCGGCGGGCGGGCCGTGGGGCTGTCTGGCTCTGATGCGAACCTGATTCGCGCCCAGAAGGTGTCTCGCACCGTGAAAACACCTGACAGCGCCTTGGAAGAGGTCGTTGACCTTGGCTATGTGGGAGAACCCATCGCCGTGGACCCGGCTTCGCTGAATGCGCTGAGTTCTGCCTCGGAACAGATCATTCCCGTTGTTGCGCCGGTCGGGTTTGGCGACGGCGGTGCGCGCTACAACATCAATGCCGACACCGCTGCGGGGGCGGTGGCCAAGGCGCTGAAGGCGGCGCGGCTGATGCTGCTCACGGATGTGGCAGGGGTTCTCGATGCGGACAAATCCCTGATCAAGGACATCCCCGCCGACAAGGTGGATGCATTGATTGCCGACGGCGTCGCTGCAGGTGGCATGATCCCGAAACTTGAAACCGCCGCCAAGGCGGTCAATGGTGGCGTTGGGGCGGCAGTTATTCTGGATGGACGTGCCCCCCATGCCCTTCTCATGGAGCTTTTTACCGAACATGGCTTTGGAACGCTGGTGTCTTAGGGCGCTTTTCGGCGCACTTTGTTTGGCTCTGCTGGGCCTTGTGTCTGTCTCCTCCGCAACGGCGCAGGAGGCTGCAGGCTGGCGGCTTTGCAACAAGACAAGCTTTATTATCAACGCCGCCGTAGCGCGCCCCGAAGGCCAATCGGTTGTGGTGGAAGGGTGGAAAAAGCTGCGGCCCGGCACGTGCGAAGTCGCATTGGATGCGCCGCTGACGCCGGGCGTGCACTTCCTCTATGGCCGCTCGTCCGATGCCCATCGCGGCGGCGCGCGGGACTGGGGCGGCGACCGGGCATTGTGCGTTGATCCTACGGGATCCTTTTCCGTCGAGAGCCCACCCGAGTGCAGCGACTTTGGCCTGGACGAGCGCAAGTTCCGACCGGTTTTGATTGAACGCCGCGGCGGTTGGCAAACAACATTTACGGAAACCAACCAGTATACGTTCGAGCAGGCTGAAGCGGCGGGTGTGCAGCGCCTGTTGGAAGATGCGGGCGTCTTTTCCGGGCGTGTAGACGGCCTTTTGGGCCGCGAAACACGTGCGGCTATCCGCGAGTTCATGAGTTCCGAGGGCCTGGCCGCAGATACAAGCGATGCCGACCTGATCGACTTCCTTGAACAGTCCGCCGTGGCCAGGTCGCGCGATGTGGGCTTCACGCTGTGCAACCGAACCGAGCGGCCGATCTGGGGCGCAATCGCCCGGATGCGCGGCGACGAGTGGGAGAGCCGGGGTTGGTGGCGCCTGGAGGCAGCTGGCTGCGCCCGCGTGATCGACCGGGCGCTGAACCAGCGCGACTACTTTGTCTATGGCGAGATGGAACAAACCGATGGCCGGGTGCGCACGCTGAAGCGTGCAAGCGACCCTTTCTGTGTGGCGCGCGCGAAGTTTGCCATTATGGGGCGCGAGAGCTGTGAAACATCGGCATACCGCACCGCCCTGTTTGCCAAGGCCGCAGCGCCGGAAGACCAGAAACTCGTGTTTGAATTCTTCGAGCGAGATTTCGACCGCGCACAAGCCGTGCCGGAAGGCTGAGGCCGGGGCAGGGCGAGAGTATGGAGCGCAACGTCACTCCCGGCGCGCTGGCGCATGTCCGCGATTGGGTCTTTGACCTCGACAATACGCTCTATCCTGCCCATTGCGACCTCTTCGCTGAGATCGATGCGCGCATGACGGATTTCGTTGCCCGGTTCCTGCGCACGTCCGCTGTGGAAGCCCGTGCCTTGCAGAAGCAATACTACGCCGAACATGGCACGACGCTGAAAGGTATGATGACGCTGCACGGCATGGCGCCGGCGGAGTTCCTGGCCCATGTCCACGAGGTGGATTTGAGTCCGCTGCCGGTGTGCGCGGACCTTCGCGCAGCCATTGCGAGCCTGCCTGGCCGAAAGCTCGTCTATACCAATGGATCTCGCCGCCATGCGGAACGCGTCACCACTTACATGCAGATCGATGATTTGTTCGATGGCATGTCCGGGATTGAGGATGCCGACTACCATCCCAAGCCTGACCGGCGCTCCTATGACGCGTTTTGCGACCAGCATGGCGTCGAGCCGTCTCAATCGATCTTTTTCGAGGATATGGACCGCAATCTGAAGCCTGCCCATGCGCTCGGATTTACAACGGTTCTGGTGCGCTCCGACGTCGATTGGGCGGAAAAAGAACCCGACGGCGCGCGCCCAGCCGGCCCGGGGGATGAACTGGGTGAACATATTCACTATGTCACCGACAATCTGACAGACTTTCTGCGCGCCGCGGCCACGGCGCCCGCCTGAGGACCTTCCCATGCCTAATGCCCTTGCCCGCGTCATCAATGCTGCCTGGGAGGAGCGCGATGGCTTCTCCACCGGAACCCAGGGTGAGGTCCGCGAGGCTGTCGATGCGGCCATTGATCTGCTTGACAGTGGCGAGTTCCGCGTCGCTGAGCGGTGCGGGGAGCAGAATGACTGGACGGTCAACCAATGGCTCAAGAAAGCCGTGCTGCTCAGTTTTCGCTTGAATGCGAATGGCGTGATGGATGGCGGGCCGGGCCGCCGCGGCGCCTGGTGGGACAAGGTGCCGTCCAAGTTCGAAGGCTGGGGGGAGGCCGAGTTTCAGGCGGCAGGCTTTCGCGCCGTGCCACCGTGCGCCGTGCGCCGGGGCGCGCATATCGCCAGAAACGCGGTGTTGATGCCATCCTATGTGAACATCGGCGCGTATGTGGACGAAGGCACTATGGTGGATACCTGGGCCACGGTCGGCTCCTGCGCCCAGATTGGCAAAAACGTGCATATCTCAGGCGGTGTGGGCATTGGCGGCGTGCTGGAACCGCTGCAGGCCA
>JBCBGZ010000146.1:0-3944 GCA_038526245.1 Pseudomonadota bacterium
GGGACCCTTCACCTCCAGAACAGACCCCGCATCGGGAAGGGTCGCCAGCGTGTCACCTGCCCTGCTGGACAGCTTGAGCTCCGCCTCGTCCCCGCGGGGCGTGAGCGGCCCCACGTCCACCCCATCGATAAATGCAACAAGCCCGGCCGGCGCAGGCGTCCCGTCGGGACCTTCGACCTCGACCTCAAAACGCCAGGTTCCATCCTCCCAGGCTTCAAACTCACCCTCGCCGTGCAGCGGTGAGGCAGGATCCTTCGGCGCCAGCCGCGCCTCAAGATCGAGCATCTTGCGAGGCCGCGGCGCCCCGCCGCCGAACAAGTTCATAAGCCAGTTGAGCATGGGAACCTCCTGATCGTCAGCTTTCTGCCCGAGCAATAGTCCGACGCAATATCCAAACATTGGGAAGCCACCCTTCCACCGGGTCGGTTTCCCGGCCGGTTTTGGTCACAAAGACGTCTTGGCAGCCTTTCCGAGCTTCCATCGCGACTTTCGCATCCTGCAGTGTAGCGCGCCTCGACACAAACGCTGTTGTTCCCTCAATGGTTTCGATCACTTCATCGTCGTCGAGGAAGTTCTGGATGGACATGTCATCGGGATTTTGCCCGACGGACCGCATGCGGGAATCGAACTTGTAGATAATGCTTTCATGGGCGATGGCTTTGAACACAACGTCGCCATTTCTCGCGGTGAACATGGGGGTCCGCGTAAATCCAGGTCGCTCGACGATCGCTTTCAGCTCCGAGAACTTGTTGGTGATCTTCCCATCACTGTCGGTTTCGAGGACAATCTTTGTGATATCCGCGAGCGCAATCATCTCATCGATTACGCGATACTCAGTCAATTTTTGAGCCAAAGGCGCATTCGCACGCTGCGCCTCAAGTACCTGACGCGCACCAGCATCTGCAGACCTGTTCGAGAAATAGTAGCCGAGTACGACACCAATCCAACCCGCCACGATGGGCAACACTACGTGGAAAATCTCGACAGGAAGCGCATCTGCATCCAATTCTACTTCGGCGGAACGTTGCGCCCAAACTTCAAGGTGCCACCAGACGAGCCAAGCGATCAGACTAAATGAAGCGACAAAGATCAGCAGGCTAAAAACCGGCAAGAACCAATTGGATGGATCCCACCTCTCGTTCGGCTTGTTGTTCTCAGACATGTTCTCAACTCCCCCCTAAACCCTACTGCGCCCAACGACAATCCTACCGCAAAACAAATCACGAATCACCCCAATACGCACCCATGACCACCCTCGCCGGCCTTATCATTCTCGCCGCCAGTGCGATTACGGCTTTCATCTCCGGCATATTCGGCATGGCCGGTGGAATCATACTCATGGGCGTGCTCATCGCCTTGCCTTCGGTCACGGTGGCGAGCGCGATGATCATCCATGGCGCCATTCAGATGGTGGCAAATGGCTGGCGGGCTTACCTCATTCGCGAACATATCGACTGGATCGCGACGCGCCGGTATGCGGTGGGCGCCGCCATTGGGGTCGCCGGACTATTCGCCGTGACCTGGGTGCCAAACAAGCAGCAAGTCTATCTGGTGCTGGGGCTTTTGCCCCTGCTCATATGGGTGCCGAAGGAGCGTTTCCACCTGGACATCCAGCGCCGCCGAGACGCCATCGGCGCAGGCATCGTTGTGCAGGCACTGAACACGATCGCGGGCGTTGCCGGCCCCCTGCTCGACCTGTTCTTCGTGAACAATGAAATGACGCGCCAGGAGATCGTTGCGACGAAATCCATCACCCAGACCCTGAGCCATCTCATCAAGATCGGCTTCTGGACCGTGCCCGTGGTCAGCGCGGCGGGCTGGGGTGCCATGCCGCCAGCCTGGTTCCTCGCCGCCGCAATCCCGATTGCCATGACGGGCACATGGGCGGGTGGGCGCGTACTGGCGATTATGTCTGACGTGAACTTCAAGGCGTGGATGAAGTGGCTGGTCACCGCCATCGGCGCAGTCATGCTGGTGCGCGCGGCGGGGCTTTATTGATCGGCCTATGCTTTTGGACTATATCGGCGTCATGAAATTCAGCGTTCGCCACCTCACGACACGAACTCGCCCGGGCGCGTAATCTCGCCGCTCCGGCAGGCCCTTAGGCCATGCGCGCCCACCAAGACTGACCTCACCCCTTACAATTCACCGGCCTTGCGCGTTTCGCCTGTGGGCAATCATGTTCAGGCGCGTTAAGCGGGCCGAAAGATACGCTGAAGACAAACGCACCATGATTGAAGTCTCCCTGCCAGATGGCTCGAAACGCGAACTGGAAGACGGCGCCTCCGCCCTCGACCTCGCCCAGTCGATCTCAAAATCCCTCGCCAAGAAGGCACTCGCCGCAAAGGTGGATGGCGAACTGCGCGACCTCACCCGGGCGCTGCCCGGCGGCGCCGCTGTCGAAATTGTGACGGACAAGGACCCGGAAGGTCTGGAGCTCATCCGCCACGATGCTGCCCACGTCCTCGCCCAGGCGGTGCAGGATCTCTTCCCGGGTACGCAGGTCACGATCGGCCCGGTGATCGATGATGGCTTCTATTACGACTTCCACCGCGATGAGCCGTTCTCGACGGAAGACTTCGAAAAGATCGAAAGGAAAATGGCCGACATCGTGGATGCGGACTATCCGCTTATACGTGAGGTCTGGGACCGCGATGAAGCCATTCAGCACTTCAAGTCTATCGGGGAACTCTACAAGGCCGAACTGATCTCTGATCTGCCGGCAGACGAGGTGATCACGATCTATCGCCAGGGCGATTGGTACGACCTTTGCCGCGGCCCGCACTTGCCATCGACGGGCAAGCTGCCCAAGGCGTTCAAGCTGATGAAGCTGGCGGGCGCATACTGGCGCGGCGACCATCGCAATGCCCAGCTCCAGCGCATGTACGGCACGGCGTGGCGCAATGAGAAAGAACTGAAAGCCCATCTGCTCCAGATCGAAGAGGCCGAGAAGCGCGACCACCGCCGGCTCGCCACCCAGCTGGACCTGTTCCACATGGATGGCGAAGCCGCAGCCGGCAGCGTGTTCTGGCACCCGAAGGGCTATCAGATCTGGCTGCAAGTGGAGGCTTACATCCGCCGCCGCCTTGATGGCGAAGGCTATAATGAGATCAAGACGCCGCAGTTGATGGACAGTGCGCAGTGGGAGAAATCTGGCCACTGGGGCAAGTTTCGCGAGAACATGTTCGTTGTGCCCGACTTCATTCCCGATGGCGAAGGCGAGGTCAAAGTGCCTGCCGATGCCAAGCTCATGGCGATCAAGCCGATGAACTGCCCGGCCCATGTCGAGGTTTTCAAACAAGGGCAAAAGTCCTATCGCGACCTGCCGCTGCGCCTGGCTGAGTTTGGCTGCTGCCACCGAAACGAGCCCCACGGTGCGCTCCATGGTATCATGCGCGTGCGCCAGTTTACGCAAGACGATGCCCACATCTTCTGCCGCGAAGACCAGATCATCTCCGAAACCGAAAAATTCTGCGCCCTGCTCCAGAGTGTCTATGACGATTTTGGCTTCGAAAAGGTCGACGTGAAGCTCTCCACGCGCCCAGACATGCGCGCGGGGTCCGATGAGACTTGGGACCGGGCTGAACACGACCTGGAAGAGGCGATCAAAGCCACAGGCCTGCCCTATGAAATCATGCCTGGCGAGGGGGCATTCTACGGTCCAAAGCTGGAGTTCCAGCTGACCGATGCCATCGGACGGGTTTGGCAATGCGGCACGCTACAGCTTGACTTCGTGCTGCCCGAGCGTCTCGGCGCGGAGTATACAGCCGAGGATGGCGGAAAGGCCCGCCCGGTCATGCTCCACCGAGCCATTCTTGGCTCCATGGAACGGTTCCTCGGCATCCTGATCGAAGAATTCGCCGGTGCCTTCCCACTCTGGCTCGCGCCCGTGCAGGTGGTTGTGGCGACGATTACGTCAGAAGCCGATGGGTATGCCGAAGAGG
>JBCBGZ010000147.1:0-3919 GCA_038526245.1 Pseudomonadota bacterium
GGAATGTTGGAAATCGGGCAAAGCGCCACGTCTGCGTGCCCAGCATCCAAGTCGTCGGCAATCTGACCTCGAACCAGACCAAGTGTTTTAAGACGGATGCCTGGCGCCAGATTGCGCAGCGCGCGGACAATATCCGGCACCACCGTCAATTCCATCAAATCGCTCGTAAGAAGTGTGATCCTGCCTTCATGAGTTTGAGGATCAAAAGCCGTCGCAACGCTAATCGCATCCTCCGCAGCGATGATTGCGGCCCGTACGTGATCCGCGGCATCTAGCGCGACCTGTGTCGGCATCATACCGCTGGGTGTTCGCACAAAGAGATCGTCGTCAAAGAGGGCGCGGAGTCGAGAAAGTGCATTGCTCATCGAGGGTTGCGCCAGGCCAATCCGCTCTCCGGCTTTGGTGACGTTGCGCTCAGCCATGACGGCGTCAAAGACCACAAGCAGATTCAAATCGGTATTCCGAACATTCCTCATAGCAATGAAGCTTATGGGAAATATCAATTGGATCAATTCTTTAAGTTGTCGCTAACTTGATTGTGTCCAGCCCAAAGCAAGGAGATGATCGATGTCCGCAAACCGCCGATCTATCAGACAAACATTAACTGGAATTGCTGTTACCCTGCTCATGAGCCTCTCAGTGACCGGCCCAGCCATTGCCGACGGGGATGAACCAACATGGGAAGAGTTTTCATATGAACCCTATCCGCTGGCGCGGATTGCCGATGATACGAGCCGCTATGCTGAAGCCACTCCGCAAACCCTGAAGGTGAGCCAACATGGCGAAATCGAGTACCTAGGGTTTGGCGCGTTTGGTACGCATTGGTTTGTGGAAGCGGATGGGCCGGTCTGGCACTTCGTGACTGCCGGTGACCCGGCGGATGAGGTCGTGCTTATGGTCCATGGCTACCCCGACACATGGTGGGCCAACGCCGAGGTCATGGCTCTCCTATCGGATGAGTACTACGTGATTGCGGTTGATGTGCTGGGCTATGGTCAGTCCGACAAGGGCCCTGAGATCGACGTGAGCTATGCAGGCGCAGCAGGAAGCTTAGCGTCTCTGCTCGACAAGATTGGGGTCAATGCCTTCAATCTAATCAGCCACGATCGGGGCACGATTGTCAGCGAAAACCTCCTCGCGATAGACGGCATGAGCGACCGTGTTTCAGCTTATGTTCGGATGCAACAATCGTTTGATAAGCCGCACGGTTTGCCGCGTCCCCCTCACGCTGCGATGGCCTCGGTCGAGTTTCAAAGCCAAGAAAACCTCGCTGGCACAGCCTATTCGAGCAATTACGGATCAGTTCACTTTCCAGAGCGGTTTCTTCAGCGCCTGAATTGGGAGTTTAGCTTTCCTGGTACGCCAGAGGCGGCAGCGCGGACATTTCAAGGTACCAGCTTTGACATCGAGCTCGCGTTCAGGATGGAGAACGTCATTCCAAAGATGACGATGCCTGTCCTTTTGATCCAAGGCACAGACGACCCCGGGCAAAAGGCGGAAGAGTACATGACCTCGGCTGATCTGATTCCAGATGCCCGTGTTGCCTTGGTCGCGGCAAACCACTTCCTGCACGCGGAAGACCCCCACATGGTAGCGGACCTTGCCCGAGAACTCTTCACTAACGGCAATGCCAACCGACCAGACATGGTGTTCTCGCATCCGGTGAACTTCCAATTTCCAGCGAAGAACTGAGGTCGCCGATGCCTTCTGTTTTCATGGCACTACGGGTGCTTCTCACCGTGATTTTCGTCGCCGCGGGCGGCGCGAAATTAGTCGGCGCAAGCATGATGGTGGAAACCTTCGATGCGATTGGCTGGGGGCAATGGTTCCGGTATGTCACAGCAGTGGTGGAAATTGGGGCTGCGGCGATGCTGTGGGTCCCTTTTCTGAGTGTTCTGGGGAGTAGCATGCTCTTTGCCACGATGGTCTGCGGGGCGCTGTTCCACATCTTTGTCATTGGGCCATCGGCGGCTCCGGCGCTTGTCCTGGCTGTCTTGTGCGGCGTCATGTTTTGGATCGACCGCGCGAGGCTCGAGCTCTTTTTGGCTCGGGTGGGCCTTGCCTGACCCAACGCGCCCCAACCCTAGCGTCTCCAAACGCGCATCCGCTGCGCATTTGGGCCTGTTGTCTCGCACACGCGCGGCGGTTTTCATCTCTGTATCGCGATCCGCAATTTGCCATTTCCACCCTATCACACGAGGAGCCTTTTATGTCCGTACGTAAATCCCTTTCAGCCGTTGCTGCCTTGGCGTTGACCGCAGGTGCCGCGGCGGCTGACATGCCTCAATCCTTCGGCATTCTTGAATTCGGACCTGACAATACTCTTTTTGTTGCAGACTCCGCCAGTGGCGCAATCCACGCCTATACTCTGCCGTCCCGTGGGGAGGCCCGTGAACAAGATGCTGCATTCAACCTTCTCGACGTCGATAAACTGGTGGCCGATGCGATGGGTGCCACCGGTCGCGTGATCTACAGCGATTTGGTCGTACACCCAGCTACGCGAGAGGCGTTCGTATCGGCGACTACCACCGTCGATGGCGTCGAGACGGGTGCAATTGTTGCCATTACTCGCGATGGCAGCGTGCGCGTGCTGGACCTGGACACATACCCGTCTTCCAAGTTCACACTCCAGGACACTGCGGATGCGGGTGTTACCTTCTGGCGCGATATTCCCGCGCCGTCTTTGACGGTCACTGACCTGGACTACGCCAACGGCGAGCTTTTCGTGTCGGGTGTTTCAACGGGGGAGTTTGCATCGACCCTGCGCCGTGTGCCGTTTCCCTTCGACGGCGGCGCCACGTCCACCAGCGTCGAAATCTATCATGCCGCACATAACCAAAACGAAACGCGCGCCCCGATCAGGGCCATGGCGGTTGTCGATATCGACGGGACGTCCACGGCTGTTGCGGCCTATACGTGCACGCCGCTCGTGACGATCCCAGTGGGTGACTTGACCGATGGTGCCCATGTGACTGGCAAAACGATCGCAGAACTTGGGTACGGCAACACGCCTCTTGATGTGATCTCGTTCTCGGCCGCTAACTTTCAGGGCGAGGTGTCAAACTACGTCCTGGTGGTGAACCGCGAAATGGACGCGGATCTGATCACACTAGAAAACCTGGCGGCTGCAGCGGCGGGTCCCGGCATTGTGGAACCTGTTCCCTATCTGGGGGCTACATCGGGTGTGCAGACCGTGCCATTGCCGCTGTCAGGTGTCGTACATATGGCGGACCAAGATGGTCAATTCCTGCTCGCGCTGCGCCGCGATCTGGACACTGGCGCCATGGAGCTTGTGTCCTTCCGCAAGGGGTCGTTCTTCCGTCTGAGCGACTTTATCAGCGAGTACAACTTCCCGGATTACGCCTATGCCGACGATGAAATGTCGACCGGCGTCCGCATGTTCCAGAACATGTTGAAAGCGGACGAAGGTTTCCCGGGGCAAATTCGCCAGTGACGTTTCGCTTTGGCCTCATCGTCGCCTTGCTTGGCGGGGCGACGACAGCAGTTGCGACATGCCCCGCGCCCGAGACTGGACCCGTGGACGTCTACCCTACCGCGCAGGTTTTGCCAGAGAACTTGCTGCGCGTTTACGTCTACTATCCACGCGCCATGGCGGTTTCTGCCGGGTTGTCGGACATTCGTTTGCTCGACGCCGATGGCACGCCGTTGGACGGGGTATTTCTTCCTACAAGAGAAGACCTTTGGTCCCAAGATCGCCGCCGCCTGACGGTGTTGATGGACCCAGGCCGGGTGAAATCTGGATTGGATGCGAGCGAGGCCATGGGCCGCGCGCTCAGGTCTGGTCACTCCTACACGCTTGAAGTTTCAGAGGGATCGTTAGACGCCGCGGGCTGTGTCCTGGGCCAAAAAACGACCGTTGCGTTTCAGGTGGGACCGCCAGACTTGGATCCTCCTGACC
>JBCBGZ010000148.1:0-3917 GCA_038526245.1 Pseudomonadota bacterium
TTCGTGATGGGCTCCATCCTCGCCAAGGGTATTACCCCCGTTGTGGCAACCTTGGTGAGTGCATTTCTGTTTACCGCGATCCACCTGCAGTATTCACCGCTCGGGCTTATCCCTGTTTTTATTATGGGATTATACTTGGGGGCCCTTCGCACAATCTCGCAATCCATGGCGCCCCCGATTGTTGCCCATATCAGCGCCAATCTCATCTCGATGATCGTCTTCGCCATTTCGGTGCTCTGACCGCTTGCTCCTGTACGAGGCAGGAGTATTCTGCGGGCATCCGCGGGAGGATGACATGGCCGATATTTTCATCAGCTATAAGCGCGAGGATCAGGAAGAGCATGGCCGGGTCCGGCCGATTGCTGAGGCGCTGCGCGCAGAGGGCTATGACGTTTTCTACGATGTCCAGGTGCCGCCGGGCTCCTCCTGGGAAGACGTTCTCCAGTCCAAGATCAATGCCGCGCGCGCCGTCATCGTGCTCTGGTCGGCCCATTCGGTGGGCAGCGACTGGGTGAAGGAAGAGGCCGAAATGGCCAAGCATGCGGGAAAGCTGATCCCCGTCTTCCTTGACGCCGTGCCCCCGCCCTTCGGCTTTGCCCGCATTGAAGGCGCCAATCTCGTCGATTGGGACGGCGACCTCACCCATATCGAGTGGAAGAATCTTGTCGCAGCGATCAAGACGCGCATCGGCGACGGCGAAAAGGACATCCAGCCGGGCCTCACACGTGTGGCCTACCAGCCTGCCAAGACGGTCACAGTGACGAAAGCGGCCCCCAAAAAGGGCGGCGGAGGTGTGCTGAAAGCACTGGCTGCAGTGGTTGCGCTTGCGGTAGTCGGCGGCCTCGGCCTTGTGGGCTACAGCCTCGTGCAGCAAAATGGCATGTTGAAAAATCAGGCGGAAGACGCCGCTTTAGACGCGGCCATGACCCGCTCGATCGATGAGCGTGCCTGGGCGGATGCGAAGACCGCTGACACGATTGAGGCTTACGAGAAATATCTCTCATTGCGGGCCACAGGCGCTTACCGCGCTGACGCGGTCGCACGGATTGAAGAACTGAAGGCTGAGGCGGAAGAACGCCCCGCTCCCGCCAATGAAGGCACTGTGACCGCGGTGGCGAACCCGGCAATCCGGGACGCTGTTGCAGGCCGCCAACTGACCGCGGAAACTCCTGAAACCGTGCAGATTTCCCCTGCTGTACGTGAAGCTATCGTCAGCAACAGCCTTGTTGGTCTTGCTGTCGACCTTGGCGAATCTTGCCGCGATTACGGCACGGACTGGGAGGTTCGCCAGGAACAAGGGCGATGGAAGTTGTGGGGCTCGAACCGGCGCACCGTCATCGAATTCCCAAACCAGGCCGAAGCGGAACGCGGTGTGGAGATCCTCCAGAAGCTGGGAGTCAACAATTACTGCACGGTCGGCGCGGAATTTCGCTATTTCAAGGCAGGCAACGCATTGCCGACCGGCGCCCTTGGCAATGAAGACTGCACAACCATCCAACGTGACCGGCTGGGCTACAAGGTCGCCGGCGGGCGTCACCTCGTGATCAATGGTGATGCCAGTATGATCGCCATGCGAACGGAAACCGAGGCCCAGAAAGCGCTGACCATCCTGCGCGGTCTCGGCGCGGCAGAACTGTGCTATCTCGGCCGGCCGGGGCCATCCCTGACATATCTGAAGCGATAGGCCCGCCGCGCCTATCGCCAATCACAGTTGCCACTGTAACGCAGCTGTTACTCTGGCGCTGGCCTTGCATATGTTAATGGGAGATAAACAAGAAACTTCAGTTGGGGTGCCCCGATGATCCGTACAGCTCTCTTTCCTGCCTTCGCTGCCCTGGCGTTCCTGGGCGCCTGCGCCACGGCAACGCCGTACCAGGCCGCAACCGAATCTTCCCGCGGCTATGACAATCAGCGCATCGAAAGCGACCGGTGGCAGGTGAGCTTTGCGGGAAACAGCCTGACCGATCGGGAAACCGTGGAAACCTATCTGCTCTACCGGGCCGCCGAACTGACCCAGCAGGAAGGCTTTGACCATTTCCGCGTCGTGCGCCGCGAGACCGACGAAGACTCCCGCCTTGTGTCCACGGGTTTCTCCAGCACGTACTCGCCCTTCTATAGCGGTTTCTATTGCGACTATCGCTTCTTCGGTCCCCGCGGCGTCGCATTCCGGCGCTCCGGGCTCAGATCGAGCCGGTTCAATCATTTCCACGATCCGTTCGGCTATGGCTTCGGCGCGCCGGATTACCGCGAAATCGTGCGCTATGAGGCCACCGCAGAGATCATCATGGGGCGCGGTTCGAAGCCGGAAAGCGACCCCGCCTTTTTCGATGCTGGCGAAGTCCTGCAAAACCTTTCCACCCAGATTGTTCGCCCGGAAGTTGACGCCTGACAACTCGCCTAAAGAACCATCGCCAATCCCACGCCAATGAAGCTGGCAATGGCCCAACCGAAAACGCCCACCAGAATCCCGGGTGTTACCAGGCTGGGCCAGCCCCGCGCCGTCGCCATGGCCGCTGCCGTTGGCGGTCCGAGGATACAAGAATTCGCGGCCACAAGCAGTTCAGGTCCGTTCAGTTTCAGCACGCGCCCGAAGACCGATACCAAGACAAGGTGCAGCGCTAGAAGGATGGTCACGAAAACAATGATCGGGACGCCCTCGGCGGTCACGACGGAAAAGTCGATCGCCGAGCCCATCACCGCAAGGAAGGCGTAAATCAGGACATGCCCGGTTTCCGTGTGCCCACGCAGGCGGCGGACCGTCGCTGGGCTGAGTGTGGCGATAAGGATCGCCACAAGAGAGAGACCGAGAAATTTAAGCGCCGGCATGCCGGAGACGTGGGCAAGGCCTTCACCGATCAAGACACACGAGCCTGCCAGGGCCACCATGGCCGCAAAGCCGAACGGCTCAAGAGCACGTGCTTCTGATACGGCGCGGACCGCTGCAGGTGCGTCCTGGCCGCCATCGGGCAAGATCTGTGTTCTGCCTGAGAAGAGCCGCCAAAGGGGGCCGAGACTGGGCAGGTACATCAGAAAGAGAAAGTACGGGATCAGAACGACATAAATGGAGGCGAACATCAGGCCGATTCTTGGGTCGCCTGTCATTTCGAACGCGCCAGCGACAGCAGCAATGTTTACAGCCCCGCCAATGAAAGCCGCCGTCATCATGCCGACCCATACGGGCTCTTCCGAGCCCAGATCGACCAGAAAGGCGGCGCATACGCCCGCAATCACCGTTGCCAGGGTGGCAAGAAGAAAGGCGATCATCACCCGGCCAGACTGTTTCCAGATCACCCGGAGATCCGCGTTGAACAGCAGCATCGGAATGGAAAGGGCGACCAACTGTCCATTGACGAACCCATACACAGGCGAGGATCGAGGCAGGATAGAGGTGGCTGTCAGTAACGCAGGAAACAGGATGACAAACATCGTGCCGAACTGGCCAAGTTTTGCGTGACGTTCCATGGCCAATCCGATGGCAACAACCGCCATCAGCGCAGTGAACACAGCGACTGTATTGCTTGAGGAAATCAGCGTTTCACCAGGCATGGAGGCCCTCCAGCAGCACCGTATGGGCCTCCAGCAAAACACCATGGGGTGCGCACAGCATTCCGCGGCCGAGCGCCACGTATCCGAAGCACCAGCCCTACATGGGAATGATGTTTTCAACGCGCGCTGAATTCATGTGAACGGCTTGCGCCTTTACCCTAGTCGGGTCAAGCGCTGCGATATCGCCAGGGCACGACTTCGGCCCTAGAACGCGATCATCAGCCCGCGTTTTGGTGAGACCTTGCCGTCGACAAGAGCGGCCCATTCCGCTTCGATGGCTTCAGCGCCGCGTACCCAGTCCACGCTGACCCAACTGCGCGCATCCTTTGCCATGGCCGCGCACGCAGCAAGCGCCCGCTCCATGATCACGC
>JBCBGZ010000149.1:0-3882 GCA_038526245.1 Pseudomonadota bacterium
CGGCATGGATCAATGATGCCGAATTCGCCGGCTATTTCATTGGGATCGACGAAGGTTACTATGCCGAAGAAGGGCTCGACCTGACCTATCTGTCCGGCGGCCCTGACGTGATACCCGAAAGCACGATAATTGCAGGCCGTGCCGATCTGGCGCTGACCACGCCCGACACCACAATCAAGGCCATCGTTGATCAGGGAGCGCCCTTCAAAATCATCGGGGCGCAATATCAGAAGAACCCGATTGGCATCGTGTCGCTGGCCTCTAACCCGATCCTTGAGCCCAAGGATCTGATCGGCAAGACCCTGGCCGTGCCGCCGGTCAACGTAATCTCTGTAAACGCAATGCTGGCGCTGAACGGGATCGATCCGGCGGACGTCAATATCGTGCCATACGCTTATGATCCAACACCGCTCATTCAGGGTGAGATTGACGCCAGCCTCGATTTCACCACCAACGTGCCCTACACGATCAGCCAACAGGGCGTCGAAGCGACGTCGTTCCTGCTCTATGATTTCGGGTTCACGATCTACAATGATACCGTCGTCGTGACGGAGGAAACGCTGGCCTCCAAGCGGGCCGAACTGGTGTCCTGGCTGCGCGCCTCGCGCAAGGGCTGGGACGAGAATTTCAAGGATCCAAACCTCTGGCCGCCAAAATGGGCTGATACCTGGTTCGCAGGTACTGGCCGGACCATCGAAAACGAGATCTTCTTCAACAATGCCCAGCAGCCGCTTATGGAAAGCCCCGCAGGATACATGGCGATGACCGAAGAAGGGATCGAAGCCAACCTGCGCGCGCTCTCTGAGGTGGGGATCAAGGGCACCCGCGACATGTTCGACACGACTCTGCTCGAAGAGATTTGATGTCGGCCCCGGACGGGATTTCCCTTTCCGGGGTCTGCAAGACTTTTACGGGACGGGGCAAGGTCGTCGAAGCCCTGCGTGACGTGACCCTGTCCGGTCCCATGGGCTCCTTTACTGCGATCATCGGCCCCTCGGGCTGTGGCAAGTCGACGGTCATGCGGATCGCGCTTGGCCTTGAGGCGGCGGATGCCGGTGAGGTGCAGATCGCAGGCACCGTCCCGATGCAGGCGGCAAAAGCCGGCAAGACCGGCGTGGCATTTCAGGATGCCGCGCTGCTGCCGTGGCGCAGTGTCCGGCGCAACATTGAGGTGCCCCTCGAGGTTTTGGGGCGTTCGGTCGCTCCAGAGACGGCCCATATCCAGCACATGATCGACCTTGTCGGTCTCAAGGGCTACGAAAACGCGCTCCCCGGAGAGTTGTCCGGCGGCATGCGCCAACGCGTTTCCATTGCGCGGGCGCTGGTGACGCATCCGCAAATCCTGTTCATGGATGAACCTTTCGGCGCGCTCGACCAGATCTTGCGCCGTCAGATGAACCTCGAATTGCAGCGCATCTGGACGGAGACAGGCTCGACTGCGCTTCTGGTGACACACGGTATCGACGAAGCGGTGTTTCTCGCGGACAGGGTTGTGGTGATGCATGCAAACCCGGGGCGGATCGTGGATGTCATCGACATCGGATTTGACCGGCCTCGGGCACCCGCGTTGTTTTCCGACCCTGAATTCCACAAGGTCTGCGACCACATAGCAGAGGTGCTGCATGGCGGTTGAGGCGTCCGGGCGATGGCGCGGGATGCGCACGACAGCGATCTTGTTGGTGATCTGGGAAATCGTTGGGCAGCTGGACCTGGTGGCGGGCGGCGCGTTGCCCGGCATATCGGAAATCCTGATCCGGCTTTGGGTCGATTGGGGCGACTATCCCCGCCACATCTGGGCAACTCTCTACGCCTCGACCATCGGGTTTCTGATCGGCAATGCGCTTGGCATCGGCGCAGGCGTGATCTTTGCATTGTCTCCCACGGCGCTGCGCCTGTTTCGCGGCGTGAACATCGCGGCTTTCGCGTTGCCACCCATTGCCATCGCGCCCATTCTCGTTCTGACGCTTTCGGGCATGGCACCGCGCATCGCGCTCGCGGCACTTGGCGTCTATTTCGTGACAATGACCGCGACCGTGATTGGCCTCAGCCAGGCCGACAGCCGGGCCACGGACGTCATTCGTGCCTATGGCGGCACCCGATGGGATATCCTGCGCCGCGTGCAGTTTCGAGGCGCGCTACCCTCGATCCTTGCTGGTCTTCGTGTGGCCGCACCCAATGCGGTGCTGGGCGCTATTCTGGCCGAATTCGGCGGCGGTGGCCGCTGGGGCCTGGGGGCCTATCTTCTCGGCTCGCTGGGGCGTGGAGAGCCGGATCGGCTCTGGGGCATCGGTTTGGTTGCCACTCTGATTGCCGGACTGTCCTATGGTGTCTTTGCTCTGCTTGCCAGCCGGACCATCGGTGCCACGCGCGCGGTCACGTTGAACACCGCAGTGCCGGACGCCGCGCCTATGACAAGCGCGCCGATCAAACGCATTGCCCTAACACTGGGCACCATTACGCTCCCATTTCTGGTCTGGTGGGCCTTCATCAAGGCCACAGGCGTACCCGACCTGATCTCCAAGACACCCCTGGGTGTTGTGGACTATCTGTTCTTTGCACCTACCGCCGAAAGCGCCCAGACCCGCCTCTTGGCCGCTTTAGCTGAAACCCTGCCGATCACTTTTGTGGGGATGGCCGCGGGGTTGGGCTTTGCCTTCCTGCTGGCGATTTCATCACGGCTGTCCCCACGCGCCATCGAGGCCTTCATGCCCGTGGCGCTGGTGACGCAAACCATGCCACTGGTGGCGCTGACGCCGCTTCTGGTTCTGATCCTCGGGCGGGGCACGTCGCTGACGCTTTGGGTGACCATCTCGGTCACCTTTTTCCCGGCCTTTGTTACCTTGGCACAGGGTCTCGCCCTCGTTCCGCGCAGCGCAGAGGACCTGCCGCGCGCTTATGGCGCGGGACGCTGGACCGAGATGCGTATGGTCACAATCCCGGCTTCGCTGCCTTACCTGTTTGCGGCGACACGACTGACCGTACCACGCGCGCTGCTTGGTGTGATGATCGCGGAGTGGCTCGCGACCGGTAAAGGTCTCGGAAATCTGCTCAATCAATCGCGCGGGTTTCTTGACTATGGCATGATCTGGACTGTTGCTGCGGTATCGGTCCTGTTATCGGTCATCTTCTATCAGGCCGTTGTCATCGTGGAACGGCGCGTCTTGCGACGGCTTGGCATGGCAACCGCTGAGTAAAACAAAGACTAACCGGGAACCCGAATTCGCAAAGGCGCCACGTCCGTCATCAATGCGACCGGCCTATCGCCTTTTACTGCTTTCCTTAAAGTTCGCTCCTCAGGGCGCGATCAGACATCGGTGAAAATGGAGGCTGCGCGCCCATGCCACAAGCCGACCAGCAACTTGGTCAAACTTTGATCAGTGCGGCAAGGGACAGATGACTAAATTCCCTGGATGGTTTGTGAAGTCAAGAGGCCACTTCGGATCCAACGCGCCATGGTTCGACCAGTCCCGCACAACCGCCAAACGCCCGAGAGAACGCGACAAAGGGCGACTTCGAGTTGCACGCACACTGCACACGACCACATTTAAGCCATTGTAATTAATAATTATTCACCCCAATCCATCACAGGATGTACCGGTTCCAGTCTGCCCGTGCATTTGTGCTCTTCGACCATAGTCATCGTTTGCGTAGCAATTAACATATGCGTGCTTATCGGCAGTTCGCCCACACCTCGCGCACAAGCCCCACTCTGCTCCGCACAACAAATCATGAGTTCAGGCGTTGCTAGCACGTGGCGACCAATTACTCACCAGTGATCTGCAAAAACCGTCCATACTCTTCGCTCACTTCACGCGCCTCTTCAAAGGCGCGTGCGCGTTCTTCTTCAAGACACCGAAAGTAGGCTTGGATGTCTGCAATGTA
>JBCBGZ010000150.1:0-3781 GCA_038526245.1 Pseudomonadota bacterium
AGGAGACTGCCATGCTGACCTGCATCATCCGGTACGAGATAGAGCCCACCCGTCGTGACGCATTTGTCGAATATGCCCAGAATTGGGGGAAGGCCATTCCGAGATGTGGCGCTGATCTGGTGGGCTATTTTGCGCCTCATGAAGGCAGTAGTACATTGGCCTACGGCATCTATCATGTGGCCAGTCTGGCGGATTACGAACAGTACCGGGCGCGCTTGGCGGCGGACCCGTTGGGGCGACAGAACTACGAATTTGCCCAACGCGAAGGCTTTATTCGCCGGGAGGACCGAACCTGGCTAAAGCTTGCATCAGGATTGAAACAGGAGAGCCCGGCGTGATTGCGGTGATTTTCGAAGTTGTCCCGACAGAGGGACGAAAAGCGGACTATCTGGACATAGCGGCCGCGATGCGCCCGATGGTCGAAGAGGTGGACGGCTTCATATCGGTCGAGCGGTTCCAAAGCCTGACTGACCCTTCGAAACTATTGTCGCTGTCCTTTTTCGAGGACGAAGCCGCATTGGAGCGATGGCGCGCTTTGCCCGCCCATCGCAATGCGCAGTCAAAGGGACGGACCGGCATCTTCGATGATTACCGGCTACGGGTCGCCCATATTTTGCGGGACTACGGCATGCACGAGCGCGCGCAGGCGCCCGCCGACAGCCGAGCGGTTCACGACATCACTGCAGGATAGGTGCGTGGCCCTGCGCCTTGCCTTGGCCATAGCGGATAACGAATTGCTGAAGAGCATCCGCTAACATGATGAAATTTTTGAGTTTTAGATAGCGTTCGAAGGTTTTTTCGCACGACGCGCTGGTCTGTGAGGGTTCACTTTTTGTAAGGCGGCGTGGAGCGGTATGGAAGAAATCTGAAAAGCGACTAAAGCTGCCTGAACTCAAAAACTTCGACGCAGAGTGTACCAGGTTGAAACCGTAGCTCTGGAGGCGGGCAGCTCTCCCGCCCCCTTCATGCGGCCTTGCGGCCTGTTCAGGCGTTGGGCCGGGCCGCGCGTTCCGCGCGGCGCCTCCGGCGGAAGTATTTGGGCCAATAAGAAAGGCGGCAGTTGCGTGTGATCTTCGGGCGTTGAGATTAACTCGCCTGCTTCGCCATTCGTTTGCGCTCATGGGGATCGAGATAGCGCTTGCGCAGGCGGATGGCGTTGGGGGTGACCTCGACCAATTCGTCATCGTCGATATAGGCGATGGCCTCTTCCAATGACATCGTCACAGGCGTGGTCAGGCGCACGGCATCGTCCGAGCCACTGGCGCGCACGTTGGTCAGTTTCTTGCCCTTCAGCGGATTCACTTCCAGATCATTTTCGCGGCTATGTTCGCCAATGATCATGCCCATATAGATCGGCGCTTGCGCGCCGATGAACATTTTGCCCCGCTCTTCCAGGTTCCACAGAGCATAAGCGACAGACGTGCCGTTCTCCATCGAGATCAATACGCCTGCGCGGCGACCTGGGATCGGCCCCTTATAGACCGACCATTCGTGGAACACGCGGTTCAACACGCCTGTGCCGCGCGTGTCGGTCAGGAACTCGCCATGATATCCGATGAGCCCACGGGATGGCACGTGCGCGATAATCCGGGTCTTGCCGCCATTCTGGCGCATCTCCACCAGATCGCCCTTGCGGCTGCCGGTCAGTTTTTCGATGACGGCGCCGGAAAACTCGTCATCCACATCAATGGTGACCTCTTCAACCGGTTCCATCCGCTGGCCGTCCTGTTCTTGAAACAAGACCTGGGGGCGGGAGATGCTGAGCTCAAAACCCTCGCGGCGCATGTTCTCGATCAAGACACCCATCTGCAATTCGCCACGTCCGGCCACCTCGAAGGCTTCGCCGCCGGGCGTGTCGGTCACACGGATCGCCACATTCGACTCGGCCTCTTTCATCAGTCGCTCGCGGATCACCCGGGACTGGACCTTCTTGCCATCCCGTCCAGCCAGAGGGCTGTCATTGATCCCAAACGTTACGGTAATGGTCGGGGGGTCAATCGGCTGAGCGGGCAGGGGCGTATCCAACCCAGTGTCGCAGATCGTATCGGCCACGGTGGCCTTGGCCATGCCAGCAAGCGAGACGATGTCGCCCGCTTCGGCCAATTCGATGGGCTGTTGGGTCAGTCCACGGAAAGCCAGGATCTTGGTGACGCGGAATTGCTCGATCCTTTCGCCGCCACGGCTGAGCGCCTTGACCGTATCGCCGGTTTTCAGCGTTCCGGCCTCAACCCGCCCGGTGAGGATGCGCCCGATGAACGGGTCGCTGCCAAGCGTGGTGGCCAGCATCTGGAACGGTTCGTCCCGGCGATCCAACTGGGCGGGCGCGGGCACATGGTCGACAACCAGATCCATCAGGGCCGACAGGTCTTTGCGCGGGCCGTCCAGTTCCGCATCGGCCCAGCCATTCCGGCCAGAGGCATAAAGCGTCGGGAAATCCAATTGCTCTTCATTCGCGTCAAGCGAGGCGAACAGATCAAAGACCTCGTCCAGCGCCCGGTCAGGTTCTGCGTCGGGCTTGTCGACCTTGTTCAGCACCACAATCGGACGCAGGCCCAAAGCCAGGGCTTTGGAGGTCACAAACTTCGTCTGCGGCATTGGCCCCTCGGCGGCATCGACGAGCAGCACCACCCCGTCGACCATGCTGAGGATCCGCTCGACTTCACCGCCGAAATCCGCGTGGCCTGGCGTGTCAACAATGTTGATCCGCGATTCCTGCCATTCAATGCTGGTGGCCTTGGCCAGAATGGTGATGCCGCGCTCGCGTTCCAGGTCATTGCTGTCCATGGCGCGCTCCGCCACAGCCTGGTTTTCACGGAAGGCGCCGGACTGCTTGAGCAGCTCGTCCACCAGGGTCGTCTTGCCGTGGTCAACGTGGGCGATAATGGCGATATTGCGCAAATCCATTTGCGTGTGGTCCTTGCGATATAGGAAGTTGCGCGCCACGTACCGCGCGCCCGCCCAAATAGCCAGACAAAAGGCATGTGGCCATTCGCGGCAGGGGCAGGTAGAGCGCGCCATGGCTGTGGCGAACGTGATTTGCATCAAATGGGGGCAGGCTTACGGGCCCGAATATGTGAACCGGCTTTATGCCGGGGCGCAGCGCCACCTGAGCGATGATGTCAGGTTCTTCTGTATGACAGAGGACCGAACCGACCTTGATCCGACCATAGAAATCCTGGATCTGCCGATCGAGCCGTTCCACGAAAAGATGAACGCGGCCCTTGCCGTCGCAAACCGCCAGGGCGCCATGCGCAAGGTGAGCCTGTTTCGACCCGGCCTGATCCCCGATCTGGAAGGGCCCTTGCTGGGCTTTGATCTGGACGTCGCAATCACGGGCAACCTGGACGAGATCCTCCATTATGAACCTGGCAAGGTCGCGATGCGCGCAGACTGGGTCGAGGCTCGTCGAGGGCGACCAACCGGGCACGGTTCCGTCTTTCGGTTCGACCCGGCGCTGCATGGTTGGCTCTACGAAACCCTCGCCGCGGATCCAACGGGGCAGGTCGAACAGGCCCGCGGGTCCGAGCAGCGCTACACCTCCACCTTGGCGCAATCGAAGGGTGCCTTCGCCTATTTGCCGCGGGATCAAGTTGTCAGCTTCAAGCATGATTGTCTGGATTTGCCGCCGCTGAATTGGCTGCGTCCGGCGCAACTGCCCTTAAACGCCCGCATTGTCTGCTTTCACGGCCACCCGAAGATGCCAGAGGCCATAGCGGGTTATTCCGGGTCACTGCTGCGGCGGTGCCGCCCGACGCCATGGCTCGCCGACCATTGGCGCTAA
>JBCBGZ010000151.1:0-3770 GCA_038526245.1 Pseudomonadota bacterium
ATCCGTGCAGTAACGATGACAGACTGACCAACATATTCAGGCAACACCTCGCCGCCCTGCAGGAACCGGAAATCCCCGTTTGAGCCCCATCCTGACAGATACAGAGTTGCAATATCGCCTCGCCGCAATTCAAGATCGGATGGCTCCAGCGTTGCGATCTCAACCGCCTCCAGAAGCGAGACATCGGCCACATAAAGCAGGGCGATATCATTTGAAAAGCGCCAGGCGTCCATCCCGAAATCATGGTGGCAGACGGCGCCTGTCACGGGGACAGGCTGGACGCTCTCGCTGTACGTATCCGTGCCAGGCGTCACGAGGATCAAATCGATCACAGGCGCGCTCATCACCTGATAATTGATCACGCAATGCGAGGCCGTCATGAACCAGTGCTCGGAAATACGCGTCGCGCCGCAGTGTTCACGGCTCGTACCAAGTGTTGACGTAAGCTGTTCGACTTTCACCAACCCCGGATGGTCAGCAAGGTTCGGGAATGTCCATGCACCGTCCTCCGGCGCGGGGCGCGCATCGCGTTGCAATGACACCCGTTCTGCACCGTCCGGAAACGCCGCGACTTCATCGAAGCACGACTGCATATCCAGGCTCGCAAGCGCATCTTTGCTGTAGTGGGTGGCTCCGTCTTCCAGGGCAATGGCGGGAACCCGCACCTCATCCGGCACAGGTTCAAGGACCTGGTCAATCATCCCGGAGGCTGGCTCAATCCGCGACCCGTAAACCCCAGCGGCTGCCCCAATCAGCAGCGCGACAAGAAACACGATGAATGTGCGCATGGGTCGTCTCCCCCCAAAACCATGAGCGGAATGGTTAACGCGGGCTTGGCGGCCAATCCAGTCCTGTTTCCCTTCGCCAGGCGACTATTTGCTGATCCACTTGAACTGCGGGTCCTGCCACCATGGCCAGAAACTCGGCAGGCCGTCGGATACTTTCACCGGATACTCAGGCGCGCGCTTTTCCAGGAAGCTCATCACGCCCTCTTTGGCATCGGGGCTGCGCCCGCGCTCATAAATCGCGGCGCTGTCGACAATATGGGCTTCCATGGGGTGATCCGCGCCCAGCATGCGCCACATCATATGGCGGGTCAGCGTTGTGGAGACGGCCGCCGTGTTCTCGGCAATCTCCATTGCGATCTCCCGAGCTGCGGCCATCAATTCATTGGCGGGATGGATAGACCGGATCAGCCCCCCATCGAGGGCTTCCTGGGCTGGGAACACACGGCCGGAGTAACACCACTCCAGAGCCTTGGAGATCCCCACAAGACGAGGCAGAAACCAGCTCGACGCCGCCTCTGGATTGATACCACGGCGATTGAACACAAAGCCGAACCGCGCCGTTTCGGATGCAATGCGGATGTCCATGGGAAGTTGCATCGTCGCACCAACGCCGACCGCCGCACCATTAATAGCGCCGATAATCGGCTTCAGGCTCTCGAACATGCGCAGGGTCAGACGGCCACCGCCATCGCGCTGAATATCAATGGGGTCTATGCGACCTTCTTCGCCGTCGGCGGCGCGCGCATCATAATCGAACGTCTTGGCGCCTTCGGACAAATCGGCACCGGCGCAAAACGCGCGCTCACCAGACCCGGTCACGATCACGGCGCGGATGTCATCGTCGGCGTCGGTCAGGTCAAACGCCTCGATAAGTTCGTACATCATCTTGCCGGTGAAGGCGTTCATCTTGTCCGGCCGGTGCAGCGTCAGGATCGCAATGGGCCCATCCTTCTCCAGCTTGATCTGCTCGAACTCTTTCATCGTTTCCATGGCGCGCTCCCAATTGTATTTAGTGTTGAGGTAATGTGAGTGAGGGTGACGCTGGGGCCGTCAAGCCGATAACGAACCACCGGCGCGGTCTGCTTCGACGTTGGCGAGCGTGTCGCCGTGACAAGCTTCGCGGCTCGTCCTAATCCTAGTGAATGCCTGATTTCCCCACCCCCACGACCCTGGCCATTCCGCTCTTTGTGATCTGCGTGGTCGCCGAGTGGGTTGGAGTGAAGACTGGCCGTGCGGCGGGGCGGTATGAGACCGCAGATGCCATTACCTCCCTCGCCATGGGGCTGGGTAATGTGGCGGTGAACACGGTTACGGGCGCTCTCTCATTGTGGCTCATGATGCTGGTCTGGCCCTACCGTGCGTTTGACATGCCAGTGACCTGGTGGAGCTTCATCGCGGTCTTCGTTCTCTACGACTTTGTGTACTATTGGAAACACCGCTTCGCCCATCGCATGCGCTGGTTCTGGGCCGAGCACGTCACCCACCATTCAAGCACCCATTATAATCTCACCACGGCTCTTCGTCAGCCCTGGTTCGGCCCGTTCACAGGCTTGATCGCGCTCGGATGGCCACTTGTCCTTATGGGATTTCATCCCGCCTTCATCTTCTTCGTCGGCGGTATCAATCTCGTCTATCAATTCTGGATCCACACCGAAGCAATCGACCGGATGCCGGGCTGGTTCGAGGCCGTGATGAACACGCCGAGCCACCACCGGGTCCACCACGCCACAAACCCGCGTTACCTCGACCGGAATTATGCCGGTGTTTTCATTATTTGGGACAAGATGTTTGGCACGTCCGAGGCTGAGACCAGCGAAGAGCCTTGCACCTATGGCATCGTAAAGCCGGTAGGCAGCTACAACCCCGTCGTGGTGGCCTATCACGGCATGACCGGCTTGTTTGCCGATTGCTGGCGCGATGGCTTTAAGCCGGTCACATGGCTGAGACGTTTCTTCAGCCCGCCTGGCTGGTCTCCCGATGGTCAACATCAACGCAGCGAAGATCTGCGTGCCCAGTGGGAGGCGGCAAAGATCATCCAGACGGCCCGCCCATCAGCTTCTCCCGCGCCCGCTGAATAGCCGCTGGAACCGCATATCGATCGATATCACGGCCGGCTTCTGGAACGCGTTCAAAAGCGGCATCGACGTCAGCGAAGCGCTTATCCCACCCGAGCTTCGAGGCAGAATGGCTGGCGATGAGGAAGTCGCCGCGATCCACCCCTTCAATCGTCGCCTGGGCTACGATGGCCGGGTCCAACCCTTCAGCCATCACGGCACGCCCCATGGCGTTGGCCTTTTCACTCGCTCCGGGAGTCTCTCCAATGCCCGTTGCGGTCAGTCCCGGACACAGGACGCTGATGGAGATCGTGCTCGGCAATTCGTGCCGCCAGACATCAGCCATGCCGAGCACAGCATGTTTGCTGGCGGTGTAAACGCCGGCTCCGGCGTGTTGGAAGCCAAGCGAATGTTCCGACCCCGTAATGCATAGTCGCCCGGCCCTACCCGACTCCGCCATACGCCGCGCGAACACCTGAAGCGTCGCCCAAGCTCCGATAACGTTGATGGAAAAGCACCGCTCGAACGCCTCCGGAGTGGTCTTGAGCAACGCGCCGCCAGCAGAGACGCCGGCATTCGCGTAGACCCAGTCGACCCCGTCGCACGCCTCCCATATCTCAGCGGCCGTCGCGTCCAGCGCTGCATAGTCTGCGACATCAATCCTGCGCGTCTCGATTCCCTTGGCAGCCAGGTCTCGCAGTGCATCTCCATTCCAGTCGAGCGCGTAAACGTGGTCACCGCGCTCAAAATGGTTCTCGGCTAAAGCACGGCCAATGCCACTGGCCGCCCCGGTCACGATCACAGTTCGCGCCATGGTGTGTTCTCCCATTTTTCCACAAGCATAAGCCCGGTCAGCCCTGACGAATAGGGAATTTCCCGGATGGTGGCACGATGCGCTCCGTGCCAGCTTGTGCAGTAAGGGCCTGTA
>JBCBGZ010000152.1:0-3760 GCA_038526245.1 Pseudomonadota bacterium
CCCGGGGACCTCTATACGGGCCGGCTGCCGAACAACAACCTGCCCCACATTGCAATCGTTTCAGACAAGCGCAGCTGGCGCACACGCCGCCCCTTGCTGATTCACAATATCGGACGCGGGACGGAAGAAAGCGACTGGCTGGATGTCTTCCATAGCCGTCGCCGCTTTCGCTTTTTTCCCGCCTGACCGGCCTATTCGCCGCCGACAACCGGCTTTGCCACCAGCACGTCCCAGGGCTCTTCGAAGCAATCCCCGCGCTTGACGACGAACCCGCTGGGAAATGCCTGAGTCAGGAAGATCACTTCGATCCGGCCCCAGTGATTGCTTGGCTGGTTCGTTGTCGGGTCAAGCACCGCGGTCGCGCAGCCCGGCTGGCTGTTGCCCGGCTCGATCCAGATGCCGGAGTGGACGCCGCGGTCGTCATAGTTCAGCGCCAGATCGTCCACAAAGGCGAGGCCGCGAACGTCATTCTCGCCGTCACCGGGCAGCGGATAAGATAAAACAGCCTGCCCATTGTAGAGGTCATCCTCGTAGATGATCTCCCCAATATCGCTGGACCAGACTTCATCAGCCATGGCTGGCGCCGCGACCAGCGCTGTTGCCGAAACAGCGGCGAAAACACGTTTAAACATAATGGTCTCCCTCGATTACGGGGAGCTTAGACGGGCTATCGTGGCGCCGATAGGGCCAGTGTGTGTTGCCGCGCTAGGTTTCGTCTTTCAGGGGGACGCCGTAGAGCTCGAGACGGTGATCCACGAGTTTGTAGCCGAGCTTTGCAGCGATCTCTTCCTGGAGCCGCTCAATCTCTTCATTGTGAAATTCGAGCACATCACCGGTTTTCACATCAATCAGATGGTCGTGGTGGTCTTTTGGAAGTTCTTCGAACCTCGACCGCCCGTCGCGAAAATCGTGACGCGCAATGATGTCATAATCCTCGAAGAGCTTCACTGTGCGGTACACTGTTGCCAGCGAGATCGAGTTATCAATCGTGTTCGCGCGTTTGTGCAATTCTTCCGCATCGGGATGGTCATCGCTGTCTGACAGGACTTTCGCGATCACGCGTCGCGGCTGCGTCATGCGCAGCCCCTTTTCGATACAGATTTTCTCTATCCGACTCATGCGCACTACATGGTGCGACTCAATGCCCAAGTCCAGTCACAGGGCGGGACATAGCGAGGGCATTTGAACCGTCGCGATAGTAATTCGCGCGAATACGTTCTGTTTCAAAACCCAAACTGGCATAGAGCTGCCGCGCCGCGACGTTGCCTTCAGAAACCTCAAGCCCCAAACGCGCTACGCCTCTTATCCCCGCCTGCAGGGCAATTGCGCGTATGAGGCGGGCTCCCAAACCTGAACGGCGATGATCTGGCGCGACAAAAACATACTCGATATCAGCAAAATCAGGGGTCATGGACGCAATGACAAAGGCCACCAGAGCGCCGTCATCGGTCTCAAGCCCCAGGGCCAGCTTACTTGAGACGGCCAGGCTCTCTGCGGACGCAAGCGGTGTTGGGCCCACCGATGTTTGTATCGCTGCTATGCGGGCGGCATCGTCCGGCCTGAGAATAACAAGCGCGTAGCTCAAGGTTTTCCCCCGCCGGGCAAGGCGGCATCCGGTGGGCGCACATAGGCTGGGCTTGGCGGAGCTCCCTCGGGCGACAAGACCGCCCCCCACGCCGCGACTCGAATGGCGCTGGGTTCAGCAATACCCATTGGCGAGGGCACGAGGTCCTGGGCGTCACTCATCAATGGATGCGAACATGCAGCCAGAGCACCAAGCGGCCACTCTTCCGGGGCGGTCGATACAAGGCCCGGCCCCATAAGTTGTGTCCAGAACGACAAATCTGGTGGACGCTTCTTCGCCTGCAGCGCCACGCGCAGTGGCGCCTGCAACTCTGCCGGGTCGATGCAGGCTTGAAGGGATGTTACACCGATGCAGGGCTTTTTGAGTGCCAGTGCCAGCCCCCGGGCATACGCCACTCCGATACGAACACCCGTGAAGCTGCCGGGCCCAACACAGACCGCGATTTGAAAGAGATTTGTCATCTGCGCACCTGCAGTCGCCAGAGTCGCCTCGACAAGCGCTGGCAGGCGTGCATCCTGCCCCGTCTTGAGGGTCTCGCAGTGGTGCGCGACAGTCTCGCCCGACCGGAGCACAGCAACATCGCACGCCGATTGGGCTGTGTTGATCGCCAGAATCGTCATCTTGGCTTGGTGGCCGAGGGCGCCCTTGCGCGCAACCGTACGCTATAAAATTTCGCAGGCCGCTTCGAAATCCATGCGCGGAAGTCGCTCGACAAGCGCTGGCAGGCGTGCATCCTGCCCCGTCTTGAGGGTCTCGCAGTGGTGCGCGACAGTCTCGCCCGACCGGAGCACAGCAACATCGCACGCCGATTGGGCTGTGTTGATCGCCAGAATCGTCATCTTGGCTTGGTGGCCGAGGGCGCCCTTGCGCGCAACCGTACGCTATAAAATTTCGCAGGCCGCTTCGAAATCCATGCGCGGAAGTCGCTCGAACAAGCCCTCGGTCGACCCGTAACCCAAGTTGCAGATCCAGTTAGAGCGCCAGTTTTCTTTTTCGCCGCCCTGACCAATAAAGAACTCCTTGTCGACGCCTTCATTGTCAAAACCCGACATTGGCCCGGTATCAAAGCCGAGCGCCCGCGCTGCAATCAAGAAGTAAGCACTCTGTAGCGTTCCATTCCGAAAGGCCGTGTCATAGCGCGCCTTGGGGGCAGCGAACCAATCCTTGGCGCCCGGATTATGCGGGAATAGCTCCGGGATTTTTTCCTGGAATTCCATGTCATGGGCGATGATGACGACCCATGGTGCCGTTTGCGATTTTTCCTTGTTCGGCCCGCCGAGATGCGGGATCAAGCGTGCCTTCGCCTCTTCGGAGCGGATGAAGAGATACCGCGCGGGTGAACAGTTCGCGCTTGTTGGCCCCCATTTGTGGAGGTCGTAGATCGCACGGATCATTGTCTCGGGGACGTCCTTGTCCTCCCAGGCATTGTAACTGCGCGCTTTGCGAAACAGCACATCAAACGCGCGGTCACTGACAGGTGTGGCCATGGGGCGTCCTCTCTTCAGGATTTGTGTCTGGTTGGGATGTGGGCCGACCCGGCGGGCTGGCAAGATGGCTGGCTATAGCACAGCTTCAACCGCCGTCACCTCTGGCACATAGGCCTTCAGCATGTTCTCGATGCCCTGCTTCAGCGTGTAAGTGGATGAAGGACAGCCCGCGCACGCGCCGCGCATGTGGAGGTGGACGATTCCCGTCTCCGTTTCGAATCGGTCGAACACAATATCACCGCCATCCTGGGCCACGGCAGGTCGAACGCGCGTGTCGATCAGTTCCTGAATCTCAGCAACAATCTCGGCCGCCTCCCCATCATAGGTGACGTCAGAGCTGGGCGGAGCAATGGACGCCGCGCCCGTCTCAATCACCGGCAATCCGGCAACGAAATGGTCCATGATGGTGGCGAGGATGAGTGGTTTAAGCTGCGTCCAGTCCTCACTTTCCCCTTTTGTCACAGAGAGGAAGTCACTTCCGAGGAAGACACGTTCCACACCGCTGACCTGAAACAGCGAGCGGGCCAGCAAACTCGGCGCGGCCGCATCCATATCCGGAAAGTCGAACGGCCCCTGTGACCCAGCCACTTCGGGCCCCGGGATAAATTTGAGCGTGTCCGGATTAGGGGTCTGTTCCGTCTGGATGAACATGGCCGTACTTTCTATTGTGACAGTCCTGCCAGCCAAG
>JBCBGZ010000153.1:0-3719 GCA_038526245.1 Pseudomonadota bacterium
GGCGCTTTTCGGACCCGGAGTGGACGTCCAATCCCATGTTCGACTTCATGCGTCAGGCTTACGAACTCAATACTGATTGGCTGATGTCATTGGTGAACCAGGCCGACGAACTTGGCGAACAAGACAAGCGAAAGGCGCAATTCCTGACGCGCCAGACCATTGACGCGTTCGCGCCGACAAATTTTTTCGCCACCAATCCCACCGCCCTGAAGAAAATGCTTGAGACCGGCGGCGCGAGTGTTGTCGAAGGCCTGCGGCAAGCCCGCGAAGACCTGACGCGCGGCGACGGCAAGCTCTCCATCAGCCAGACAGACGAGACACCATTCAAGGTCGGTGAGAACGTCGCGACGGCCCCTGGCCAGGTGGTCTTCCGCAATGATCTGATCGAACTGATCCAATACGCTCCAAGCACGGCAAAAGTGCACGATATCCCGCTGCTGATCTTCCCGCCCTGGATCAACAAGTTTTACATTCTCGATCTGCGCGAAGAGAACTCGATGATCCGCTGGCTGGTCGACAAGGGGCTGACAGTCTTTGTCGTGTCCTGGCGCTCGGCCGACGAGGTCACCAAGGACTTCACCTGGCAGGATTATGTCGAACACGGCATCTTCCCGGCACTTGAAGAAACCCTTGCGATCACGGGCGCGCCTCAGGCCAACACGGTTGGTTATTGCATTGGCGGCACCCTGCTCACTTCAGCACTCGCCTATATGTCCAAAAAAGGCGATGACAGGGTCCGCTCCGCCACATTCTTCGCCAGCCAATCGGACTTTGAAAAAGCTGGCGACTTGCTTGTCTTCACAGACCCCGCAGCTGTCGAGGAAGTGACCCGCATCATCGATGAGAATGACGGAATTATGCCCGGCGAAACGATGGGCGAGACCTTCAACTGGCTACGCCCGGTAGACCTCGTTTGGCGCTACGTGGTCGACAATTACATGATGGGAAAGAAACCCCGGCCCTTCGACTTGCTTTACTGGAACGCAGATCAGACCAATATCCCCGGGCCAACGCATCTGACTTACCTGCGCGACTTTTACGGCCATAACGCGCTGGCGCGCGGCAATTTCGAACTGTTCGGCGAGACCGTGAATATCGGAGACGTGAGCATTCCGATCACGGTTCAGTCGAGCCGCGACGACCATATCTGCCCCTATGACAGCGTCTATCGCACGGCTCAGGCCTTCGGTGGCCCGGTTCGTTTTGTATTGGCGGGCTCAGGTCACATTGCTGGCGTGGTGAACCATCCGGATGCCAACAAGTATCAGCACTGGTTGAATGACGGCGCCTTGCCAGAGACCGTCCACGAATGGATGGAAGGATGTGAAGAACATCCCGGGTCCTGGTGGCCATCCTGGTGGAGCTGGCTGCAGCCACTTTCCGGCAAACAGGTCGCTGCGCGTTCGCCCGAAGATGCGGGCCTGGGCGCTGCGCCCGGTGCTTATGTCGCAGCCCGTTTGAAAGAAATGGCAGAGGCCCGCGCGCGGGGCGAAACCGTTGTGCCGCCTCCCCAAAAACGTCGGGTACGCCGCAAAGCACCCGCAACCCGCAAGTCAGGCGCGGCAGCAGCGAAAACCGCAAAGACGCCCGAGCCCAAAGCGGCCGCCGCGAAGCCGAAGACTGCTCCGCGCAAGCGGGCGGCGCCCAAGGCTGTCGCCGAGAGCAAACCGGCAGCAAAAACCACCACGCGCAAAGCGCCGGCCCGCACCAAACCTTCGGCGCCGCGTCGCCCCAAGGGCGTCAAGCCCGCTTCGGAGAACTAAGCCGTAAGACCCGTCGCCTCGTCCACACCGAGGACAAGATTGAGATTTTGGACCGCCGCGCCGGACGCGCCCTTGCCGAGATTGTCGAGCCGCGCGATCAGGCGAGCCTGTTCATCGGTGCCGAAGACAAAGAGCTCAAGCCGGTTGGTGTCATTGCAGGCCTCGGGTTCGATTGCCGTCCAACCCTGTGTCTCATAGGGTACGTGTGACTTCGCGAACATCGCGTTGCGATAGGCTTCTCGCCAAGCGATGACGATGTCTTCCAGTCCTGGGTCGTCCGGCAAGGCCCAAAGCGGGAGCGGCACTTCGACCAGCATGCCTTGTGCGAAATGACCGACAGACGGCGTGAACAGAGGCAGATTCACAAGTCCCGCATGCGCCATCATCTCAGGCGCGTGCTTGTGTTTCTGACCAAGGGCGTAGGCGCGGTAAGGCGGCCCACCGGCCTCGAATTCATCAATCATCTTCCGACCACCGCCTGAGTAGCCAGACACAGCATTTACGGTGATCGGATAGTCCGCTGGGATGATGCCAGCCTTCACCAATGGACGCACAAGCGCGATGAAACCGGTCGGGTAGCACCCAGGATTGCTGATCCGCTTTGAAGCGCGAATGGCATCACGTTGCCCACGGTCCATTTCTGGAAAGCCATAGGTCCAGTCCGGGTGGGTCCGATGCGCGCTGGACGCATCAATGATGACGGTATCAGGATTGGCGACCAGGCTGACCGCCTCACGTGCCGCTTCGTCTGGCAGACAAAGGATTGCCACATCTGCCTCGTTCAGAAGCAATGCCCGCTCACCTTCATCTTTCCGTTTCTCTGGATCGATTGAGAGCAGTTCTAGATCCTGGCGCCCCGTCAGACGCTCTCGGATCTGCAGGCCAGTTGTGCCGGCTTCTCCATCGATGAAAACTGTGGGTTTCGCCATATCGGCCTCTCAAATGCAAAACGGGCGCCTCGTTACCGAAGCGCCCGCAGAACTGTGTATAGGATACGAGATCCTAGCGCTTGGAGAACTGGAAGCTGCGGCGCGCTTTCGCACGGCCATACTTCTTACGCTCAACCGTACGTGGGTCGCGTGTGAGGAAGCCGTGAGGTTTAAGCACTTTGCGCAGGCCCGGCTCGTAAGCCACAAGCGCGCGGGAGATGCCGTGGCGGATGGCGCCAGCCTGACCTGACAGGCCGGAGCCTTTGACCGTGCAAACCACGTCGAACTCGGTGCGGCGTTCGGATTCAATCAGAGGCTGCTCAATCACCATGCGCAGAACCGGACGGGCGAAATACTGCTCCTGATCCTTGCCGTTGATGGTGATCTTGCCTGAGCCCGGCTTGATCCAGACGCGGGCCGTGGCTTCCTTGCGGCGACCTGTGCCGTAGGCGCGGCCATGCTCGTCGATCTTGGGCTCGACAACGATCTCTTCAACCAAAGCAGCGCCGGAGTCGCTGCTCTGCAGGCTGCCGAGATCTTCCAGTGTGTTGGCGGTATCGCTCATATCAGACCAGCTTCGTGTTCTTGGAGTTCATGGCGGCAAAGTCCACAGATTCAGGAGCTTGCGCCTCGTGGGGGTGTTCGGTGCCCGCATAGACGCGCAGCTTGGAAAGCTGCTTGCGCGCCAGGGAGCTTTCCTTCGGCATCATGCGTTTCACGGCCATTTGCAAGGCGCGCTCAGGAAAGCGTCCGGACAGAACTTCTTCTGCCGTGGTGGACTTGATGCCGCCGGGGTACCCGGTGTGGCGGTAGTACGTCTTCTGCGCGCGCTTGTTGCCCGTGAAGACAACTTTGTCGGCATTGATGACGACAACATGGTCGCCGGTGTCGATGTGTGGGGTGAAGTCGGCGCGGTGCTTGCCGCGCAGCCGTTTCGCGATGTAGGAGGCCAAGCGACCGACCACAGCACCTTCGGCGTCGATCACGACCCACTTGTTCTCCACGTCGGCAGGTGCGTTATAGGTTT
>JBCBGZ010000154.1:0-3674 GCA_038526245.1 Pseudomonadota bacterium
GATCCATTAGAGCGAACGTTTTCTGCAGCACTTGCCGATCGAGTTGTTGCGCAGCTCGGTTCTATCGACCGGGAACGGGCGAGTATGGTTCAACGCGCGGCTGCCATAGAGCGGTTCGATCCCTCGCTGTCGTCACTCGCATTTGCTGGAACTGCCGACGCAGACGTGGAGACGCGGCTACGGTTTGCCGAGCGTATGATTGAAGCGGAGCGTCGCTTTCTCGCGGTGCAATCTCAAAAGATTCACGAAGGCGTACAGACGGGCGAAATCGGGAACCAAATGCGCGACGTTTTGGTTGCGGAGTACAACCTCATACAGCGACGTCGTGAGCTGGCGCGCCAGCAGAATTTGGCCACCGCTGCTGCCATAGCCGGCGTTGTGGCGGCTGGAGCTGTTGCGGCAAACTCCGGAGACAATTTTGATGCGGGCGATTATTTGGCCGTCGATCTGCTGACAGACCTGGCGGCAGTCTCCGCCATGCAGGCGTTCAATTTGAACAACCAGAACAAGACTGCTGGCGTTAACTTCATTCAGTCAATGGTGCCCGCGCTTGAAGAGCAGATTACAGTTCAGGTCGAATTGCTGGATTCCAATGAAGCGATTTCTGCGATTCGAATCGAAGACTTCCGGGAGCTGCTCCAGCAACGCTATGCTTCGAGCCAACGCTCTATCGATACCGCCTCCAGTCGTTGTAGTTTTTCCAGCAATGGAAGCGACGCGCTGGGCGTGTGGCATGGTGAGTGTGCGGGCGGTGTGGCCGATGGGGTCGGTGCGGGCGTGTTGCGCGCTTCGAGCGACAAGGTGGTCGAATACTTCGGCGAAACGGAAAACGGCATGCCCCATGGCGTTGGCTATATGATTGTCCACTCCGGTGCCGGAGCATTTGCCATGGAAGGCGAATTCAAGAACGGCGCGGCTGATGGATTGGTACGGGTGTCGCGCGCAAGCACACCGGAACGTGACTTCGTGTACCGTGATGGCCGTGAGGTTGGACCTGCGCCTGCGGGCCAATCCGCGCCGAGCTTGTTCTCGACCGAAGAGAACACAGAATTGGCGATGGCGGGGTAGGAGAAATGAAATTCACAACGTCATTCCTGGCTTTGGCGTGCCTGATACTTCCGGCCTGCGCGACAGCGCAAACTGCGCCAATGCCCGTGCCGCAACAGAGTTCGAGCCTTCCTGATCAGGCTCCGGAGCCAATCCCATCGCAGGCCATGGCCGAGTTGGACCTGCCTGAGCTTAATCCCGTGTGCGCGCGCCAGATGACCGAGCTGGCAGGTGGGACGCTGAGTGGGCGCCATCAACTCTTTGTCCTCGTCCGCGAGGCTGGACGTGGGGCGGATGATGATGTTCTCGAGGCCTTGGAGGTTTACAGCGCCGGCACTGTGGATCCGGAAACACCTATCCTTCAGGTGGTGGAGGATATCGCCAATCCCGTGCTGCTGCAGGCCGCGCCGAATGCGACGGTCGGTCAAATGGCACACCTCATTCGGTTCTCCAGGGAATGTGATGTGATCCTTGATGGCCAGATCACAGCGCTTGAAGCGACATCACCGGACCTTGCAAGCGGGACCTACAAGCAGGCGATTGGCGAGGATGCCATGTTCCTTCGGTCCATGCTGCTGGATGCGCTCTATCGCCTGAATGCCGACCGGGATGCGGTGCATGGCCAGACAGTGGCCGCATATCAGCGTGACCTGGTTCGCCAGCGCGATGATATCGAGTTCGCGGCGTTTGACGCGGAACTTGCCGCGCTTGAGGACGAGTTTGCTGGAGACCTTGAGGATCGCCTGGATCTTGCCAAAACGTCTGCGGACGAAACTGCTGAGGCAGTTGACGCCAAGGGGGCAGCAGAAGTTGCACGCGCCCTGACCGATGTGCAGCGTGCCGAAGCCAATGCACGCATGGCACAAATGCTGGCTGAAGTTCTGAATGACTATTCCTATGGGTACCCATAGCGCCCAGCGTCAGATGAGGGTTTCATGAAGGCGCGTAAGCGGGACATCTCCATCTTTACCGTCTCGGCGCTGGACCTCTTCGCAGCCGCCCTCGGTGCATTCATCCTGATCGTGCTGATCCTATTTCCATACTACCAGCGTGGCGGCACAGATGTGTCGATGGAAGAGTTGGAAGAGCTGGTACAAAAGCGTCGGCTTGCCGCCTCAACGACCCAAACGGAAATGTCGGAGATTCGCGCGCTGGAAGCCGAGATTGCGCTCCTGGACAAGCAGTATCGCACGGCGCAAGAGAACATCTCGGAAACGGAGGCCAAGCTTCAGGAAGTGCTTGTGGAAGCGTCCGAAATCGAAATTCCCGATCCCCCACCGATCCCGGAACCCGACCCTGAGCCGACGCCCGAACCGCCCCGCAGCGTCAATCGCGGCGTCGAATTCTCGATCCTTGGTCTGGCCACGGAAGAGAAGGACATCGCCATTGTGGTCGATATGTCCGGCTCGATGGAAGCCCACCGAGGCAAAGTTGTCACAGCGATAAACGAAGTGCTGGATCAGATGAAACCTGACAACCGTTTCGTAATTATAGGCTATCGCGGCGGCCCGACCTTCGACATGTATCCCCGGTCCGGCAGGCTTGTGACAGCCAGTCGACCGACGGTAGCCGATGCGCGCAGTTTCGTGAACGGAATGGCGCGGCGGTTTGGCGGCGGAACGCCGACCCAGACGGCTTTGATGCGCGCGATCAACTCCAATTCCGAAGCGATTATTCTGATGAGTGATGGCGCACCCGATGATGGCAACACCGCAGACATTGTGCGCAACATCACCGCCATCAATCGGGGGCGGGCTGAAATTCACACAGTGGCCATCGGGGACTATACCGACGACCGGAGGCTTACCCTGTTTCTCCAATCCCTCGCGCGGAACAATCGCGGCGACTTCGTAGGGCGGGCGCGATGAAACGCAGACCTTCGCGCGAGATCGAGATATTCTCTCTTTCGGCAATTGATCTGTTCGCCGCCGCCATGAGCGCGTTTGCGCTGCTGACGGTCGTATTGATGCCCTACTACCAGAAAGAGATTGTCGAAAAGACCCCGGAAAACGCGCTGTCTGATCTGCTGCGCGCGGCAGAAGATAGCGCGGTCGAGACAACGGAGAGGCGCAAGGCTCTTGAGTCGAGGCGCTCGGCCATGGCCGCGAATGTGTCTGATATTCGCAGTGAGGAGACCGCGAAGCTGGCGGAATTGCGTGCGGCCGAGCAGACGCTGCTTGAGAAACGCGCTGAAGCTGAGCAGGCGGTGCAGATCCCAGAACCGGTGGCGGAAGAACCCGGACCGACGCCTGAGCCAGCATTGGTGTCGTTCAGATTCCTGGGAATGAAGACCCGGGTCGACGATATCGTGATCGCCGTTGACATGAACCGCTGCATGGCCGGGCACGAAGCCAGTCTGGCTGATGTCATGGAGCGGATTGTATCCTCTCTTCAAGACAATCACCGCCTAGGGATTGTTGGGTTTCAGGCGACCGACCGAGGGCCGCGCACGGTGCGTTGGCCATCATCCGGCGGCCTGCGGGCCGTCGACAGCACGGCGCGCAGCCAGGCGACATCTTTTGCCAATGGTTTGACACGACAATTCGGGGGCTCGGCTTCAATGCTTGACGCGTTTGAAGAAATGTTGGCCGGACCCGGTGAAGCGATTTTCCTTGTCAGCGATGGCT
>JBCBGZ010000155.1:0-3661 GCA_038526245.1 Pseudomonadota bacterium
CCTTCGGTCTCGCTGAGACGTTTCAGGGCAATGCAGCCGAGAGGCGCGCCATCCTCGCTTGCCAGCCAATAACGGAAGTCTTCGATTTCAGGAGTTTGAGTTGTGACGGCATGGCAGGCTTCCGGCGGAGAAACTGCTTCGCAGAAGGCCTTATGCGTCGCGATCAGCATCTGGATGTCAGGATGCTGGGCGTCGACTTCAGAGATCTGCATTGTTTGGCTCCGGCTCACGAGGTCCCGCAAAGAAAGCCGCGAACGGCGCCATCATCAAGAGGAGGCCCCCAGCGATGGCGAAGGGCAGGGCGGGGTGGGCAAACTCATAGAGCCATGGACCGAAGAAGGGCGAGACTACAAAACCGATGGCGTTGGTCGCCATGACGAGTCCGGCAATGTCGCCTTGTTCCTCAGCACCAACGGCGAGGGATGCGCCCGCGAAAAAGCCTGGGCGAGCCAGGCCCTGGCCGAGACCGATGGCAAACTGGGCGACGATCAGCGTGGCAAAATCCTGCGCGGGAATGATCAGGAACGCCCCAACAGCGAGGGACAAGGCGCCGGTGACCATCAATCGCCGGTTCGACATGTCGAGGCGGGGGATAAGGACAAGCTGCGCCAGCAGTGTGGCCATCGCGCCCACGGTAAAGGCGGGGCCGGTAAACTGGGCCGCGGTCACGCCGGACACGTCCATTTTGTCCATCACGGCGAAGACAAAGGTTTGCATCAGGACGCCGGTGACCAGGGATAGGGCTGTGGCGAACAGGAGAAAGGCGAAGACACGCTTGTCCCGCCAAAGCCCCTTCGGAGGGCGGCTGGGCGCTTCCAGTTTTTGCTGAGGCGGCGTTGCTTCGGGCAGTCTCGTAAGGATCAGCCAGGACATGCCTGCCGCCAGGACGCAGGTAAAAAAGACCGGACTGAGCAAACCGAAGACCGCCACCATGGCCGCCGCAAAAGCGGGACCGGCCACGGTGCCAAAACTGTGTCCTGCGGTGACCGACGCCATTTCCGCGGTGCGGTTCGAAGGGTCTGTGCGGTCTGCCACATAGGCTTGGGCGGCGGGGTTGGTGCCGGATCCAAACAGGCCAAACAGGGATCGAGAGGTTAAAAGCAGTGCAAAGATGAAGAGCGGAGCCGTGATGAGGCCGGTCAGCGCTGCGAGGCCTGAAACGCCGAAAAGCAGCATTGAGGCTGAATAGCCTGCCAATCCAATCGCTGCGACGCGGCGACGGCCCAGCGTATTTGATGTGCGCCCCCAGAAGGGGCTGGCGACGACCCATATGGCAGCAGAGAGCGAGAAAATCGCCCCGGCCATCCAATCGGGCAGGCCAAGGTCGCGCGTCAGAGGCGGCAGTACGGCCGCGATCAGCATCGTGTTTCCAGCGCCAATTGTGGCCAGAGCAAAGAACAGCAAACGAAAAGCGCCGCGACGGTCGGGTCGCGGCGCTGTGTTTGGGGATTCTGTCTCGTGTGCGCTCATCAGGTCGAGGTTTTGGCCCGATAAGCGAAAAGATCAAGCGCGTCGTCGGGCTAACCGTTCTGAGATGGCACGGCTGGATAACAGGCGCCACTCCAGGGTTCGATCGTCGCGTCGACCATGGACCGGTTGGAAAACTCGATGCAGGCGCGGCCATAGTCCCGTGTGGCCTGGACGATCTGGTCCTGGGCCCAGGAATGAGCGCAAGCAGCCTTGTCCGGCGCGGTGGAGTTGGCGTCTGCGCCCGGGCGGCGGTAGCTGTCGATGAAGCGGCTGACGCAGTTACCGTACTCGGCGACCTGCGTTGTGAACGCATCGCGTGCTGCTTCTGCCCGCTCCAGCTCGAACAGGGAATTGAAGTTCGCCGAGCCAAAAGCGGGCGGTGTGAGTTTGCCGCACGTGCTTTCAACTACAGAAAGTCCTTCTGAGGTCTGCGCCGCAGGACATGTGCGATAGTCGTCAGCGGAGGCATATTGTTGAGCTGTGGCCGTTCCGACGAACAGGGTAAGTGTCAGGGCAGCAAACGCTGATTTCATCTCGGTGACTCCTTTCGGATCTTTGTCGCAGTCTGGTGGCTTAGCCTTAATGCGGCGTTACCCAGAGGTGGAGTGGTGTGGGCGGAATATGATTGGTTATGGACGGGAAGGCAGGATTTGACCGGCTCGTCTGACATCAGAATTAACGAAACCGCCAGAACGCACCTCCCTAACTTCGTGTCCCAACCTTGCGTTGGAACCTATCAAACGCGCAGGAGCGAAACAACGCCGCGACTGCTGACAGGTTATACATATTGCAGTTGCTTCCCTTAGGGCGAGAGTCAGGGCCGTTTTTCAGCGCGGGTTAGCCGCGACTTAACCATGGTGCGCTTAGGGTGACCCGCCAGAAAGCTGCGTTGCCCATGTCCCAAATCATTGGATTTCTTTTTGTTTGTGTTCTCATCGCCACTGGCCTGGTGGCGACCGGGGCTGAGGGGGTGTTGGCCGCACTGCCATTTGAACTCGCCCTGATCGGCGGGGCTGCCCTCGGCACCTTGCTGATCGGCAATTCAGGGGATGTGACGCGTGGGGCGCTTGCAGGTCTTGGGCACGCAGTTCTGGGCTCGCGCTGGAAATCTCAGGATTATGCTGATCTGCTGGGCGTCTTGAGTGAAGTGTGTCGCCGTCTGCGCCGGGGCGGACACATAGCCATCGAGTCCGACCTGGATGCGCCGGAAACGTCAGGCCTTTTCCGGTCCGCGCCGCAACTCCAGTCAGACCGAGCCGCGCGGGATCTGATTTGTGATGCCTTGCGCCTTTGCGCCTTGGATCCGTCCAATCCGGAGCGCGCGATCGAACAGATGGACCGCTCGATTGAGCAGACGGTTTCCCAACGCATGCGCAGCGTCGCCGCCTTGCAGACCATTGCTGACGCACTTCCAGCTCTCGGAATCATTGCTGCAGTTCTTGGCATCATCAAAACCATGACCGCGATTGATGCGCCATCGGCCACTGTGGGTGCCATGGTCGCCAGCGCTTTGTTGGGCACCTTTCTCGGGGTGTTTCTCTCTTATGGGCTCGTCGGTCCGCTAGCCAACCGCTTCGGTCAGGTGGTCGAAGAGGAGTCGGCGGTTCTTGAGGTCATCCGAACCCATTTGACGCAACATATGTCCGGCGCATCGCCACAGGCGGCGATGGATGTGGCGCGGGCGTGCATCCCGAAGCACGTTCAACCCGATTTCAAGGCTCTGGAGACAGCCTCTCAAAAGCTGCGCTTCTCAAGCCCAGCCAAAGCCGCGTGAGTGGGTTAACTCGACCTTTCCGTGATCTGCGCAGTCTTTGTGGCCGCGTGAAAGCAATCTCAAAACCCATCGCGTAATGTCGCCCATAAGAACTGGCCCTTGAGGGTCAGATTTACAAAGGACCGTGTGTTGTGAGTTCAGATCTTGGGCACGAAATCGAACGCAGCTATTGGCTTCACGGAACTGCGGAGCGCGTAGCAACCGGCTTAACCGGATTGATCGCCGTTCTGATCGCCGTGCGCACGGCAGCCTGGGCGCCCGGCGCCGAAGTGTTTCCACTCCAGAATGAACTTATGCGGATGTCCGCTTTCGGCTCGCTCACAGTCTGGGCAACGCTGACAATCGGAATCAGCCGCCGCGGCGCTGCTGCAATGCTTACACTGGTGTTCGCCAGCTTCCTTGAAATGATCATCCTGA
>JBCBGZ010000156.1:0-3624 GCA_038526245.1 Pseudomonadota bacterium
TTGCCCTGATGGCCCTGGGGGGCTGTGCCACCACAACGGGGGTAGAACCCGTTGCAGACGTTGAAACCTCCGCGCCGGCCTCAGCCGTTGAAGCGCTTTCGGCTTACTACGATACCATCCCCACGAGCGCCCTGCCCCGCATGCCGGAAGGCGCCGCCATGCCGGGCGCGGAAGACGTCATCACGCGCGTGCTGGTCGGCTCCTGCAACGATGAAGAGAAAGAAAGCCAGACGCTGATGACCGTGGCCAACACGGAAGCGGACCTGTTCCTGATGGTTGGCGACAATGTGTATGGCGACCGGGACGGGCGCGCCTATGCCAACAATGATCCAGACCTGACGGAACTGCGCGAAAGCTTTGCCGATCTCGGCGCCCGGCCGGAATTTCAGGCCGTAGCCGCGCGCCACCCGATCATGGCCGCTTGGGATGACCACGACTACGGCGCAAACGATGCCGGAAGCGAGTTTCCGTTCAAGGAACTGGCCGAGCGGGTCCACGAAGCCTTCTGGCGGATAGATGATGAAGATGTCGGTATGTGGCCAGGCACCTATTACGCGCGCACCTTCGGACCGGAGGGGCAACGCACCCAGGTCATCATGCTGGACACACGGTCTTTCCGTTCGGGTCTGAAACCGACCGACGAGTGGGGCGCAGAGGGCAAGGAGCGCTACATACCCCAGGATGGCGACGCCATGCAGGATATGCTCGGCTCGGAGCAATGGACCTGGCTGGAAAACCAGCTCCAGGAGCCCGCAGATGTCCGCATCATCGCGTCGTCTATCCAGGTGTTGACCACGGATGGCCATGGCTTTGAGCACTGGGCCAACCTGCCGGCAGAACGCAACCGGCTGATGAACCTGATCGACAGCACCGATGCCAATGGGGTCGTCTTCGTCTCCGGAGATCGCCACAGCGCCTTCCTCTACCGGAAAACCGGCCTGGCCGACTATCCGCTCCACGAGCTGACGTCCTCCTCCCTAAACCTGTCCTTCCGGGACGAAACCGCAGAGCAGGATAGCGCCCAGCTTGGCCAGGGTGTCGCGGCGGAGAATTTCGGCGCCGTGAACATTGATTGGGAGGCAGGCACCATCACACTGGAGCTTCTGTCCAACACAGGCACGCGCTTGCGCGCGACCACCTTCCCAATCCCGAGCTAGTCGGGCACCACGAGCTGTGATAGGGGCCGCGCCCAGTGGGCGTGCGCCCCTTTTTTCTCTTTGCAGGTCGGCGCCATGGTCGAATACCGTAACGTCTGGGTGCTGATCGTCGCCATTGGCCTGCTCCAGGTGTCGGGCGGCATTCTGGGGGTTGTGTCTCCCATCGGCCTGCAGGCACTCGGCCTGCCGCCCTATCTCATTGGCTTTGTCGCCGCGCTCCATGCCATGGGCTTCATGCTCGGCGCCCTGATTGCCCCGAAAGTGATCGCCCGGGTTGGGAACATCCGCGTCTTTTCGGCGGGTGCAGCCCTCGGCGCGGCCAGCAGCCTGGTGATGGGCCTCGCGCTCGACGGCGTGGCCTGGGCACTGGTTCGACTGGTCCAGGGCGCTGCATTCGCATGGATGTTTGCGAGCGCGGAATCCTGGATCTCGGTCGCCACGCCGGCAGCGGCCAGGGGCCGTGTGCTCGGGCTTTACCATGTGGTGGCAAAGGTGGCCCTGTCGGCGGGCCCATTCCTGATTGTTGGCTTTACGCCCTTGCAGGGTCAGAACTTCCTCTGGATTGGCATTTTCTTCGCCCTCGCCATGGTGCCCGTTTGCCTGACTGAGCGGGTGGAGCCCCAGCGCAATGAAAACACGGCGCTTCCGCTGAAACAGTTTCTGGCTCTGGCGCCTGCCGCCGTCGCTGGAGCTTTTCTGGCGGGCACGATCAATACGGGCCTTTTGGCGCTCTTGCCGGTCTTTGCAGAACGATTGGAACTCGGCGCAACCGCCAGCGGCGCGGCCGCCCTCGCCATGGCGGCGGCCTGGACGGGCGGATTGATCAGCCAATGGCCAGCTGGGCGATTGTCTGATCGCATCGACCGGCGGGTCGTCGTCGCCGCCATGGGGCTCGTTTCCCTGTTGGCCGCCCTGACGCTCGCCTTTGGTGCTGCGGTCATGTCACCCTGGCTTGTCTTCCTGCTGCTGGCGCTATGGGGCGCTGGTTCGCTGTCATTCTACGGGATCGCCATTGCCCATGGCGTGGACCGTGCGGCGCCCGACCAGGTCTCCGGGTTGATGGCTGGTCTGTTGTGCACGTGGGCCTTGGGATCGATCGTTGGTCCCCCGCTGGCGGGGTTTGCAATCGCAACACCTTTCGGCCCGGGCGGCTTGTTCCTGTTTGCCGCGGCGCTGACCGGCGCTTTGATCGTTGCCATGCTCTGGCGCCGCGAAGCCCGCGCAGAGGTGCCCGAGGAAGACCGCGCCAATTGGGAGATGACCCGCCCCACATCCCTGACCGGACAGGATATCGATCCGCGCTCCGAACCAGATGCAGGCATGGCTTCAGAGTAAAAATTCCAGGAAATTTCCATTGGCCCGAAAAGGCTAATTTCACAGCAATCGGATACCCCTCCCCAATCACACAGGGGTCGGAGTAGCGCTATGCAACGTCAGTTTCTTCAGAACAAACGCGGCAATATCGCCATGCTTACGGGACTGTGCCTTGTGCCGCTTGCGGCAATTGCTGGCTTCTCCGTTGATTACGCGCGCGCCGAGAACCACAAGGTTGCCCTGCAAAACGCCACCGATATGGCTGCGCTGGCGGCGGGCAAGCTCGGCAACCCCACCCAGGCCGAGCTGGACGCAGTCGTACAATCGGTAGTCGCCGCGAACTTTGAGTTCTTCAACAAGTATCCAGGCCTCGCACCAACTGTTTCATTGTCCGGCAATGACCTTACGGTTACGGCCAACATGCAGGTTGATCGAATGGTTCTCGGTGGAAAATTTGACGTTGCGGTCCGCTCCGTGGTCGAGCGGTCGCATGGCCTCGATGCGCCGCTCGAATTCTCCATGATCATGGACACGACAAATTCCATGGCACTAGTTTCAAACTCCTGGGGTGATGCGGTGACCGCGATAAACTGGACGTTTGGCGAGCTCGTTGCGGGCGCCACCCCCCAAAACCCCGCCAATATCATGTTCATGCCCATCAGCGATCGTGTGAACATCGGTACGGAGAACGCCGACTGGCTGTCCGGACCCGCGCCGACAAACTGGAATGGCTGCGTTGAACCGCGCTACACCAAACTGGTGTCCAACGACGCAGATGATGACGATGACGACGACGATGATCGCTGGGGTCGCGAACGCGACGATGATGACGACGACGACGATGACGATGATGATGAAGACGATGATCGTCGCGACCGAGATGACGACGACGATGACCGTGACGAGAGCGAAACTGTTCGTGTATCCAGCGAACCGGCAGACGGATTCATCCTCGATACGGTTTCGCATGTTGACGCAAAATTCGAAGCCTCCATCCCAGGCGTGACAGGCGGATTGTCAGAACGGAACGCATCTTACCCTCGGTGCCCTGATGCGATTACGGGCCCAACCAGTAACCTCACCCAACTGAGCAATGCGGTGAACAGCGCGCAAGCCAGCGGAACGGGCCGGTTTGACCTGGCACTCGCCTGGG
>JBCBGZ010000157.1:0-3589 GCA_038526245.1 Pseudomonadota bacterium
TGGCCGGGTCAGCCAAGATGACCCGTGCAATGCCTACCCGTTGTTTTTCTCCGCCAGACAGTTTCAGCCCACGCTCACCCACGCGGGTTTCGAGCCCATCGGGAAGCCGCTCCACAAATTCCAATAGCTGCGCGCGGCGCAGGGCGTCCTGGATCTCGTCTTCGGTCGCGTCGGGCTTGGCGTAGGCCACATTGGCGCGAATGGTATCGTTGAAAAGGACCACATCCTGGGGCACCAGGCCGAGGTTCTGACGCAAGGATTCCTGCGTGAGGTCACGAACGTCCTGATCGTCCACGCAGACCTTGCCCCGCTCGACATCATAAAACCGGAATAGCAGCTTCAGCAGCGTCGACTTGCCAGCACCGGACGTTCCAACAAAGGCAACTTTCCGGCCTCGGTCCACGTCGAAGCTGATGTTTCGCACGCCTGTGGAGCGGCCTTCATGACTGAAGGCCACATCTTCAAACCGCACGCGCCCTTGGGCTGCTGCGAGCGTCTTAGCTGCCGGTTTATCGGCAACGTCAGGCTTCATCCCCAACAGGCCGTAAAGCTTCTCAAGGTCCACTGCGCCCTGTTTGATCTCGCGCCAAGCCCAACCGAGGATATTGAGCGGCGCGTAAAGCGACAAGAACATGGCAAACACAGCCGTCAGGTCCCCGACACTCATCGTGCCACGCGACACATTCAGCGCCGACAGCACTAAAGCAGCAACTAGACCGAAATTCATCACCAAGGCCTGCGCACCGTTCAGCACATACATTGACCGAACGGCATCAACATATCGCAGATTGTAATTTGCCATGGCAGAGTTGAAGCGGCCCGTTTCCCGCGCTTCGGCTGCAAAAGATTTCACCGTTTCAAAATTGGTCAGGATATCGACAGCGATGCCGCGGAACTTCGTGTCCGCTTCATTCATGCGCCGGCGCTGGCGGACACGCCATTCGGTGATCATCACCGTGGTAACCACGTAGATTGCGATTGTGACGATGGCGATTAGCGCCAGGAGCGGGTCAAATGCCACCGCAAGCGCTATAGCCGCCAGGATAAGCCTGACGAAAGTGGGCCCAATATTGAAGGCCAGAAAACGGATCAGATAGTCGATCGCCCCAGCACCGCGCTCGATAACCCGGTTCAACGCACCCGTCCGGCGGGTCTGGTGAAAGTTCAGCGACAGGCTCTGGGCATGGCCGAACGCATCCACGCACGCCACTCTTTGTGCATCCTGGCTCACCGGCGAGAACAGCCAATCCCGCGCCTGGGGCAGTCCCGCTGCCGCAAATCGCACGCCGAATGCAACACACAGCCAGAAAACCGCCGCGGCGACGCCAGCAACCACGCCAGTATCGCTCACCACAATTCTATTGATGGCGTAGCCGAGCAACAGTGGAAACACGACTTCCAGCACGGCCGCGCCAAGTGTGAGGAAAATCGCCAGCACCATAACAGGACGCCACTTGGACAGCTCCGGTCGCGCCAGCAGCTTGAGAATGCGCACGATCGAAACCCAGAGCCCGCCATCGGCGCTCTCAATTCGATCCTGGTCTGCGGTGCTGGTCTGGCTGTGTTGTGACATGCGACGCCATATGGGCCGTTTCGCGCCGCGCTGCCAGTGGGGTGTTCATTTCGCCAGTGGCGCTTTCGATCGATTTGCTGCAAACCCCTATGTCAGAAGAGCAATTCATCCGAGGCATCCATGGCCCGAATAAAGTCAATTTGTGTGTATTGCGGCTCGTCGAATGACGTGAAGCCGGCCTATCTGCGCCTAGCTACCGAGCTTGGCCGAACGCTAGCGCAGAAAGGCCTGCGAATGGTCTACGGCGGCGGCGGGGTTGGCCTGATGGGCGCGTGCGCCCGGGCAGCCCATGGCGATGGCGGCGAAGTGCTCGGCATCATGCCAAAATTCCTGCTGCACAAGGAACGTGTTTTCGAGGAAGTCGAACACCGCATTGTCGACGATATGCACACCCGCAAACAGATGATGTTTGACGAAAGCGATGCCTTCATCACCCTGCCCGGCGGCATTGGCACGCTCGAAGAGGCGGTGGAGATGCTCTCCTGGGCGCGGCTGGGCTTGCACGCAAAGCCCATGGCCTTCCTGGATGAAGATGACTTCTGGGGCCCGTTCTTCGAATTGATGGACCACATCATCGATGGCAAGTTCACGCCCGAGGAGTTTCGCTCAAACCTCGTCCATGTGGACACGCCGGAAATGGCGATATCGGCTCTGGAAGACCGCATCGTGGTGCTGGACCAGGACTAGGCTCGGACCTTGAACCGGTCGGGGGAAAACCGTCTCGCCAAATCGGGCAGACCGTCGCCCAAGATGTCAGATGCGGCCCAATCGGCAAGACGAGGCGCAAGCAGGAACCCATCGCGGTACAGCCCGCCCAGTTGGTAATGCCCCGGCCCGGTCCATCCCAGCACCGGTGCGCCATCAGCGCTGCGCGGGCGAACGCCTGACCAGGTTTCCAACACATCGGCGTCGTTCACCGCAGGAAAGACCAAAGCTGCCTCTGCGCGCAATTCGTCAATGACGGCCGGGTCCACGCTAGTATCAGTGAGCCCCGGCATGGCATGGGCACCTAACACGACCCGGTCCGCTTTCGGCACGAGATAGTTGCGCCCCCAGCGCACAACATGTCCTGGCAAACCCGGATGGGGTGCAAGGGCCATTGCGGTGCCTTTGACGGGGGTCATGCCCGGAGAGCGCCAACCGCGCGCGTCAACGATACAATCCGCCGACAAGTCTCCCGGTGCGACCTTTGCAGGATCCACGGCAAGTGATTTTCGCTCTCCCCCCAGCGAAAGCACTTCTTGGGTGAGGCATTTTACAAAAGCGCGATTGTCGACCTGACCATCACGTGGAAGCCAGAATGCGGCGACAAACCCATCGGGATTCAAGTCTCCCAATGAACCACGGTCTCGCACATCAAGGGCCCGCGCGCGGCCATGCTTGGCCAGCCGGCGGAACATGGAAGCCTGACCTGCACTCACAGCCAAGGCGACTGAAGACGAAAGCATCAGCCCAATCTGCTGCCTCTCGATCCCAAAGGATTCTGGTCCGTCATCCCAGAAGTCGCGTGCGGCTTCCAACAACGCGAATATTTCTGGGTGGCCAGGCGAATCGGTTGCCGCCTCATATGTCGGTGCGAGCATGCCGGCAGCCGCCCAACTTGCCGTTTCTTCAGCCGAAACAGGATCATACAGCGTCACACGCTGACCCCGGCGCAAAAGCGTAAGTGCTAAACACAGCCCGGCAACGCCCGCTCCGGCAATGGCGATGCGTTGGCTAGTCATGCTCTGGAGGCGCTGCCGGTTTTGGCTTTCCATCGTCGCCAGCGGGACGCCGCGCGGCCTGTTTACGCCGTTTCAGATTGGCGCGAAGGGCACTGGCCAGGCGGTCTTCGCGTGCAGAGGGCTGCTTTTTTTTCACCATCGGTCAATCTTAGGCCAGTAGGGCTCTTTTCATCAATCGTCCCTTGCGGTATTCGCGCAGTTTCGCAATCGGCACCGCCGCGGTAGCTCAGTGGTAGAGCGCACCCTTGGTAAGGGTGAGGTCGGGAGTTCAATTCTCCCTCGCGGCACCATT
>JBCBGZ010000158.1:0-3509 GCA_038526245.1 Pseudomonadota bacterium
TCGACAGGGAGGTGTGGACGATGTCGCCCTCGACCTTCGCGCCGGTTTCCAGCTCAACCTTACGGCCCCGGATGGATCCCTTGATGGTGCCTTTCACGGTGATCACTTCGGCGATGACCTCGCCCGAAATCACGCCTGAGGCGCCAATGGTAATGTCCTGGGCGGTCACGTCGCCTTCGACCTGGCCATCAACCTGAAGAGCGCCGTCGGACTGAACCGAGCCGTTCACTTTCATATCCGCACAGATGATGGATGGTGCTGCGCGACCGGCAGGCTTGCTTGAAGCAGAGCGAATGGCGTCCTGGGTCGGATTGCCCATCGGTGCCATGCCGGGTTCGCCCTTATTCGTCTTCGTGAACATGTCGTCCTGCCTTTAGAAAATCGATCGGATCATACTGTTTGTTGTTGAAGAACACTTCATAGTGAAGGTGCGGGCCTGTGGAGCGACCGCTGGAGCCCATGAGGCCGAGCGTGTCGCCGATGGCGATGTCATCGCCGCGGGACACGTTGATGGACTGCAAGTGAGCGTATCGGGACTTGAAGCCATAGCCATGATCGATCTCGACCATGCGGCCATAGCCTGCCATGCGGCCTGCATAGGTGATTTTGCCAGGGCCTGCGGCAACGATCGGCGCTTTGTAGTAAGCCGCCATATCAATGCCGTTGTGCCAGGCCGGGCGGCGCGAGAAGGGATCAACGCGCATGCCATAGTTTGACGTCAGCCGGGCTGGAACGCCAACGGGCTGGGCCAGAGGCAGGTTCTCGACGATGTCTTCATAGTAGCGCGCTTCTTCGAGGCGCGCGGCGACTTGAATCACGCGTCTGTTGAAAGCGGCGTCTTCCGGATCGTCGAACTCAATGTTCGCCAGATCAGCCAGGGATACTTCCGGACCACCCATGGCTGTTGAGTCCTCGATACGCCCCGTTCCAACAGCCGTCAGCCGGAGGATGCCGCGGGCGCGTTCGGCGCGCTCCACCGCCAAATCCTCGGCATCGTTCAGAAAGGCAAGTTGTTCGGTTTTCACCGTGTCGATGCGGGCGCGGGTGCCTACGAGCTCAAGCCGGGCGGTTGGCTGGCTTCGTTCAATCCCCTGACGGGAATCAGCTTCGTCGATTGTGGCTTCAAGCAGCAGGTCGGCATCGTCTCCGCGCAGCGCGGTGAGGTCGAGATCTTCGCCGCTTTCAAGTGCGTCCAGAAGAACTTTAAGCGTCTCGTGGCGCTCTTCGAACTCTGCCGTTGCCCGTTGGAAATCTTCGGTGCGTTCTTCAAGCAGGCTTTGCGACAGCGCAGTGTTGGCGCGCAGTTCCTGGATCCAGCGCTGGTAGCGCGCATCATCATCCTGGTTTTCTGCGACGTCAAAATTGCCTGATCCGCCAAAGATGTATGAGACGGTAGCAACGCCTGTCCATCCTGCGACCGCTGTGACACCGGCAACAAGCATTGCCTGTTGCCAGGGGGACACCGAGATATAGTGCACGGTGCCGCCGCTGCGGTGATAAATCTGACGCTCTGGGAAAACGCGGTCAAAAACCGCACGCGCTTTCGTACTCAACTGCTTCATCTACGCCGCCCGCCGATTGGTCGTTTTGTCTGCAACATCCGCTGAACGTGGCGAATGCTGTCCCAAACCCTCGTGTCTCTTCATAACCTGAACGTGACCGCGCATGGAACCCCTCAGCGACAGGAATTGTGCTCCAAAATGACACCAGTGTGTTAAAGTGTGATTAAGGTTTTGCCGTCATGGGGCTTCGCTGCGCCAATTTTTGACTAGTTGTCGGGGATTTTGCTGAGCACGTCTTCCGCGTGTCCCTTGACCTTCACCTTCGGCCAGATCTCAGCCAGTTTGCCCTCGGGATCTATAAGAAACGTTGCACGTTGAATGCCCATATAGGTCTTCCCGTACATGCTTTTTTCGACCCAAACGCCGTAAGCTTCGCAGATCTCTCCCGTTTCGTCGGATACCAGTTCAACCGTGAGATCATGCTTCTCCCGGAACTTGTCATGTTTTTTTACGGTATCTTTCGAGACGCCCAAGACTTGGGCATTGCGTGCTGCAAATTGGTCAGCCAGAGCGGTGAAGTCCTTCGCTTCAGTTGTGCATCCCGGCGTGTCATCTTTGGGATAGAAATACAAAACCACCCATTGGCCAGCATAGTCGGCAAGGGCGAGCGTTTTGTCGCCTGCGCCCGGAGCGGAAAAATCAGGGGCGGTGTCGCCGATTGCTACCATGGTTTTACCTCTGTTTGTGATGCTGGCGGTTTGGCCTCGCATTGAGTAACGTGAATTAGCGGGCGAGGGCGCGGCTACAAGCGTAGCGGTCGCAGTTTTTAAAGTGGAGTGCACTCTTGGTTCGCCAGACCGCCCGGGTTCTAATTTTTGAAATTCTTGGCGGGATCCTGTTCCTGGCTGTGATTGCGGCGGCCGTTCTTGCCTGGCGGCTGTCCCAGGGGCCGCTCGAACTGGACATGTACCGAGATGACATCGCCCAGGCGCTGAGCGATGCGCGGGGCGGTCGCGAGGTCGCCATTGAAAGCGTCCAGCTGCAATGGTCGCCGGAGCAACGACGCGTCGACGTGCTGGCGGAGGGTGTGACTTTCTACTCCAGCGATGGGAATGTTGGCGGGTATGCCCGGCAAGCAGACATAGAGCTGGACGCATCTGCGCTCCTGTTTGGCCGTGTGGACCTCTTGGAAATCGGATTGCGCGATGCCCAGCTGGAAATCCGCCAGGTGTCTGAGGATATTTGGTCGATTGCCAGCGAACCCTTGCCACCCATTCCAGCCGCAGACTTCCCGGAAACACCTGAAGAATGGCTGGCCAGTATCAACCGCGTTCTTGGCGCTGTTCTGGATGGCGGCGAAAACGCTTTCGATGACATCACGCTTTCGCGCATATCCTTCCAGGGTCTGGATGTTGATCTCGTTCTTCTGAATGGAAACCGTGTGGCGCGCATTGCAGATGCGGCGGGCATATTTGAATTCGCTGCCGGTGACATCTCGCTCACACTCTCAGGCGTTGGTGAAGGTGACGGCCTGCCGGAAAAGATCGCAGTGAGTCTGGATAGCTTCGGCAGCTTCGATACGCTGGATGTCTCCTTCCAGGTGGATGGGTGGTCCCTTTCTGCGTTGGCGGGGCGCATGGGGATCAATGCGGACAGGATTTCCGGCTTGCCTGCCAGTTTGACCTTGGGCTTTCAGGCCAATCAGGAAGACGGCTTATCGAGTGTCCTGGCGCGGGCCACGGCAGGTGCAGGCGCAGTTTCAATTGCCAATCAGGCGTTCCCGGTAACTGCCATTGATGGCGAGGTGAATTACGACACCGGCAGCGACACGCTCGACTTTGCGTTTACGACGTTGGATGCGGGGTTCTTGCGCGGCGGGGTGAACGGATCACTCGGGGGAGCTGTGTTTGGCGAAGAGGATCGCCCCCTCACATTGCGGGCGCCTGCGCTTGGAATAGACCTTCGCCCGATCTTCGAGCGACCTTGGTCCCTCCAGGGCGTGGAGTT
>JBCBGZ010000159.1:0-3421 GCA_038526245.1 Pseudomonadota bacterium
AGCTCGCCGCTGAAGCGCTTGCTGGTGGTCGCAGACGTGCTGCTGCCAGCGTTTGAGCCGTCAGCGCCGCTATCATCGCCGCCTCCGCAAGCCGAAGTTGCAAGAAGGGCTGCAAACGCAAGCTGTCTGAACATGGCATATCCCCTGAACCGTGTTTTAGGGGATGTGCCACTCTAAGAACGAAGCGTCTAGTTCGTCTCGGCGTCGCTGGACGCAGCCTCGAGCCCATCAAACGAGCTTTCAAACTCGCGATTGGACTCCAGTGTGTTTGTCATCTCTTCGATCTTGGCGATCAAAGCGTCCGATGAGCCATTTGTGCGATCCAGAAGCGCCAGGAATTGCGCGCGTTGCTCGATGGCAAGCCAAAGCAGGTTGCCTTCAATGTTCAGCGCCACGTCGACGACCTGGTATTCACCGCCGCGGTTGAGAACACGCCAGCGCACATCCATGGCCGGGCCCCCCTCGCGGGGAATACGCGTGTTCACGATGGAGTCGCGCGCCGTTCGGTCGAAGGATCCGATGACCTCGACGCTCTCACCACGATACCGGTCGAGCTCGTTCTCATAAACAGCCAGTGCGTACGTCCGGAACGCAGCGCGATAGGAAGCAAGCTCGTCGTCGCTGAATTCGCGCGCATAGCGCCCGATCACAAAATTGGAGACCGCATCCAGATCCGTGAACTGGTCCATGTACCGGGAAAAAGCTTCGGTTCGCGCCGTCGAGTCCAGGGCAGGGTCGTTCAGCGTCTTGAGCACTTCATTCGCATTTTCTTCCACATACGCTTCCGTGCGGGCGTCAGCGAAGGCAGCGCCTGCCCACAGCGCGGCGCCGAGCGTCGCGGCGGAGAGTTTAAGGAGTGTGGTCTTGAGCATGGGGTTTCCCCTTGTTCGTTTCGAAGCTTGGTTATTCAAAATCATCAAAATCAGGCAAATCTGTGTAGGGATCTGGGGCTTCCTGCCCATTTCTGATCTCGGCTTGTCTTTGTGAGGTGTAGGCCCGCCGAAGCGCGACGTAAGGTTCTGGCTGAGCCCTCAATGTCTCGAAGGTGCTATCCAGAGCGATGCGTGCATTCAGTGCCCCGAACGTACCGCGAGATATCGCGATCGCCGTGCGTGTATCATCGTCCCCGACCACCGCCTCATAGTTGAGGGGGTTGAACGCGCTATCCACGGCGCCCCCGAGATTATCACGCAAATTTGACGGGCCGAGGATCGGCAAAACAAGAAATGGCCCTTCTGGCACACCCCAAACGGCCAGGGTCTGGCCAAAATCTTCGCGGTGACCGGGACGCCCAAGCTCGTGTTCAGCAGGATCCATAATGCCCGCGACGCCGAAGGTGGAATTCACCAAAAAGCGGAACAGGGTATCGCCAGCGCGTTTCGGCTCGCCCTGCAAAACATCGTTCGCAAAAACGACAGGGCTGCTCAGATTTGACAGGAAATTGCTGACGCCAACACGGAAAAAGCCAGGTGTTACAGTCTCGTAGGCGTCCGCAACGGGTGCGACCACGGCCTTGTCCGCCGCCTCGTTGAACGCGAAAACGCGCCGGTTCAAGGGCTCGAACGGGTCGTAAACACCCCCGGGCGCGGGCTCCGGTGTCGTGGAACACGCTCCCAAGCCCATCGTCAGGACGAGGCTGATCGTAAGAGTGCGAAGCATCTGCAATTCCTTCCTTGCAGCTTCCATATGAGTTTCGCCTGAACCTGCGACAACCACTGCAAATTTCCGGCCGGACCGGGATGACAGAATCGTGGTTTCGAGGACACACGCTTGCGGAACATATAAAAATATCTTTATATCTGAATATGAGTGACGCCTTGGAAGATGTGGTCCAGCGATTTCGCGCTGCGGCAGAGCCCACGCGGCTGCGCATTCTTGCGCTGCTTGCCCATGGCGACCTGGCGGTCGGGGAGATGGTTAGCGTGCTCGGGTTGAGCCAGCCGCGCCTGTCCCACCAGCTGAAAATTTTGGCGAATGCAGGTTTGGTATCGCGCCTTCCGGAAGGGTCTTGGGTGTTCTATCGCGCGGCTCGGCGCGGCCCCTGCGCAGATGTTATTCAGCTTGCACTGGCCCAGGCCGACCTGACCAGGGGCGATTTCGCACGGGATGCAGGCCAGCTGTCAGCAATACAATCCCAACGGGCCCAAAACGCCGCGCGGTATTTTGACTCCGTGGCAGAGACCTGGGACACGGTGCGCGGGCTGCATTTCTCCAACGCGGCAATCGAAGATGCCTTGCTGGCGGCTGTCGGGCCAGGGCCTTTCCGCCAGGTGATCGACCTGGGCACGGGAACGGGGCGCATCCTATCGCTACTCGCCCCCGTTTCAGAACGCGCCGAAGGGCTTGATCTGAGCCATCAGATGCTCACGGTCGCCCGCAACAATCTCCAGCGCGGGGGCGTATCGAATGCGTCCGTGCGCTATGGCGATGCCTGTGCAATGCCGTTCGAGGACGCTTCGGCCGATCTCATTGTGTTGCACCAACTCCTTCACTTCATAGACCAGCCCGAACGCGTGCTTCAGGAAGTCCACCGGGTTCTTGCGCCAGGCGGAAAACTGGCAATCGTAGACTTTGCCCCCCACACGCTTGAATTTCTGCGCAGCGAGCATGGCCACCGGAGACTGGGCATCGCCGATGCCGCCCTGGCCGAATGGGCAGCGGGCACTGGCCTGGTGCCAAAGCCGGTGAACCGGTTCGACCCTCCCGAAGATCGCCCCAACGGATTGGCCGTTTGTATCTGGATCGCCCAGGTGCCCGGCACCATTACACCCCTGGCCAAGGAGGCCGCGGCATGACACCGACAACTCTCTCCATCGCGAAACGGCAGCGCGCAGCAGCGCCCACCGTATCGTTTGAGTTCTTCCCGCCAAAGAATGAAGCGATGTCTGAGCGCCTTTGGGAATGTGTGCGGCGACTGGAACCGATGTCCCCGAAATTTGTATCGGTGACCTATGGCGCCGGCGGCTCAACCCGCGAACGCACCCATGAGACGGTCCGGCGCCTGTCCCAGGAGACAAGCCTTACGCCGGCGGCGCATCTGACCTGCGTCGATGCGACCAGGGATGAAGTCCACGAGGTGGCAGAGGATTACTGGCAGGCGGGCGTTCAGCACATCGTCGCTCTGCGGGGCGACAGTCCCGATGGCATGGGCGAACCGTTCAAGCCCCATCCCGGCGGCTATGAAAGCTCGGTTGAGCTCGTCCGCGGCTTGCGCGCCCATCGCCCCGATTTGGGCAAGTGTTTTGAAGTGTCCGTGGCCTGCTATCCCGAACAGCATCCGGAGAGTACAGGCTGGGATGGCGATCTGGATATCTTGAAAGCCAAGCAGGATGCGGGCGCAGACCGCGCGATCACGCAGTTCTTTTTTGATCCGGACACCTTTTTCCGGTTCCGGGACCGCGTCGCCGATGCCGGGATCACC
>JBCBGZ010000160.1:0-3405 GCA_038526245.1 Pseudomonadota bacterium
GGGCGAAGAACCATGGCATCATTCTACCCGACGCGAACATGGATCAGGCGGTGAAAGACATTGTCGGAGCGGCCTACGGCTCGGCTGGCGAGCGCTGCATGGCGTTGCCTGTGGCAGTGACGGTCGGCAAAAAAACTGGGGATGAATTCCGCGAGCGGATGGTTGAGGCAGCCCAGGGTCTGAAGGTTGGCGTGTCCACAGATGCCGATGCCCACTATGGTCCCGTCGTCACGGCTGCGCACAAGGCGCGTGTAGAAGACTACATCCAAATGGGCGTCGATGAGGGCGCAGAGCTTGTTCTGGATGGACGCGGTCACACGCTACAGGGCCATGAGAATGGCTTCTTTGTCGGTCCGTCTCTGTTCGATCATGTGACGCCTGACATGCAGAGCTATACGGACGAAATCTTCGGTCCGGTGCTGCAGATCCTCCGCGCTGAGAACCTGGAAGAGGCCGCGGCGCTGCCGTCAAACCACCAGTATGGAAACGGTGTCGCGATCTTTACCCAGAATGGCCGCGCTGCGCGAGAGTTCGCAGCGCAGGTCAATGTCGGAATGGTCGGGATCAATGTGCCGATCCCGGTGCCGGTAAGCTACCATACTTTCGGGGGGTGGAAGCGCTCTGCCTTTGGCGACAGCAATCAGCACGGTCCTGAAGGCGTCCGGTTCTGGACCAAGATCAAGACGGTCACGCAGCGTTGGCCGGAAGGTGATGTCGGCGATCAGGCCTTTATCATTCCTACCATGGGTTAGTCTTACCGCGAGAAGGCTGCCAGCCTGAACAATTCGACCGGGCTTTGCGTCGTGGGACAGTTCGGGGATGCCGAATGATCCCAATACGAGTGAGCGCGAGCCGGATTGGCCTGATTGGGACTCTGGGCGCAAATTGCCGGCTGGTGTGCTGCAGCGGGTGCCTTTTCTCGGGCAAGCGCGCGACAGTCAGCGCCCGCCTGCGGGCGCCTGGCGCAATTGGTTGTTCCTCGGTGGCCGCGGCTCTGGCAAAACGAGGGCAGGGGCCGAGTGGCTTTGCTTTGCTGCGCGTTTTGGCGGTGTGGGGCGCCTGGCAATCGTCGGAAGTTCGCTCGCCGAAGTGCGCGATGTGATGATTGAAGGTCCGTCGGGCATACGTGCGGTCGCCCTTCCAGAGGGCGAAGATCTCCTGCACTACGAAGTGACCCGAAGGCGGATTGTCTTTCCCAATGGAGCGGAAGTCTTTGCTTTTTCAGCGGGTGAGCCAGAAAGTTTGCGCGGTCCACAATTTGGCGCGGCATGGTGCGATGAGCTTGCGGCCTGGCCTGATCGGGCTTCGGCGTGGGACATGATGCAGCTCGGCTTGCGGCTGGGACAAAACCCACGCGCGGTTGCCACCACGACACCCAAGCCATCGAAGCTCATCAAGCGTTTGGTCGGAGAGCCGGTTACCGTAGTGACCCGGTCAACCACAGCTCAGAACGCTGAAAACCTTGCGCCGGGTTTTGTTGATGTCATGCGCAGTCAGTATGGGCATGGCGCACTCGCTCAACAGGAACTCGACGGATTGATTGTGGAGCCCACCGAAGGGGCGTTGTGGAGTTTTGACCGAATAGAACGCAACAGAGTCGAAATACCGCCCGTGAAGTTCGAAGACATCATTGTCGGGATCGATCCGCCGGCAAGCGTTGGCGCGAGCGCCGATGCTTGTGGGTTGATTGCCGCTGGGCGCGCCAGTGCCGCAGGATTTTCCAGGAAGTGCTTTGTCCTTGCGGATGCCAGCGTAAGGGGGCTGAAACCGCTCGATTGGGCGGCCAGAGCTGTGGCGCTCGCGCAGACGATCGGCGCGACGGGAATTGTTGCGGAGGCAAACCAGGGTGGGGAAATGGTTCGGGAAGTGCTCCGGATGGCGGGTGCGAGTATTCCTATCCGTCTTGTCCACGCGCGTCTGGATAAACGCGGTCGGGCACTCCCGGTAAGCACGCTATACAGTCAGGGGAAGGTGAGCCATGTGGGCTCGTTCGAAGAGCTTGAACGCGAACTGATCTCCTTCGGTACTACGGCGCAGGATAGGTCTCCGGACCGCATGGATGCCCTGGTGTGGGCCGTTTGGGCCTTGATGATTGATCAGACAGGCGCGGGAGTCCCGCAAATGCGACGGCTTTAGCGGCCCGTGCGGAAAGCCTTGCGCCCGATGTATGGATTTGACTTCGGAGCTTCCGGCGCAACTTCGGCTGTTTCAAGCTGCGCTCCCGGAGTTTCCCACGCGTCCGAGAGCACTTCTCGGATGTGGGCGAGCGCCTTGGCACCGGTCTTGATCTTTTCCGGGTCTACGCCGCGATCGATCCGTTGGGCCAGTTGTTTGAGGTGCATCGGCTTCAGCGCATCCAGTGCTTGCTCGAACATCGCGCTGCCCAGTGCTTCCCGCACCTTGAGATAGTCGCTGCGTGTCTGTTTGCCTGCGATCAGCTGCTTCTTCGCCAGATTGATCGCTGCGGCAGACCATTGTTCAGGCCGGATGCGGGCAAACACATCCGGAGAGCTGACCATGATTTCAACAGCTTTTCGGCCGTCCACAGTGAGGCTCATGTCAGCAATCCCGCTATTTCCTTGTGCAAGGAGTCCAGAACGCCAAGCGCTTCGCCCGGCCATTTTTGCGCCAGCGTCGGTGCGTGTCCCAACTCAATGGGGTTTACGGCAAAGTCTGGTGTCGCGGGAATAATCGTGGTTAGCATGGCATAATCGGTTTCGCCGCCTTCGGCACCTTCGCACATCGCGTTTAGCACGATTCTCTGGTGGTCTGAGGCGGTGAAGCGCGTGGCCAACACGTGGGGCAGTCCGTCACCGGAATCTCGGTTCAATTGGGGAACGACATCGCCAATGAACAGGTCGAGACCGAGGGTCGACATAAAGTCCGGAATTGTCGGCACGATCAGCACATCCGAAATCGCCAGGACCGTTTCTGTCATGGCTGAAATACCGGGTGGGCAGTCGCACAGGATGATATCGAACTCTTTCTTCAGATGTTCTAGATCCTGGGTCAGCCTTTGGCCGACGCGGCCTTCAATGGCATGCATTGAATAGCCTTGGGATGTGAGCTCATAGATGAGCGCGCGCTCGGTGCGCCGCAGGCCCGGAGATGAGGCCACAAGGGAGACGTCCAGGGTTCGCCCCGTATGGGTTACGTCGCTGGCACGTGGCGTCACAAATTCGCTGAGACGCATCAGGCTCTCACCGAAGAAATTTTCGTCTAGATAGTCGGTGACGGTCTTATGGCCAGCAATGGCATCATACAGACGCTCGTCGCCTCCGCGGCCAAAAATGATCATCGAGGCATTGGCCTGCATATCCAGGTCAACGACCAGAGTGCGCCGTCCTTCCGCCGCAAAAGCTTCTGCCAGACTGACACAGGTCGTCGTTTTCCCGACGCCGCCTT
>JBCBGZ010000161.1:0-3396 GCA_038526245.1 Pseudomonadota bacterium
CCGCCGAGCTGCGGGGCCAAATCGCTGGCCACCCGAGCCGGCAGATCGAATATTTCGCGGGTCAATAAGCGCAAGGCCGCAGCGGCATCGGCTGATCCGCCCCCGAGCCCGGCTGCAACCGGCAGGTTTTTCTGGAGCGAAAACGCAATCTGGCTATCCAGTTCGGTGTCGATTCGCGCCTGTCCGCGCAAGCGAGACAGCGCCTCAAGCACCAGATTGCTGCCTTCATCGACGAGGATATCGGAATAAGGCCCGTCCACCTGCAGGCCATCGCGCGATGCTCTCCGCGCCTCCAGCACATCTGCTGCCTCACGCCCTGCGAATACAACCAAAGAGTCGAGCGGGTGGCGCCCGTCGCTGCGCGGGGCCCCGACGTGGAGAAACAGATTGACCTTAGCCGGCGCAAACGCCCGGAACGGTGCATCCATCAGGGTTGGGCCCTGTGAAACAGGTCTTCTTCCACGGCGCTCGTATCGGCCACGGCGCCATCTAACCCGTATTGAAGCTTTGTATGAAGGGTCGACACGCTGCCCGGCTCGGGCTCCAGCGTGAGCGCCCTGCGCCACTGGAACCGCGCTTCCAGGCGGCGTCCCGTGCGCCAATAAGCATCTCCCAAATGATCGTTGATCACAGGGTCGCCGGGTTCGAGTTCTACGGCCCGCTCCAAATGTACAACCGCGCGATCAAAATCGCCCAGTTTGAAGTATGCCCAGCCCAGACTGTCGAGGATCATCCCCGAACGTGGCCGCAAATCCACCGCGCGGGAAATCAGTCGTAGCCCCTCATCCAGGCGCACGCCGCGATCGACCAGGCTGTAACCGAGATGATTCATGATGCTGGCATTATCCGGCGACAACCGCATGGCCTCGCGAAGGTCGGCCTCTGCTTCTGGCCATCGTCCCAAACGCTCCCGCGCCGCGCCGCGTGCCAGATACAGGCGCCAATCCGCATAACTCGCCGCGCGGTCCCGGTCGATGACCCGAGTGAAAACCTGATCGGCCTCGCCATCACGCTCTAGCGTCGTGAGAAGGTCGCCCATTTGCACCATAAGATCACGGTCTGCGGTGGCATCGACAGCTTGCGATGCAACAGCCAAAGCTGCCCCGCCCTCGCCTTCCCGGCGATAGGCCCAGGCAAGTTGTCCGCGAGCGGTCGCATAGAATGGCGAGGCAGGGGCGATCTCTTCCAGGATCGCGATCGCCTCGCGCCGTCGACCGACACCGTCCAGGGCCTTGGCCCAGAGCGTGCGGGCGATATCCATATCTCCATCCAGCGCCAGCGCCATGGCGAAGAGAACGCCGGGAAAATCGCTCTCCGTCTGGCTCGCAAGGGCTGCTGCCGGGGTGTAAAGCGCAAGCGCCGCACCTCGGCTGAGATTTGGACGATCAATTTCGATGCGCTCTCCGCGCTCGATCTGGCTGCGGAGTTGGTCAATGGCAGGATTTGGCCCGACTTCCCGCCGGAAGGTCGAAAGCACCGCAACCGCGTCCTCGGATCGCCCGAAATTTGCCAACAAGCGCGCCTGAATCTCAGCAGCGACAGCCAGCCGGGGCCCCCTGCTCCACATAGCCTCCAGCAGTTCCAGCGCCTCGGCGTCGTCATTATCTGCCACATGCATGAGCGCAAGGAAGTAGAGATCGGCTCGCCGGGCCGCATCACGCCTTTCACTTTCGGCAAACAGCACATTTCGCCCGGCTTCAAGACCGCTCCGCTCGAATGCAACCCAAGCGCGGATGGGCGTCAGGACGCTTTCATCGAAAGCGCCCCCAGTCGAAGTGGACAACACGCTTTCAGCCCGCGAAAGGCGCCCTTCGCGAAGGGCATCCACAGCCAGGGTCAGGCGCACAAGGGCGGAAGTCTCCGGATCCGACGTGTCCACTTTTCGGGCCAGGCGTGCAGCATCCTCGAAGGTGCCTGCCATTAAGGCGGCGAAGACCGCGCGTTCGGCCAGTTCTGGTTTTTCCGGTTCCGCGGAAAGGGCGCGTTCATAGCCTTCAAGCGCGCGGCGCGGATCATTGGTCAAAGCCGCAAATCTGGCGACCAGAAACGCGCTGTAACCTTCCGCTGTGTCAGGCCGTGGTGTCCCGCCAAGCAAGGTGGACAGCTGCGCCTGCTGGTAGGCCGAATTTGCGGCGCACCCAGCAATAAACAGAGCCGCTGCAAGCAGGGCAGGCTTGATGGTTCGAACGAGCATGAGCCACAATACTGACAAGCCTCGCAGCCCCGCGCAACCTGAAGTCTCAGAGCTCGCGTTGCAGGGTTTCTTCCTCGTCCAGAGACACGCGCGGCACGGGCACGGTTTCTGGTGGGCCTTCCGTCAAACCTTTTTCCATCTTCTCGCGCAATTCCTCGGCCACGAGGAATGGCGGGAACTCATCCAGCGCCGTTTGCCAGGCTGTGCGGGCTTCGTTTTCGCGGCCCATATGCCAATAGATGTCGCCCAGATGGTGCTCGATTTCCCAGTGTTTCTGGGGTGCAAGCTCCCGGCGCGACAGCAAGATGAGCCGGAGCGCATCATCGAGGTGCCCCATCTGGTAGTACGCCCATCCGAGGCTGTCAGCGATATATGGGTCATTGCGCGCCATGGAGTTGGCTCTGTACAGCACGCGGAAACCTTCTTCGAACCGGTCGGTATGGCTGATCAGGAAGTAGCCGAGCGTGTTCAGCATGTAGGGATCGTTCGGCCGCTTGAGGCGATCATTGCGGATCAAACGAAGACCTTCGTCAATCTCACCAGCCTCGCCCAAAATGTTCGCCAGATACATGCGGCGATTGTGGGTGTCGTCGATCTCGCGGGCCTGGCGCGCGAAGGGCAACGCTTCGTCAACGCGCCCAAACTGCTGAAGAATTTCGGATTTCAGCGCAGACGTCATCGCCCGCTCAGCATCATTCCGCGCGCCGTCCAGGGCCTCTGTCGCCAGATCAATTGCGCGGGCTTCATCGCCCAGCAAGGCATGCAGGCCAACCGCGCCGGCCAGAATGCTGAGGCGGTCGTCTTCCTCGACGATCTCCAAGGCCTTCGTAATGGCGGCCCGGGCGCCGTCATTCTCACGCGCAAACAAGCGCGACTGGGCCGCAGAGATTTGCAAGGCGGCCGTCGGCTCCGGCGCGGTTTCAGCCACGTGGGCCGCGCCCTCAAACAAGGCCTCGTCCTGCAATAGGTCGACCACGTTTTCCCGCAAGCCTTCGTTGGAGGGGTCGATCAGCAGCGCAAGCTGGTCCAGCGTTGCGCGCTGCTCGTCCAGCCCACGGGAGCGCACCCCCATCATGGCATTGCGGATGAGGCGCTGCTGCCAGAGCGACAGGGAGAGGTCACTGAAGGCGCGGGCGAAAGCGCCATCGGTCGTCAGTTCGCGGTCTTCCAGGCCACGCCCCGTAGCAAGGCTTTCAATGGCG
>JBCBGZ010000162.1:0-3337 GCA_038526245.1 Pseudomonadota bacterium
GGGACTATACGACTTTGAATGATTTCTTCGGTGTTGCTCCGGTAACGCTTCCTGGGGAACGTATCTCATGCCCAACCCAACTGCTGCGTGTTTAATGGCCGCCGCCACGGCGATTGTCCTCGTTGGCTGTTCCGAGCGCGGCGTTCTGGAAGTTGCGATGCCCGACCCATCGGCCACAACGCACACAATCTGGGTTTCGAGTTTCCGTAGCGATGTTCAAGCGGATGCCAGCGGGGCGCCTCCCCGACCATTGGAATTGTCCTTTGAGGCGGTCAGTATTTCAGTGCCAGCGACGCACGCGCCGGGCAAGATTGAATGGCCGGATGGACCACCTGATGCGAGCACCGATTTCGTGACGGTTGGCCAAATGCAATTTGAGACAATGAACCGCTTTACATCAGATGTAGCGCGCTCCGATCAAAGTAGGCTGAACGAGACCTTAGTTTTTGTGCACGGCTACAATACGCGACATGCCGAAGCTGTTTATCAACTCGCGCAATTTGTGCACGACTTCGAGATACCGGTGCCACCTGTTCTGTTTTCCTGGCCATCCGCCGGGCTCACTATCGGATATGTTTATGACCGGGATAGCGCGCTTTTGGCGCGGGATGAGCTTGAGGCGACACTGGTAGCGTTGACGCGCAACGGCCGAAAAGTGGTCTTGGTCGGACACTCCATGGGCAGCTATCTGATCATGGAAACGCTGCGCCAGATCGCGTTGAAAGGCAGCATGGATATAGATCGCGACATCGAATCCATCACGCTGATGGCACCGGATGTCGATGGCGAGTTGTTTCGTGACCAAGCCATGACCATCGGTGACCTGCCTACACCCTTTCTCATAATGGTGGCCGAACAGGACGGTGCGCTAAGGATTTCGTCTTTGCTCACCGGGCGACGCCCACGACTTGGCGCACAGACCGATCGGAGCATTGTTGGAGACCTTCCCATTACAGTTGTGGATGTCTCTGACCTCGCCGTCGGCGGCGAGTTCAACCACAAGATTGCGACCACTTCGCCGTCTGCGATCTCAATTCTGCGCGGGCTTGCGCAACAAGGGACACCCGGAGTTGCACCAGTGGGCGCGTTGGTGGTTCTGTCGCAACTGGCCCTGTGAGCGCGACCGATGCGTTTGGTAGCGTCGCACAAACGCGCATAACGCGCGCGTTCAGACCGGTTGCGCAATTGCGGGATCAGCTGTCTCCTGTGAGAGCCTCCGCCCACAGAATTTTGCGGGGTCGCTCGCTCTCAGAACAGGAGTTCAAACATGAACGGTTCGTCGGTACTTCTTACTGCTGGCACTCTTGCGCTTACTGCCGGGCTCGCGGCGGCAGATGCACCTCGTTCGGCCAGCCTGCTTGAATTCGGACCGGACAACACGCTTTTCATTGCGGACCAGCTGAGCGGCGCTATCCATGCCTTTACGCTGTCTCAAAGCGGTGAACCCCCAGAGCAGGATGCAGCGTTCAATTTGCTGGACCTGGATCCCTTGGTCAGCGACGTCTTGGGCGCGACGGGGCGTTTGGTTTATGGGGACTTGGCGGTACATCCTGTGACGCGCGACGCATATGTTTCTGTGACGGCTACGATCGATGGGGTTGAGACGGTGGCGGTTTTGTCCATTGCCCGCGACGGCACCGTCGAACGGATCGATCTCGAAACCCTATCGTCCACCAGCTTTGAGCTTGAGGACACTGCCGATGACGACGTGACCTTTTGGCGAGACATTCCCGCCGCGTCTTTGACCGTCACCGACTTGGACTATGCGAGCGGTGAGCTGTTCGTTTCGGGGGTATCCACGGGTGAATTTGCCTCGACATTGCGTCGCGTGCCATTCCCTTTTGAGACGACCGCGTCGTCCAGCAGTATCGAAATCTACCATGCGGCACACAACCAGAATGAAACCCGCGCACCGATCCGTGCGATGACAGTGGTCGATCTGGACGGCGTTGCTACTGCTGTAGCCGCGTATACCTGCACGCCCTTGGTGACGATCCCAATAGACGCGCTGGCGGACCGCGCGCATGTGAAGGGCAAAACCATCGCTGAGCTGGGATATGGGAATACGCCGCTGGACGTCATTTCGTTTGACGCTGCGGACCCTCAGGGAAATGTGTCCAAGTATGTGTTGGTTGTGAATCGGGAAATGGACGCCGACCTTGTAACGCTGAGTGATTTGAGTGCTGCGGCTGCGGGCCCGGGACTGTCGGAACCTGTGCCCTATCTCGGCGCCACGTCCGGTGTACAAACGACGCCGCTGCCATTGTCAGGCGTTCTGCATGTTGCTGACCAGGACGCTCAATTTTTGCTCGCGTTGCGCCGCGATCTCGACACAGGGGCGATGGAGCTGGTGTCGTTCCGGAAAGGTTCGTTCTTCCGGCTGAGTGACTTCATCAGTGAATATAACTTCCCTGATTACGCTTATGCTGACGATCCGATGTCAACGGGGGTCCGCATGTTCCAGAACATGCTGAAGGTGGACGAGGGTTTTCCGGGACAAATTCGTCAATGAAGTCGCAACTGTACGCGGTCTTTGCTGCGTTTCTTGCCGCCGGATCAGTTGCGCAGGCGACATGCCCAGATGCGGAGGGTGTCGACATCTATCCCACCGCAAAAGTGCTGCCGGAAAACCTCTTGCGGGTCTACGTCTACTACCCGCGCCCCATGAGTGCACATGAGGGCCTGCAGCACGTGCGGCTCTTGAATGGTGATGGGGTCGCGTTAGAGGGCGTTTTCCTCACCAATCGCGCGGACCTGTGGTCGCCAGACCGTCGACGGCTGACACTACTGCTCGATCCAGGCCGGGTCAAAACCGGTCTGATTGCGAACGAGAATTTGGGCCGGGCGCTGGTTGACGGCGAATCCTACGTACTTGATGTGTCTGGCTCCGCACTCGATAGAACTGGCTGCCCTTTGGGAAAAGACACCCAGCATAGCTTTGCTGTCGAAAACGCAGACACAAACCCTCCTGATCCTGCGGACTGGACCATCGTCACACCTAGGGCGCACAGCAACGACACCTTGCGCGTAGATCTCGGCAGCGCACATGATCACCTGTCTATGGCGTTCCGCCTTCGGGTTCTGGATAAAAACGGCGACACTGTGCCAGGCGCAATTGCGCTAGGACCGGAAGAGGAGCTTTGGGAATTTACCCCGCGTGCAGCATGGGCAGCTGCCCGATATATGCTGGTTATTGACGAACGGCTCGAGGATTTAGCGGGCAATCGGCCAGGGCGGCTTTTTGACAGGCCTTCAGACCAAGCGCCGTTGCCTTGGATGCAAAGCCTGGATTTTACTCCGAAGGAATAGGTGAAACAGTGATACTGCCTAATGCTTG
>JBCBGZ010000163.1:0-3290 GCA_038526245.1 Pseudomonadota bacterium
GGCACCATTGCGAAACCTAGTTCTACCCTGTTTGCGGATTGAGTAATGGGCCTGCATGTTTCGCGCGCTCGGGCACGAATTGTGTCAGGCGGTCATGCTTTCTAGGGATTTGCCGCGCGTTTCTTGCACTGCCTTGACTACGAAAACCAGCGAGACAACCGACGCCAGCGCGTAGAACCCATAGGCAGTTGAAAGACCGGTGGTGACCAGCAGGATGGGAAACGTCATCGTGATTCCGAAATTGGCGACCCACTGGGCAAAACCGCTCACGGCAAGGCCCGAGCCGCGCATCTGATTGGGGAACATTTCGCCGAGCATCACCCACATCACGGGGCCCCAGCTGAAGTTAAAAAAAGCAACGTAGGCGATGGCTGACAGGAGCGCGACCTGCCCAAGCGCCGGTGAAAGGGTCAGCCCCGTGGTGCTCACCTGTGCCTGGGAGAACATGGCCGCCATGATCGCGAGTGTAAGCGCCATGCCAGCCGAGCCGACAATAAGGAGTGGCTTGCGTCCCACGCGATCAATCAGCCCGATGGCCACCACACAGGCCGCAATACTAACCGCCCCCATGATTACATTGGTCAGCAAGCCATCTTCTTCGGTGAAACCAACAAATTCCCAGAGCACTGCGCCATAGTAGAATATGACGTTGATACCGACCAGTTGCTGGAACACCGCCAAGGCTATTCCGACCCAGACAATCGGGTACAGCATTCCCGTCTTTGGGTTGTGCAGATCCGTCAGTCTCGGCGGTGTTTCACGGCTGAGCGTAGTTTCGATGGCCGCGAGTGATTGGGTCGCCATCTGCGCGCCATAGAGTCGATCGAGGATGCGGTTGGCTTCAGCTGACTTTCCAGCAGCCACGAGGAAGCGCGGGCTTTCGGGAATCATGAAAAGTGCCACAAAAAAGATCAGCGCCGGGATAATTTCAGCCCAGAACATCCAACGCCATGCTTCAAAGCCAAGCCAGAAGACGGCTGTCGAGTCGCCCGCCGCGCCGGCCAACAGGTAATTGCTCAGGAATGCGGCCGTCAGGCCCACGATAATGGCAACCTGCTGGATCGAGGACAAACGCCCGCGCTGGCTCGGATGCGCAATCTCGCTGATATAGGCAGGTGCCATGACGCTGGCGGCCCCGACAGCCAGCCCACCCAGGATACGATAGGCGACGAATTCGGCAGTCGACCCCGCGATCCCCGAGCCAAACGCGCTCACGAGGAAAAAGACCGCCGAGGCGATGAGCATCATCCGGCGGCCGAATTTATCGGCCAGCCTGCCTGCCAGGAATGCCCCGACGGCGCAGCCCAGCAACATGGACGCCACGCTGAAACCCGTGCCAACGGAATCGGACCCAAAGGCCGTCTGCAAGCCCTTCACAGTCCCATTGATCACCCCGCTGTCATAGCCAAAAAGGAAGCCGCCAAGGGTGGCCACAAGTGTAATAATCACAGCGTAAGACAAGCTGCCTCGGGTTTCGGTTTCAGCGAGTGCCATGGTGGGGACTCCTTGATCTGGCCCGTTGGATCATTGAACCGTCAGCGTTGTGGATTGATGGGAGACCGAGCTGTTGCCCACCATGATTTCGAACGTCCCTGGCTCGACAACCCGTTCCATTTCGCGGTTGAAGAATTGCAGGCTTTCGGGAGTTATCTCGAAGGTGACTGTCAGGGTCTCTCCGGGCGCAAGCGACACGCGCTGAAAGCCCTTGAGTTCCTTTACCGGCCGCGTAACGGAGCTGACCTCATCGCGGATATAGAGCTGGACCACTTCATCCGCTGGGACGGTACTCGCATTGGTCACGTCCACACTAACCAGGGTGCTCTCTCCAATAGCGATCTCGCCCTGGCTCAGAACTGGCGCACTGATTTCGAAATCAGCGTAGCTGAGCCCGAAGCCGAAGGGGTAAAGCGGGCTGTGATCTGTAAAGGCGAAACCACGCTTGGCCGTCGGCTTGTGGTAGTAGAAGGCTGGAATCTGTCCCACGGTGCGCGGGACAGTAACGGGCATCTTTCCACTCGGCGAAACAGTTCCGAAAAGCAGGTCCGCAACGGCCGTTCCTGTTTCCTGCCCCAATATCCAGCCGTAGAGGATTGCGGAGAAATGATCCTCAACGTTTTCCAGCGAAAGTGGGCGGCCTGAAATCACCACACCGACCATGGGGATGCCGGTCTCGGCAAGCGCCTCTACAAGTTCTTTCTGCTGCCCGATCAGGGTGATGTCGTCACGGTCGCCCATATGGGTTTCAGACCAGGCTTCCCGAGATGTGGATTCATCACCGCCGATGGCCAGAATGATGAGATCGGTGCCGTCGGCGGCGGCAATGGCCTCACGGATCAGCCTTCGATTATCGTCAGGATCAGCGAGATCGACCTCGTCGTCCCACCAGGACCGGTTCGTCGTCAGTTCGACGCCCTTAGCATGAACAATCTCAACGTCACCTTCGAGGTGGGCTTCAAGACCGTCCAGAATGCTGATGGTCTGCCGGGGCTCATCGGAGTACCCCCCAAGCACGGTGACATCCGAATTGGGACCGATGACGGCTATCCGCGTCAGAGTGTCGGAATCCAGCGGGAGCGTATCCGCCTCATTCTTCACGAGCACCGCCGCCCGGCGGGCCGCCTCAAGGGCCAGGGCGCATGCAGAGTCGTTGCCCGTGATCGCGTCGGCTTCGCTCGCATCCGCAAACGGGTCGTCGAACACGCCGCCGCGCTCTTTCAGACGGAGCATCCGCTCCACCGCCTGGTCCACAACAGCAATATCAACCGTGCCGCTCTCGATCAGCTCGCGCATTTCGTAAAACGCAACACCGTCGGGCAACTCAACATCGACGCCTGAAGCGAGCGACAATGCACCTGCTTCAGCAAGGGAGCCAACGATGCGATGGCGACGCTCCAATTCGTTGATCGCGAAATAGTCAGCGACGACGACCCCATCAAAGCCCCACTCGCCCCTCAGAATATCATTCAGCAGCCAGTCATTGGCGTGGGATGGGATACCATCGATCTCGTTATAGCTCGCCATCACGCTGGCGGCATTTGCCTCTTGAACGGCCGCTTCAAAGGGCGGGAAAAACACCTCGCGCAAGACGCGCTCCGGCAATTGGGCCGGGCCGACATTCATGCCGGCTTGCGGTTGCCCGTGCCCCGTCATGTGCTTGAGTGTCGCGAGCACACGGTCATCGGGGATTGAGCCGTCTGCGGTATCTCCCTGAAAGCCTTTAACCGCAGCCACACTCATCCGCGTGACCAGATAGGGGTCTTCCCCGAATGTCTCTTCGATACGCCCCCATC
>JBCBGZ010000164.1:0-3266 GCA_038526245.1 Pseudomonadota bacterium
CGACCCGGTCGTCGAGATAGTTCGACACGCTCTCCCAGCCGACGCTGGCATCCATGAGCTGGGCGGCGAGGGCGCGCAGGGGAATGTTGGTCACGGACTTGGTCCAGCGCACGGCCCATTTCGGATTGGCCTGTATCTTGTCCACCAACGCGCCCACTTTCGCGTCGAGTTCGCCTGCGGGCACCGCGTAATTGATGAGGCCGAGCTCTTTCGCCTCAGCGGCGGTGAGCAGGTCCCCGGTCATGAGCAATTCCTTGGCCTTGGCGTAGCCAATGAGCTGGGGCCAGATCAGCGCGCCGCCATCGCCGGCGACCAGGCCCACTTTCACGTGGGGATCGCCGATGAGGGCTTTTTCATCGGCAATGATGATGTCGCAGAGCAGGGCAATCGTCGCGCCGAGGCCCGCGGCCGCGCCATTCAGGCGGCAGATCATGGGCTTTTCCATCTCCAGGATGGTTGTGACGATGCGTTTGGCATCCCAGGCGATGGCTCGGAACTTTCCCGGGCTCTCAATCTGTTCCTTGAACCAGTCAAAATCCCCGCCCGCACAGAAGGCCCGGCCCTCTGCAGTGAGGATGATGATGTCGCTGGCCGCGTCGCGCTGGAGGTCTGTGAACACCTGGGCAAGCTCGTCATGCATCGCCGCGTCCACACCGTTGACGGGATTGGGACCGGAAATCGTGGCTGTCAGCACGGCCCCATCGCGGGAGAACTTAAAGCGCGTATAGGGCTGGGCGGTGATGTCGAATTGGGCTGACACGGATGTTTCTCCTGTTCGCGTCTGACTGGCTTGGAGTAAAGTTACTTGCGAGGGTGTTAGTCGAGATCGATTTCAGCGGCGTATGTTTCGCCATCCAGAGTTCGAAAGATCAGCGCGTACGACGTGGGATAATCCCAGTCCTCCTCCCCAAGAGTTTGACCGGCTGCCGCAATCGCGGCGCGAGCTTTTTTGTCATCCTTGACCCACGCTTCATCTCCGTAACCGATAAAAGCCAAAGGAAAGTCGTCGCGAACAGGCCAAGTGAAAGGGTTGTACGTTGGAAAGCCAGGCGTCCGTTGCAGGATCTCCGCCTCCAGATCAGCATTGAGCGCATCTGAGAATTCTGCATCATGGAGAGTGTAGTCGTCATCGCCGAGCGCGCTGCCGAGCTTGCGCTCAAAGATGCTTTGCGCCCCCGGCTGAATCTCTCCTCTGAAGTTGCTGTAAATGGACCCGACATATCGCCATCCCGCGGGCTTTTGGTAGACGGGGCAGGTGGCGTCAGTTTTCTCGAATACGCCATCCAATTCATATGCTCGTGGCAAAAAGCGAAAGTGTGGCTGCTTCAAGTCGGAGCTCATTCCGCCCCAACCCGCACAACCCGGCGCCCGAAATTTTCGCCCCGGAAGAGGCCGCAAAAGGCTTCCGGCATCGCCTCAATGCCTTCAAACCGCTCTTCGGCGTATTTCAACTGCCCACCCGCAATCATCCGCGCCATGCTGTCCAGCGCTTCTGGGAACTCGCGCGCGAAATCGAACACCACCAGCCCTTGCATGTTCACCCGGTGGGTGATGAAGGGCTTTGTGTTGACGATGCCCGGCGTCTCCTCGGGCGTGAGATTGTAGTCGGCGACCTGGCCGGAGATGCAGATGCGGCCATGCTCGCGCATCACCGGCAAGACGCGGTTGACCATGGCATTGCCGACATTGTCGAACAGCAGGTCCACGCCGTCCGGCATGGCTTCGGCGATAGCTGCGTCGAGGTCTGGCGCGCTCTTGTAGTTGATCACCGCGTCGAAGCCGGCTTCGTCCTTGAGCCAGGCGCATTTCACGTCACTGCCGGCCACGCCGACCACCTGGCTCGCGCCCCACGCCTTGGCGAGTTGGCCTGCCGTCGCGCCCACGGGACCTGCTGCGCTGGTGACCAGGACGCGGTCGCCTTCGCGGAACTTTCCGACAGTCTTGGTGCCGAACCAAGCCGTCAGCCCCGGCACACCCAGAACTCCAATCCAGAGCGAGAGCGGAATGCCCGGCACGCTGGGCACCTTGCCGATAAAGCCCTTGCCGGTTTGCAGGGAATGGGTTTTCCAGCCTCCGGCGCAAAACACGGTCGTGCCGACCGGAAACGCCTCATTCTCGCTGGCGTCCACCGTGCCGACGCTGAATCCATCAATGGGTTTGCCAAGGGGCAGGGCGCTGGCATAGCTGTCTCCGCCCGACAGGCGCGAACGCGTGCCGGGGTCCACCGAACTGAAGGCATGGGCGACGCGGAACTGGCCTTCGCGCGGGGCGGGCAAGGGCTTTTCCTCAAGGGCAAAGTTCTCCGGGCGCGGCACGCCTTCGCAATATGACTGCAATACCCATTGTTTCAGTACGTCGCTCATTGGCGGATGGCTCCCTTGCCCTCAGTGTTTCCGCCAGCATAGGGCGGGCGGCGCGCCTGTCGAGCGAAAGCCCGCCCCGGCGGACTCCAGCCAGGGCGTTTACTCAATGTGTTGACAGTGGCATGACGGTCACGGGGGAGACATAGCGAGTGCCTTATGAATGTGTCGACCGCCATCCCCGCCGCCCTCAGCGCCTTTGCCCTGTTCACCGCCTGTAGCGCTGTCCAGTCCAATGCCGATGACCGCGCTGCCGAAGCCCGCGGCGCCGATGGGCCGGTCTTTGTCGAACTGGACCCGGCGGATTATGAGCCCATGCCCGGTGGCTACGGTCCAGGGGACGCCTCTGAGCCCGGCGCGAAAATGGCTTATCAGATTGTTGAGGAGGCGATTTACGAGCAGTTTCCCACCCGGGCGCTCGTGGACGTTGTGGCCTTGGAAACCCAGGTTGTTGCCGGGATCAACTATCGATTTCGGGTCGAAATGACCGGTGCGCCAGAGGCGCGAGCCATCTATGAGGCGGTCGTCTATCGCTCCCTGAACGACACCTATGAGCTGTCGCGCCTGGAAAAGATCCAGTAGCGCGCCGCGGCTCGCGCCGCCGAAGCCGTCGACCTGCGCAGGGGCCTGAGAGAGGTGTGCACGTCGGCTGAAAACGCCGTCCCCCCAAAGTTTCCCCACCTTCGCGGTCCATTCCAGACAAAAGCGGACAATTGGCGCGGCGCGCGGGGTATATGGGGGCTTGCTACAATCCCCAACGGGCATTAGGAAACGCGGTTCGCGGAGAGGTGGCCGAGTGGCTGAAGGCGCTCCCCTGCTAAGGGAGTATACGGTAATCCCGTATCGTGGGTTCGAATCCCATCCTCTCCGCCACGCAGTCTGCTGATTTCAGCGTATTCTGAGACC
>JBCBGZ010000165.1:0-3236 GCA_038526245.1 Pseudomonadota bacterium
CCCGATGGCCACCACAATACTCTTGACAGATGCCGCACTCAGAGAACCAGATTCACTCATAGCTCATTTTTCGCCCGGCTAGTTCATTCCGTGTCCACTGCCGCGCGCCCCTCGCGGTCAAATCGCTTACGAAGCTCTAAGAGCTTTATGTTGGATGGCACGCCGTGGAACGTTGGTCGGATCTTCGCTTTCGTCGAGCATGGGTGCGATCCTTGGCTCCATTGCCTGCCCTACAGCGTGCTACGCCCGGTCGGATCATTCCGGCAGATCGTCCATCATGATCTCAATCGGACGTTCCAATTCAGGATAATCAGACTCATCATCATAAACGTAGCTGGCAAAAAACAGGCCTTGTTTGGCCATGGATATCAGCTCATCCCGTGACCCAACCTCTGCCCCGCCAGCCAGCAAACGCTTGAAGAAGCCCGGCTTCGGCGTAGGCGTCGCGGATTTGTCTGATTGATCATGCGCCAAATCGGGTAGCACCCTTTGCAGGTCTGCCACCACCGCAGTGGGGCTGCCGTAGCGCTGCTTTGCTGAGGCATAGATTCCATCGAAATCAAACTTCTTAGCGTGAGCGCGGTCGAGCTGTTTCTTGTAAGCATCTGCCAATTGCTGCACGACCTCATCATCACTGACGCTGTCCGGGTCGGCCGCCTGTCGCCCTAGATCGTAGGCCGCAAAACCGATCAACGCCAACAACGCGTCATAGGCCGGGCCACGCTCAGCGGCAAAACTGGCCTCTATGCTGTCGCTAAGCAGAGACACTGAAAAATCTGCAAGATGAAAGCTCATTTGTTTTTCCTTCTACCATAAAATCTCTGCGCGGCAGGCATCGAAGCGGCGTTCTGAAAGCGCGTCTGGATCGATCCAAATCTGCAAGCAGCAACAATCAGCAAACCGCGTGCGCAGCCCATAGCCGCTGGTGAATTGCATAAGCAGGATGTTGTTTGTAGGCCCCTGACCGGGGGCAAGAGGCGGGAACAACTGGTGTGGGATTGGCTCATGAACGACGTTGTAGGCCCTGAGCCGCGTGTAACCGCGTGTGAACCTTAGAATTTCCCCGGCCGTTGCTCGGACCGTCTCAGGCAGCGCGCTCCCCTCATGCAGGAACCAATGCAAGCTCCGCGAAAGGCTGGGCATCGCCAAGGCAGTCATCAATCGCTTAAATGCGTAGTGCCGGTCAAGCCGTTCGCGCCGTTCAGCGCCCCCCTCATCCTCGGTTTCGTCGCCGATACGCGTGGCAGCCTGATCGGAACGGCGCAGCCAATCGCGGTAAGCTCGGGCCCGGTCGGTCGCAATCGGGGTCAGCGGGTCCTGCGCCACGGCCTCTTGATACCACGCGCGTGCCTCGGCCTCGATATCGTCCGACCACATTGTCGGAAGGGCTGCGCGTTCATGGCGGTCAAGCCGCTCTGCTGCTTCGAAGAAGGCGATCAACGCCTCTTGTATGTCGCTCCAGTGCCAGGGATAGCTGGTAGGGATGTAGCGCACGGGCGCGTCGCGGCGGCCCGTGCTCATTGCGTCATCGGCGCGCAAGTCTTTGAAACAGGCAAACCAATGCGGCAACCAATCGATGACAAAGCTTACGCCAGGAATCGCACCGGGCTCATGCGGAAGTGCCTTGCGACGAGTCTCTACCTGCGCGCCGGCGCTTTCTTCAGTATACTCATCCATGGAAAACGTGGTGTAGGCCACCGGGTCAAAGGGCATGCGCGGCTCAAAGCGGCGCGCATCGCTTGGCACCGGGAATTCGGAAAGTGCTTCCGGCAGGCGGGGGCGGTCAAGCACGCCAAGGCAACACCCCTCCGGGCTCTGGCTAACGTCGAGCACCGCCAAATCCTCGGGCGGGTCACGGGGCGAGACATCGTGCACACCGGCATCGGTGTAAAGTACTTGCAGCGCATCGCCGGACAGCTCGTAGCTTTGCGCATCGAGAAACACGAAAAGCGTGCCCGTGTCCGGAAAATCCGGCAGCGGTGTGTCGTCATGGCTGCGCGGGATCGTGGCACAATCCAGTTGCATCAGGAAATGCAGCGGTGTGCCCTGTTCGGTTCGCGGCCAATCCATGCCATCGGGCAAGTGGGGCAGACCACAAAACGCATTGCTGGCGGAAACCGCGGTCTCGCCCGGCGCCAGCGGCTTTAGGACAATGGCTGGCGACATTTCGTTCGGATCGGGAAAAGCCGTATCGGGTTCGGGAACGGGGAGGAAACGTCGACCGCTGAGCATCAGTTTCTGCTGAGTAGCCCAATGCGCCTCAAACTTGCGGGCGCGCAAATCGGAGCGTCTGATCCGGAACTGCAGGGCATATTGGTAGCCTGCAAGGTCTAGGTTCCAGTCCTCGTGGCTCGACAATTGCAGCAACAGAACGGCTTCCTCGTCGCCGCGCACAGCGTCTGCGCGGGCATATCCTTCGCGCTCCTTTTCAAGCGAGGCTTCCATGTAGCCCTCAAGGTCAAGGGCATTCATGTCGTCGAGTGTGGGAGCGTAGCCGAGCATCTGATGCGGGCGGAACCCGTAATCATAGGGATCACGGCCAGAGCCATCGGGGCCAAGCGCGGCATAGTTGGCGGTCTCGTCCGCGTCCGGGTGGCTGTCAAAGGTAACCGCCTCCAGCGGAACAGGCTCTATGACAGTAGCAAACTGGCGGGGCGAGGCGCGCGCCACATCCTTCCCGAAGAGCCGCGCCACAAGTCGTCGCTTTGGCGGCGTAAAAGCCGAGCGCACCGGCTCCTTTACGATCGAATCATCGCCCAATTGCGGAGTACTAATGGGATGCAAGCGGGTCGGCAGATCGCTAGTCGGTTCTGGCCAGTAAAGGATGGCCGAGGCACCCGGATCATGGCCAAGCGAAGGCGCTTTGCGTGGTGCCCAGGACCCAGTGACAAAGAAGAAAAGCGTGCCCTCCCGCGGGAGATCAGGGTCGATTTCCGGCAACGCACTGCAATCGATTTGCATCAGATGATGCATCGGCAACCCGCCTGCATCCTCAGGCCAAATGAGCGCCGCGGGCAGGTTTGGGTCGCCACCGAACTGGATGGCACAAGAACCGGGGAGTTTGCCCGTTGCCGTCTTGAGCCCGATCGCGGTGTGCTTGTGGCGGGCTGTCATGTTCGTCTTAGCGCCTGTGTAAAAGAATCGTGATTTGAATAGGTTGTCGCCGCAAAATGAAACGAGTCTTTGGAGAAGTTATGGCTATGGTGTCGCATTCTGCTTGGAATCGAGCGCGTTGC
>JBCBGZ010000166.1:0-3214 GCA_038526245.1 Pseudomonadota bacterium
ACGGTCTCGTCCAGGTAGAACGCGCCGACTTGCCAATCGACAAAGCCGTCCGTGGTGGAGGTGAGCCGCAGTTCCTGGGTGAAGGTGTCAATGGACACATCTTCAAGATTCGCGCCGACGAGGTCAGCGGCCGTGAAATCGGAGTCAGCATTCGTCTCGCGATTGGATTGGCGCAGCGCAGTGATTGAGGTCAGGCTGAAGCCGTCAAAATCCACATCTCCCTGGAGAGAGATGCCGCCATTGTCGATCTCGTTGGTCGACGGAAAGTTGTAAGCAACATCATAGGAGAACGGATCCTCTGGGATCAGGCCGAGAGTCTGACCGGTTGGATCCACGAGCGCCTGGACCACCGCACCAGTCGGGCCGTTGATCAGGTTGCCCGCAACACAGCAAATCTCATCGATAACATCATAATCGCCGATGAGGCGGAAGCTCGTATTTTCCATCGGCGTGAAAAGAAGCTCACCGCGGATGCCGTATCGGTTCCGGTCGTTTGTTTCCTCTCCAGAGAATGTGTCGGTCGCGTAGCCGCCGCGCGTATTGTACGAACCGCCGAGCGAGAACGCCAAGGTGTCGGAAATCGGCCCGGTCACATATCCTTTCGCACGATAGCCGTCGAAGTTGCTGATCGTGCCTTCGATGTTTCCGCCGAACTCGAACTGGGGCGCCTGGGTGACGATTGAAACAACACCGGCAGACGCGTTCTTGCCGAACAGGGTCGATTGGGGTCCGCGCAGAACTTCAACGCGCTGGAGGTTTGGAAGGTCAGCAATCTGAGCAGCCGAGCGAGAGCGATACACACCGTCGATGAAAACACCGACGGACGGCTCGATGCCTGCATTGTTCGCGCCGTTGCCGAAACCACGAATGATGAAGTTTGTGTTTGCGGAAGACTGAAGCTGTCCAACGTTGAACGACGGCACCACCGATTGGAGGTCGCCCAGGTCGAGAATTTCAGCCTTCTCGATCACGCTGTCGTCGACCACGGAGACTGCTACGGGAACATCCTGGAGGGTCTGCTCGCGCTTCGTAGCTGTCACCGTCACGGTGTCCAGAGTGCGCGCAGAGGTATCTTCAGTCTCTTGCGCGGTCGCCAGCGGTGCGACGAGGCTTCCGAGCAGCAGAGCGCTGGTCGACAACAGTTGAATTTTCATGGGGACTCCTTGATGCATTTCCCTTTAGCGCCGTTCCTGTCCCTTCCGGGAGCTGATCAGAACAACGTCTCTCTTTTGACTGCGGCGCGATTCTCGCGTCTCGTTTAATAATGGATGGAAATAGGATTTGCCGGAACGCGACAACTCAAGAATGCATCGGACACTGACATGTCTTAAATGTGAGACATTTTTGCATCAGCCGTGTCACGAACGCTGCTGTATTTCTTGCAGGAGACGCGCTGCAAACTCGCTCAGCGTATCGTCGCGCGCACCCATTACAATTACTCGGTCTCCCGACCTGGCCAGAGCGAGGAGGCGTTCCCCGCATGCCTCACGCGTTTCGAAGCGCTCCGCCTGCACGCCAGCGGTCTGAATATCGGCAACCAGGTCCTTGCTGGAAACGGCCCTGTCGACCGTACCGCCAAAGTAAACCGGCTCGGGCATGACCAAAACGTCTTCGGCGAGCATATTGTCGATGAACGCGCTGGCCAGTTCCGCGCGCATCTTCTTCAGCGGGCCAAAGCCATGGGGCTGGAACAGGACCAGCAACCTTCCAGGAAAGTCACGCAGAGTCTTGAGCGTGGCGGCAATCTTGTCAGGGTTGTGGGCGAAATCATCAATGATTGTAACGCCATCGGCAGTTCCAACAATATCAAACCGCCTCCGGATGCCGGCATAATCCGCCATTGCCGCCGCGCTCGCTTTTAGCTCAATCCCACATGCCTCACAGGCCAACATTGCCGCCATCGCATTGGCCAGGTTATGGCGTCCCGGCACTTTGAGCGACAAACGCAACGCCTCGTTGCCGTAGGCGGTTATCAGACAGGATATCGACGTCGGTTCGGCCTTGATCGAATGGGCGTAGAGGTCGGCGTCGCGGCGTTCGAAGCTATAGGTCCGTGCCTTTTGAGCCCGCTGCGCCAAGCCCAGCACTTCGCTATCGTCGGCATTGAGAATGGCCGTCCCGGCTTTCGCCAAATAGTTGCCGAAAAGCGCGCGCAGTTCGTCCATAGACTTATGGTCCAACGACACATTGTTGAGGAGGGCGACATCTGGCGAGTACATCGCGATGGACCCATCACTCTCATCAACTTCGCTGACAAATGCGTCACCCTTCCCGACAAGTGCGCTGGCAAACGGCACCCCGGGCCCCGCGAAATTCTTCATCACCGCACCATTCATCACTGTAGGGTCAGCGCCCGTCGAATGAAGGATCCACGCTATCATCGCCGTCGTTGTGGACTTTCCACTCGTCCCGGCAACACCCACCGAGAGAGCAGCATCATTGAAAAGCTCAGACAACAGCTCAGCGCGCGAAACCCGGCGGCAACCCAGTTCGAGCGCTGCAGCAACATCAGGCACTGTGTCCTCAATCGCTGCGGACGCCACCAACACTTGATCTCCGGAGACGAGGCCGGATCCATCCTGGGGAAACAGGCCGATGCCCTGCCCTCTCAACCACTCGAACTTCTCAGGCGTCCGACCCTGGTCGAGTGCCCGATCTGATCCTGATACCTCGGCGCCCTGACCGCGCAGGATCATGGCCAGAGGCAGCATGCCCGACCCGCCGATGCCACAGAAGAAATACTGTTTGTGATCCGTCATGGAATCCGACATACCCTGACTCCCATGGCGCGAGATAGGCAAAATTCCGGCGGTCTGCGACGCGTAATGGTGGTGGCCCCCGCCAGAGCGGTACCTCCCAGTGTCGCCGATCGCGTCACAGACCTCGCGTCGCATCACGTCCCAGAATTGGAGCTTCAGTTCCATCCCCAGTGTTTCGCAGCCCACGGACATTTCGCGGGTGATGACACCACGCGGCAGAACGCGTTGATCGAAGCTGCCAACGACCCGGATCTAGACGCCATCTGGTTCGGTCGGGGCGGTTATGGCTCCGTGCGCCTGCTTTCGAATCTTGTCGCAAGTCTCGGACCTGCGGCGCGTCAAAAGACTTATCTCGGCTACAGTGACACCGGTGCTTTGCTGGCCACACTTTACGGCGCGGGCATCGGCAACTGCATCCACGGTCCGATGCCAAGCGATGTTCAACGCATTGGCGG
>JBCBGZ010000167.1:0-3066 GCA_038526245.1 Pseudomonadota bacterium
CGCCAAAGCGCAGGGCATTCACCAGCGCGATGGGCCGCGCGCCCATGGTGAACACATCGCGCAGGATGCCGCCCACACCGGTCGCCGCGCCCTGATAGGGCTCGATGTAGGAGGGGTGGTTGTGGCTCTCCATCTTGAAGATCGCGGCTTGGCCGTCGCCAATGTCGATGACGCCGGCATTCTCGCCTGGGCCTTGGATGACATGCTCATTCTTTGTCGGGAATTTTGACAGGTGCCGGCGGGAGGATTTGTAGGAGCAATGCTCGCTCCACATCACGCTGTAGATGCCCAGCTCAACCAGGTTTGGCGCCCGGCCGAGGCGGGACGTGAGCCGCTCCCACTCCTCGGCATTGATGCCATGCTCAAGCCCGTCATCGGGCGTCTGGTCGGTGCGCAAATGGGCGAGAATCGAGGAGGTGTCTGTCATGGCGGGGGTTTAGCGCCGCTCGACTCGCCTGACCAGCAGCAAGTTTTTGGATCGCAAGTGAATTCGCATTCAATCTCAGGGTGAAATTTTCTTAAATGATCAAGTTGAAACGACTCTCCTGAACTGGGGCAGGTAGTCTGGTGAAGCTGGGGATCAGAGGAGTAAGACAATGATTAGACACGTCGCTAGAGTCCTTTCTGCCTTCGCCGCCCTCTTCATGTTGGGCGCCGTTGCGACCGCCGACACACCCGACCACCAAGGTCTAGCGCCAGCCGCCGAGCCCAGTGTTGTCGATCTGCTGGTTGACCTTGGTCATGATGCCACCGCTGCTGAGCTTCAACTGGCCGCGGCGGGAAGCGCCGAAACCGCGCAATCGTTTCCATTCCCGTTTCCCGGCTCTGGCCAGTGTGATGGGTACCAACCCGACCCGGGCTGCTACATCGTCCAGAATGATGGGGAGTGGTGCACGGAGCGGTGTGCACCCGACACGCAGATTTTGAGAATATGCGACTGCGTTCAGTAAGTCGCTAATTTAGGGCCAACGTCGGCAAAGCGAGCCCGGCGTTGGCCTAAATCGCGCCCATCAGGCTTTCGAAAACAGCGCGGCCGTCTGCGCCGCCTTCATGGCCGCCCATGGCGCGCTCGGGATGGGGCATCATGCCGAGGACACGGCCATTTTCGCTCAGGATGCCGGCAATATCGCGCGCTGACCCATTCGGATTGCCAAGATAACGGAAGGCCACCCGGCCTTCGCCTTCCAGCGCGTCGAGAGTCGCCTCGTCGGCGAAATAGTTTCCATCATGGTGGGCGATGGGGATCGAGACCGTCTCGCGCCCGTCCAATGCGCTTGTGAACGCGGTATTCGCGCTTTCGGGCTTCAAATCTTGGGGTTTGCAGACGAAATTGAGCGAAGCGTTCCGCATCAGTGCGCCGGGCAGAAGCCCCGTTTCGCAGAGGATCTGGAACCCATTGCAAATGCCGAGCACATAGCCCCCGCGCGTTGCATGGGCCTTCAGCGCGCCGATGATCGGGGAATTGCCCGCGATGGCCCCGCAGCGCAGGTAATCACCATAGGAAAACCCGCCGGGCACAACCACCAAGTCCAGCCCGTCGGGGAGGCCCTCTTCCTTGTGCCAGACCATGGCCGGCGCCGAACCGGTGACGGCTTCAAGGGCAACGGCGGCGTCGCGATCACAATTCGATCCGGGAAATACGATGACTGCGCTTTTCATCCCGCACCGCTTAGCGGGAGTTTTCGCGCGTTGGAAGTCCTGCTTTGCGCCCGGGGCCGCCTCGGAGTAGGGTCGTTGGCAAAGCGAAACGATGGAGACGCCGATGAATTTCGCGAAATCTGCCCTTGTGGGCCTCTTTGCTCTTCCGCTCATGACCGCCTGCAACACGATTGAAGGCGTTGGACAGGATGTTCAGGCCGTGGGGTCCGGCGTGACCAGCGCGGCCCAATTCATGGAGCGCGAACTCTTCGGGCCGCAGCCGCGCCAGACGCGCACGGCTCAGGTCCAGTCGCGCAACGTGACCTATCGCAATCCCCAGGTCAGCGTGGGTCAGGCCTGCGATCCAGGCGGTGAACTGGCCGGAGGCTCGGGACTGCCGCCCTGCCGCAGCCAGATTGTTCGCCCAACCCCGCGCAACAACTGATCTGCCATGTCTGGGATCACTGAAATCCACGTGCGCATGGATGATTTGCGCGCAACGCAGCCTGTCTCTCGGCCTATGCCGGACATCGGGCCGGGCGAAGTCCTCATGCAGGTCGACCAGGCGGCGCTGACCGCGAACAATGTCACCTATGCCGTGGCAGGTCACATGGTCGGCTATTGGGGGTTTTTCCCCACGGGCGAAGACGGTTGGGGCAAGGTTCCGGTCTGGGGCTATGCCACCGTCGTTGAAAGCCAGTGCGAGGGCGTCGAGCCGGGTGAAGTGATCTATGGCTATTGGCCGCTGGCCAGCCATGTGGTGCTCAAACCGGTCGGCGTGCGTGCGACCGGGTTTGTAGATGGCGCGGAGCATCGCCAGAGGCTTCCGGGGCTTTACAATCAGTACAACCGCAAGAGCGCCGAGCCAGACGTCCTGAAGGGCCTCGACAATGAGCGCTGCCTCTATTTCCCGCTCTTCGTCACCTCGTACCTGCTGTATGACTATCTCAAGGCGAATGGGTATTTCGGAGCCAAACAGGTCGTGATCGGTTCGGCGTCTTCGAAAACCGCCTTTGGCCTGGCCCATGCCCTGCGCCACGCTGGGGAAGACACGCCCGAAGTCATTGGTTTTACCTCGCCGGGAAATCTGGATTTTACCAAGGAACTCGGCCTCTACGACCGCGTCATGACTTATGGCAGAGAAACCGAGATCGATGGATCTCTACCCACGGCCTATGTCGACATGTCCGGAGATGCGCGCCTGACGACGGCGCTGCACACCCATTGCGGTGAAAACCTGGTGGAAAGCTGCATGGTCGGCATCACCCATTGGGAAGCCATGCGCACAGATCTGGGCGAACTTCCCGGCGCCAAGCCGACCATGTTCTTCGCGCCGGGGCAGATCGATAAGCGCGACGAAGAGTGGGGCCGCGGCGTGATCATGGAGCGGGCGCTTGCTGCGTGCGCGGCCATGGCAAAGGATGCGCG
>JBCBGZ010000168.1:0-3051 GCA_038526245.1 Pseudomonadota bacterium
GTGATGGACAAGATCGTCGCCAAGGTCTCCAAGGCCACGGGCGCGGCCCTGCGAGGCTAGGAAACTGGAGGGGCATGGTCTATCAAATCCCCATGCATCACCCAAAAACGATAAGACGAGGTCCCCATGGCCGGCCATAGTAAATGGGCAAACATCCAGCACCGCAAAGGCGCACAGGACAAGAAACGCGCCGTACTCTTCTCGCGCCTGTCGAAGGAGATCACGATTGCGGCCAAGCTCGGCGGGCCGGACCCGGACGCCAATCCGCGCCTGCGTCTGGCGATCAAGAACGCCAAGGGCTCCTCCCTGCCGAAGGACAATATCAAGCGCGCGATTGACAAAGGCGCGGGCGGCGGCGGCGATGACTATGTCGACATCCGCTATGAGGGCTTCGGCCCCGGTGGCGTCGGCGTGATCGTGGAAGCCTCGACCGACAACAAGAACCGCGCGGCCAGCGAGATCCGCTCCACCTTCTCCAAGAATGGGGGAAACCTCGGCGAGACCGGCAGCGTCTCCTTTGGCTTCGACCAGGTCGGCGAGATCATCTACCCGGCCGAAATCGGCGAGGAAGACGATGTGATGATGGCCGCCATCGAAGCCGGCGCCGAAGACGTGGAAAAGGATGGCGAGACCTACATCATCTATACCGCGCGTGAGGAGTTGAACGACGTCGCCGGTGCACTGGACGAGACCTGGAAAGACGTCGACGCCACCTCCACCAAACTCATCTGGAAACCCCAGAACACGGTTCCCGTAGAAGGCCAGGCCGCCGAAACGCTGATGAAGCTGCTCGATGTGCTCGACGAACTCGATGATGTGCAGAACGTCTATGACAATTCAGAACTGTCCGACGAGGAAGCCGAACGGCTGGCCGCGGCGGAGTAGTCACAATCGCCCACCCTTCCAATTCGTCATTCGTCATCGCGGTGACACTTGCTTAGGCTAAGAGCGCCTGAGGGAGATGGGCGATGGCGGCGATTGAGGTTATAGAGTGCGTGAATTCGCCCGGAAAGCTGGGGCGCACGGGCGATGACCGGTATGGGTTTGATGCCCAGATGGGCACGGCCTGGGTGCTGGATGGCGCGACCGATGCCACCGGCCTGATGCCGTTTCCCGGTGCCGAAAGCGGCGCGGCGTGGATCGCCGAGACTCTGTCAGACGCCCTGCTCGCCACCCCACCCAATGACACGCCCACCCCCGCCTATTTCCGCACCATTTTGGAGACCGTGCGCGAGCGGGCCGAAGGGGAGAGCGAGGTCTCCCTCGAGAAACTGCCGCCAGAGGCCCTTCCCATCGCATCGGGGATCTGGATGCGCCGGTTGGGCTATGAAATCGAGTTCGCCTGGCTCGGCGACTGTATGGCGCTGGACTTCTCGACCGGCGACGTGATCGGCCCGGTCGCCGATGTGGAGACCGAAACCCATGAGAATCGCGAAGTCCTGAAACTGACGGAAGCGGAAATCTGGGAACAGGTGCGCTTGGCCCGCGCGGCCCGCCATGCCAGCGGCAAGCCGATCTTCAGCTTGCAGCCAGCTGACGGTGAGCGCGTCAACCTCGCGCGCCGGCCGGCCCGCTCCGGTGCGCAATTCGCCTTGATGAGCGACGGATTCTACCGCCTGATTGAGCCCTATGGGCTGTATAGTGGCCGCGAGCTCGCGCGCGAAATCGCGGGTCGGGGCCTTGCTGGCCTGATCACCCAGTTGCGAGACCATGAAGCCTCCAGCGAACACGCAGACCTGGCGCGCATAAAGCGCTCCGACGATGCCTGCGCGCTCTGGCTGGAGATCAGTTGATCTGTCCCAAAACCGATGTCTAATGTTCCAACGGCATGTTGTGCGGGGGCTTGAGTGGCTGACGTTTTTATCAGTTATTCCATGAAGGATCGGGACCGAGCAACGGAACTTGCTCAATTACTTGAGCAACGCGGGCTGGATGTCTTTTACGACCAAAAGATTACCGCCAGTGACCGGTTCGAAGTCACTCTGGAAAGAGAACTGCGCGCAGCAAACCGCGTTGTCGTTCTGTGGAGTCGACATTCAATTGAATCGAGGTTCGTTGTCGCTGAAGCGCATGTTGCCCTCGACTCCGGAAAGCTGTTTCCAGTTATTATTGATCAAGGTCTTTCCAACAGCGATCTCCCACCGCCATTCAACGCCCTTCAAAATGCTGTCTGGTTGGGTGGGTCGCCCAATGAGATCGCTGAAGAGATTGTCGGAGCGGGTCACGGCGGAGCCCCTCGCGATAGCACATTACCAGAGCAGCGAGAAGGACAAACGTCTTTCAGCCAAAGGCAACTCAGGTTGCAAACCGTCTATTGGCTGGGGGTGGGAACCGCAATCCTGACAATAGCAAACAACCTGGGCGGTGTTGTCAAACTCGCGGACATCGCCAAAGTGCTTTTCACTCACTGGGGAGAGATTCTTTCTTGGCTCTGGAGTTGGCTTGCCATCTTCCAAGTTGAGGTTGCCCCCGCCGATGCGGTACTTCTAACCACTATTGCGATCATTGGCGCAAATCTGTTTTTGACCTCACAATCAACGCTTCGGAATTTCAGCGTCTCAAGGCGATTCACAGCCTTAAGTTCCTTCGGGGCTTTAGCAACGATTGGAGTACTTTCGTTTTTGGGATTCCGGGAAAAACACATTGATGGATCGCAAGGCTTCCTTTCAACATTGGTCGACAGTGTTGCAGGTATTGGATGCCTACGGACAGACGTCGGTGATCTTTCGCTGGGGTGTGCGGGCCCTCTTTACGGACTGCCATATCTATTCGGCTTGGTTATCGTGGCATTGGCTTACTGGCCGAGTAGCTTTGTCTTCAGCATTCGGCCAAATTACGCAGCATTCAGCGACCGACTCTGGTTCATTATAGCCGGAGTTGGAATTCTCGGACTATTAAACTTGCTTTTGCTGAATTTGGAATCTCAACCTTGGTGGCCTGCGGTTCGAGATACTCTCTAGTGAGAGTTTGAGATCAGCTAAGCGTGCGCGCCGGGTGCATCCCGTCGACATAGCCCATGAAGGGCGGATGGATGGAATAGCCGATCAGCTC
>JBCBGZ010000169.1:0-2987 GCA_038526245.1 Pseudomonadota bacterium
GTTGAGCATCTAGCAAGTTCACACCGGTTGAAGCGAACAGCTGCGCCAAAGATTTTCCCTGACTGCAAACCTCGGCTGTGTTAACGTGACAACGCCATTCGACCACTTATCGGAGGTGTCCAGCTTCCCTGATCCTTGCGGGCGCTTCTGCCCGCAGGACCGTCTGAGCGAAGGTAACTGTGTGATTGACCAATCTAGCGTCTTGCCAGAAACCCATAACCTGAGTGCCGTACGGCTATTGATCTATCGCCGCGACATCGCAAACCTTTGAAACGACCTCTCGTCAACCGCTGGCCAAGCTATGTTCGCAGGCGCGGGCGGTTAGAGCAAGAATGGTGAGTGTCGGGTTCTGGATGCCGATTGAGGGAAAAGCGGCCCCATCGGTTACATAAAGTCCTGATGCTTCCCAACACTGGCAATGGGGGTCGAGCACTGACGCCCCAGGCTCAGCGCCCATACGGGCGCCTCCGACCTCATGTATCGACGATCCTGGGACGGAGCGGGCTGCCTGCCCCGAGGAAAGCTCAGCGCCGAATTCGTGGGCAATTTCTCGGATCGCGGCTTCCTGCTCTTTCGCCATGCTAGCTTCCTCAAGTCCATGGGCGCAACTGATATTGAGGATGGGTACACCCCATCGGTCCCTCCGATCACTTAAGCGAAGGGAATTCTTCGCATTGGGAAGCATCTCTGAATCTGAGACGGCCGTGAAGCGACAGATACCCATCGCGCCCGGGTAGACGTAAATCCGCACCCCGTATCCCCGCCCAGCAACGGGCCCATCACGCTGGTCAAACCGAGGCAAGAAAACGCAGTCTTGTGTTTGCAGCGGGGCCGTTCCGAAATGCTGGCCACGAATACTGCCTTCGAGCTTGATCGAGACGTGGTCCATCACGTGCCTCCCAAGATGGCCTGAGCTGCCGCCAAGGCCCTGCGGATGCCGATCATTGGCGGAGTTCAGCAGGATGCGGACACTCTCAAAGGCGGATGCACAAAGAAAGACCCGTGGAGTGGAGACTTCGGTGTGACGACCCGTCCGAGCATCGTGAACCACGACGCCCTGTACGCGCTTCTGAGCATTGGTTTTGATCGCTGCCGCCACCGCACCGTCACGACACCACAATCGTCCCGTTGCAGCGGCCGCCTCGAGGGAAGTGGGTGGATAGGCATAGCGGCCCAGCATTTTTGCAGCGTCTGGCCAACGTTTGCCAATCCGGTTCAAGATCTCGGTTTGTGTGTCGTTAGGTTCAATCTGATGGGTGATGTCCGAATCCGGCACTGCGGCAATGCCCTCCCGCCGACCATGGAGCTCAATCAGTGCCTCGACCTTTGCGTACCAGGGATCAAGTTCGCCGTCCTTCAAGGGCCAAGCAGGGCTTTTGCCATCGCGGGGGAAAAAGTCGGCGGCTGAATGTCGGTAATATTGCTTACCATGGGCCGGCACGACCATTCGTCCCCCTAACTGACGTGCGCGGATCCACCGGTAGGGACGGTCCGTCGGTGTTTCATAGGGATTGTCGTAGTCGTCGACAAAGCCCTCGGGGTCGGTGGGCCAGGCATAGCACGCGGACTGGATCGGGCGACGCCACCGTCCGGCAAACCGAAGTGCGCGCTCTGCCCGCCACAAAAGTTTCTGGGGAATGATGCGCGTGGCCGCGGGTCGTGCAAGAAACTGCACGCTGGAAGTAATGGACCGATCGATGGGACGGGATAAGAAACCCTCCCGCAACCCTGCATCCAGTACGAGCACATCTATCCCCGACTCGCAAAGAAGACGTGCGGCCATCCCCCCTGCCGCTCCGGCTCCTATCACAATCGCGTCGGGTTTGAGATGGCTCAAGTCGGCCTTTGAAGTATGCCGAACAACCTCAGTTAGCCTCATCGTAGATCGCGTCCCGTTTAACTGGATAATTTTCTGACTTTGCAATGGTAATTGAAGTTCATAAGTATCAACATCAAAGCGTCATGTCCACAGGAGCAGAGGGTTGGGGTCAGCAATCGACGGTAGGCATTCGTCAGGCTCAGGAGAAAGTCCAAAGGCACAGCTCGGTTTCGGATGTGCCGAACTTTTTGCTGGGCATGCCTCCCAAAAGTCGCACGAATTAGTGGACGCCGCCATCGAGGCGGGTATCAAGTATTTCGATACTGCAAGGCTTTATGGCCACGGCCAGGCGGAGCGGATTTTGGGTCAGCTTTCCCCGTCCAAAAGACAGAAGTTAACTATCGCGACCAAGGTAGGGATCTTTCCGATCGAGATGACGCTGACATGGCGTCTACGGGTCAAGACCGCGAATGTGGTCAGAAGGATACCGGGTCCGTTGACACGGCTGGTTCCGCCGCCCTCGCCACTTCGGCCCCGGTTCAACGCGTTTTCGGTAGACGATCTCACGCGAAGCGTCGAAACCTCCCTGCGTGCGATGAAAATCGACCGGGTGGACCGTTTGCTCCTACACGAGTGCACACCTGAAGTGGCTCAACGACCCGAGGTGTTGGACTTTCTCAACGGGCTGAAACAACAGGGCAAGATCAGATCTTTCGGGACGGCGACTGGGGCTGACGCAACTATAGAGATTGCCCAGACCGCCGGCGACAGCTTCGACTGCTACCAGTTTGCGGGCGGTTTCGGCTCATCCACGCTGAGGGAGGTCAGGGCCGTCTCGAACAAGGTGCTGGTAACCCACTCCCATTTGAGTTCCGCCCGTGACCGCCTTCCAAAGGGCGTTCGCCTCGGCGATCTCGCCGGGGTGGAGGGTGCGGAGGACGTTACAATAGCAGAGGCGTTTGTCGCTCTTGCGCTCGCGAAAAATGCCAACGGTTTGGTTTTGGTTTCCTCCTCTCGCCCCGAACGGTTCGCCCGATTGGCACGGTTGCGTGAAATCAAGGCGGAGGCTCTTAGTAACCTGCAAACCAAGCTGGTTGGTTTGATGAACGGTGACCAACCCGGCCAATGATTGATTTAGTCGAACCCGCTGATGCCCAAGAGCCGATGC
>JBCBGZ010000170.1:0-2904 GCA_038526245.1 Pseudomonadota bacterium
ATGCGTCCACCGCCTTTGCCAGGTAATCGCCAGAGGCTTTGTAAGGCGTTGGCAAATGCACACCGCCCTTGGTCGCCAACACCATGCGCGCACGCAAGGATGGGTCGGCCGCCAACACTTCACCGAGGCGCACCTCGGCGCCGCCGAAACCGGCGGGTTCGCCATATCCATAGATGTCCGCGGTATCAATCAGCGTCATACCATGATCGAGCGCCGTTCGGATTTTCCGGTCGGCCTGGCTCGCATCGTCGCCCGCAAAACGCCAGCAGCCATAGGCAATGGTGCCGACGGAGAGACCCGACGCGCCCAGTTTCACCTGTTTCATATCAATTATCCCCCGCAGGATTCGCGTACGATAAGATCGGTCGGAATCCGCTCCGACAGGCTGACCCCATCCTGATTGTTCAATAGCTTGGACACCAGGATACGCGACGCCACGTTGGTGTCCTGGGAAATGGTCGTCAACGCTGGCCTGTACACACGCGAAAAGGCGATATTGTCATAGCCGACGACGGACACATCCTCTGGCACTTTGCGTCCAGATTTGAAAAGGGCCCGGATCGCGCCGAATGCGAGCAGGTCACTTGCAGCGACCACGCCATCAAACGGCACGCCCGATTGGATAAAAGAGTCGATCGTCGCCTCGGCAGACTCAACGTCAAAATGGGATGGCAGCATCAAGGCGTCATCCATGGCCTGGCCCGCCGCTTCGTGGGCGGCGATATAGCCCTGGTGGCGCTGGAACGCTTCCGGGGCCTGAATGTCGCCCAGGAACACAACCCGCTTTCGGCCCAGACGGATCAGGTGGGATGTCGCCCGCCGCCCGCCAGCCGTGTTATCACTGCCTACGGAGCAATAGTCCTGCTCGGCAAAGTTGGCACCCCAGACAACGAAGTTTCCTTCTTCCCGGCCAAGGCGATTGAACTCCGCTTGCAGGAAGCTCTGACCAATGAAGATCACGCCCCGGGCCCGGCTCGTCCGCATTGCCGAGGACAGATCATCATAATTCTTGGCCGAGATATGGCTGATCAGCACATCGCAGTTCCGGTCGCGCGCAGCCGACGATATGCCCGCCAGGAGCTGGAAGAGGAACGGGTCATTGCCGACATCTTCCCGCGACTGCGGCTGAGGGATGACAATAGCAATCGTGGCATCCGCGCCGATTGGGCCAGCGGGCATGTAGCGCCGGAACGGATAATCCATCTTCCGCGCGAGTTGCCAGATATGCTCCTTGGTCCGCCGATTGACGGACGGGCTGTCATTCAACGCCCGCGATACCGTGGAGATGGACACGCCTGCCAGTTCGGCCAGATCTTCGAGCCGGATCGCTTTGCGCAGGGTTTTCGTCTCATCATCCATCGGCAAAGTATCCTTCCTAATCGCGCAGACGCCCCCAAAGCCCTGACCAGGGCAGAAGCTCGACCGTCTGTTTCGCTTCAGCCATTGTAGAGCCGCTCTCGCGTGCGAGAATGTCCAGCGTTCCCTTAAATTCAAATGTACGCGGATCGCCAGACAGGTTGAACGCACAAATCAACGCATCATCCGCGCCAACTCGCTCCAATACCAAGAGTCCTTGATCCGACTGCAGAACTTTCAACGCTCCAGTTTTCATTGCATCCAGATCGCGGCGCAGACCCACCAGAGCGCGCGTCGCATTCAGGCAAGAGGCGGGGTCGCCGTCCTGGCGCGAAACGGCGTAGGCGCCGTGCTCGGGATCAACTGGCAGCCAGGGGTCGACCGAGGAGAAGCCATGATACGGCGCCTCTGCCTCCCAGCTGATCGGGGTGCGCGCACCGTCTCGACCCAGCGTGCGCGGCCAATTCGCAATCGCTTCAGGGTCCAGGAGGCGTTCAAACGGAACCTCAGACTGGGGCAGGCCCAGTTCCTCGCCCTGATAGATGAAAGGGTTTCCGCGCAGGGAGAGCAGCAGCATGTTCAAAGCCTTGGCCGCCTGATCACGGTGCTTCGGCTCGGTCCAGCGCGAAATGGCCCGCGGCGTATCATGGTTAGAAAACGCCCAGCTCGGCCAACCCTCATTTTTCAGACCTGGCCACTGGGATAGGGAATCCGTTACGCGCCCGGGATCAATGTCCTCCGCATAGAGAAAGTCGAAACTGTAGGCGGAGTTGAGCCGTCCATTGCCCTGAGTGAAGGCTTTCATTTCGCCGATGGGACGCGGCCCGCCGACTTCGGCCACGGTGTACTTTACGCCATACTCGTCCATGAGCGCGCGTATACGTTCCAGGAAGGCAGGGATTTCCGGTTGCGACTGATTGTTGACGTGCTGTTGCATGTCAAACGGGCGCGTAACCTCAGACATTGGAATGTTCGACGGCGGATTATCGGTCAACGCCCGATCGTGCATGCTGAAATTGATCGCATCGAGCCGGAAGCCGTCGACGCCGCGGTCTAGCCAGAATCTGGCAACCCCGAGCAGCGCGTTCTGGACGTCGGGATTGTGCACGTTGAGCTGGGGTTGCTCGCGCAGGAAGTTGTGCATGTAGTATTGCTGGCGCCGCGCATCCCAGGACCAGGCAGGCCCGCCAAACACGGACTGCCAGTTGGACGGCGGACTGCCCGCAGACTGTGCATCGGCCCAAACATACCAGTCGGCCTTTGCATTTGTGCGGCTGGAGCGGCTTTCGATGAACCAGGGATGCAGATCGGATGTGTGCGAGTACACCTGATCGATAACGACTTTGAGGCCGACTTCGTGCGCGCGCTCGATCAGCCGGTCGAAATCCTGCAAGGAGCCAAAGGCCGGATCAACATCGCAGTAGTCCGCAACGTCATAACCGTAATCTTTCATAGGCGACGTAAAGAACGGGCTGATCCAGATCGCGTCCACACCCAGTGAGGCGACATAGTCCAGCTTGCGGATAATACCGTCCAGGTCGCCAACGC
>JBCBGZ010000171.1:0-2893 GCA_038526245.1 Pseudomonadota bacterium
TCCCGGCACGATCTCCGGCGCCACATCATAGATCTTGTAGCATTCCAGCTGCATGTGAGCCTCCGCGCTTGACGAACTCCCGATTGCTTGCCGAAACATGGCCATGATCACAAGCCCTGAAGACCTGTTTGCCTGGCTGGATGCGCGCGGCATCGCCCATTCGACCCACTGGCATGAAGCAACCTTTACCGTGGCCGAAGGGCGGGACTTGAAGGCAGCCATGCCCGGTGGACACACCAAGAACCTGTTTATGACCAACAAGGATGGGGACCTGATCCTCATCTCGGCCCATGCTGACAGCGATCTCCCGCTGAATAAGCTACATCGCGCGATCGGCGTGAAACGGCTGAGTTTCGGCAAGCCGGACCTGATGGAAAGCGTGCTCGGCGTGCGCCCCGGTTCCGTGACGGCCTTTGCCCTGGTCAATGATCCTGAGATTCGCGTGAGATTTATCGTCGATGCGGCGCTTCTGGCCCATGACCCACTCAACTTCCATCCACTGGTCAACACGGGGACGACGGCGATTTCGCGCGCGGATTTCGAGCGATTCCTGGATGCCACGGGCCATGGCCTGGCGGCCGTTGACTTCTCTCGGCTGGAATAGCGCCCCTCACACCTCCCGCACGTCGATGTGATCCCGGCTCACACGCCTTTGGTTCGTAAGTGATCAAGCCCTGCCGTATCTCCGCTCCATCGAGAGATCAAAAGGGACACCGACACCATGCTAGACCGCATCAGGACCTTCGCGCCGCATGCCATCGCTGGCTTTGCCGCCATCGTATTCACCGACAGCCTCCGCTTCAAATTTACCAATGCGCCTGAGACACAAGTCATCTTTGGCAAGCTGAATGACTGGGCCGCCAGCCTCGGCGCGGATGGCCTCTTCGCCCAGACGGGCCTCTTCAGCCAGTACACCATCGGCACCGCAGAGCTCATCGCCGCCACGCTCCTCGTTGTAGGCATCCATCCTGCCCTGCGCCGTCTGCAGGCTGTAGGTGCACTCATCGCCTTTGCGGTCATGACGGGCGCCATCAGCTTCCACCTCTTCACGCCGCTTGGCATTGACCCGAACAATGATGGCGGAGGCCTCTTCGCGGCCGCTGTGACCATCTGGTTCACCACCATCGCGCTCATCGCGATCCGCCGGAACGAGCTCATCTCCCTCGGCCGGGGTATCGCGGGCGCGCTCTTCCCAGAGCGCGTCACCCTCCCCAAACTGACACCTGCACCACTCGCTTCTGCAAAGGCTTAAGACCCATGACCCTCAAGACCCTGATTGCCGCCGCCACACTGACCCTGATACCAGCGATCGCCGTGGCCCCCGCCGCCCATGCCGAAAAGGCACCTGTCTATACCGGCCTGTTCAACAACCTCGCCGTGGAAGGCCATGACCCCGTCGCCTACTTCACGGAAGGTCGCCCGGTGAAAGGTGAGCGCGCTTACTCCACAGACTACAACGGAGCAACATTCCGCTTCGCCAGCCAGGCCAATCTGGACACGTTCCTGGCCGACCCTGTGAAGTATGCCCCCCAATATGGCGGGTATTGCGCCTGGGCCGTGAGCCAAGGCTACACCGCCAAGGGCGATGCCGACCACTGGAAGATCGTCGATGGTAAGCTCTACCTGAACTACAACAAGTCCGTTCAGGAAACGTGGGAAGAAGATATCCCCGGCTTCGTCACGCTGGCCGATGGAAACTGGCCCACCGTGCTTGACTAGATCCCGACACAAGAAACAGGGGGCTCGACTTCCGCCCCTCCTCCCTCACCCCTGAAGGTCGAACCCCTGTCTTGCCCCGGCCCGCCGTCCCCTCCGGCGTGGCCGGGGTTTTTTTCTGGGCCGTTTCAGGCCAAACACGGGGCAGAGACCGCGCTGATGGAGCCCTGCCTATGAAACCGTTTGCCTTTGCCACTGCCGCCGCTGCGCTTGTGTTGGCGGGATGTGCCACAGCACCGGAGCCAAGCGCGCCCGAGGCATTCAACCGCCAGGCCACGTTGGATATTGTTCAAGAACTGTCCCGCGATGCCTTGTTTGGCCGCTTGCCGGGTACGGACGGGAGTGAGAAGGCGCGTCAATTGATCATCGCGCGGATGTCGGCGGCGGGGCTTGTTCCATTCGGTGAGGGGTTCGAGCAGGCTTTCACCTATGGCGACTTTGCCGACCGTGAAACCAGCGCGCCATCCACGCCCGACAAGACCGGTGTGAATGTTGTGGGCAAGATTGAAGGGCGCCGTGACAGCGGCCTGACGCTCGTGATCACGGCCCATTACGATCATCTCGGCGTGAAGGACGGCCAGATTTTCAATGGCGCTGACGATAACGCATCCGGGGTTGGCGGCATATTGGCGATTGCGGACTATTTCGCGGCCAACCCCCCGCGCCATGACATGGTGTTTGTCGCCTTCGATGCCGAAGAACAAGGGTTTCAGGGCGCGCGGGCATTCCTGAATTCGCCCCCGATCCCCGAGAGCGCGATGACGTTCAACCTCAACCTGGACATGATTTCACGCCATGAAGGTGGAGAGCTTTGGGCGTCTGGTGTGCGCCATACTCCGGCGCTGGCCCCGATTGTCGAAAGCGTTGCCGAAACGTCCCCAGTTCCACTGAACGTCGGCTATGACGGCACGGACGCCGATAAGGATGACTGGACGGGCATGACAGACTCAGCGGTCTTTTTCCAGCGCGGCATTCCCCACCTCTATCTCGGCGTGGAGGACCATCCGGACTATCACGGCCCGGGCGATGATTTCTCCAAGATCAAGCCGGAATTCTATCTCGGCGCCGTGGAAACCGCGCTGATGATCGCCATCTCGCTGGACGAGAACTTACAGACATTTGCCCGCGAGGAGGATCGCTGATGCAAGGCCAGATTTCCCACATGCTCAAGGCCAAT
>JBCBGZ010000172.1:0-2859 GCA_038526245.1 Pseudomonadota bacterium
CCAAGGATGGGAGTGCGCGCCTGACCTCTGCGCAACTCGCCATGCTGTGGGAAGGCATCGACTGGCGACGTCCGGATTGGGGTGCGCCACCCGCGCGGGTGGGATAAATTACTGCGCTGATATTGCTTGCTTTTATGGCCCTTCGCAGCGGATCATGGTAGACATACCCATGTCCGAAGACACTTCATCTCTTCCCAATGATCCGGCGGTTCTCAAGGCCATTATTGCCTCTTTGGAGGCTGAGAATGCCAAACTCTCGGCCACGTTGCGCGCCCATGATCTGCTGGTGCAAACCCTGCGCACGCGGATCGCAAAACTGCAGAAACAGGCCTTCGGCAAAAGCTCCGAGAAGATCGAGCGCGAGATCGAACAGTTGGAGCTTGCGCTCGAAGACCTACAGGTCGCCATGGCCGAGGCCGATGAAGCGGCGGGGCCGGAGGACGATGTCAAGGACAACGCCACCGCAGCGAGCGAAGCAGACACAGATGAGAAGCCCATACGCCGCCGCCCGCGCATCTCGAAGGATGCCCCGCGCGAACGCCGGGAACTCGACCCCGGTGACACCTGCCCGGATTGCGGCGGCGATCTGCGGGTTCTGGGCGAGGATGTGAGTGAATTGATCGACATGGTCGCAGCGCAGCTGAAAGTGATTGAGATCGCCCGGATCAAGAAGTCCTGCCGCCGTTGCGAGAAGATCGTACAAGAACCGGCTCCGAGCCGTCCGATCCCACGCTCCATGGCCGGACCCGGTCTCCTGGCCTATATCCTGACGTCCAAGTTCGACGACCATGTCCCCCTCTATCGCCAGCACGAGATTTTTGAGCGCATGGGCGCCGATATCCCTGATACCACTCTGGTCGATTGGTGTGGCGCGGCGATGCGGACATTGGCACCGCTGATCGAGCGTATAGAGGCCGATATCATGACGAGCGATATACTGCATGCCGACGACACGCCGATCCGCGTGCTTGATCGTTCTGCGAAATCGAAAGGCTTGGGCAAGGGCGTCAAACAGGGCCGCATCTGGACCTATGTGCGCGATCAGCGCCCGTGGTCTGGTACGGCCCCACCGGGCGCAGTCTATTACTTTTCGCCAGACCGCAAAGGCGAACATCCCCGCAAGCATTTGCAGAGCAGCACCGGTATCCTACAAGCCGATGCCTACACTGGCTTCAAAGCGCTCTATGAGACACGCGCCGATGGCAGCGCCCAGTTCCGTGAAGCCGCCTGTTGGGCGCATCTCCGGCGGGACTTCCATGACATCTGGACCGGCACCAAATCCGAGATCGCCAAGGAGGCGCTCGACCGCATTGGCCAGCTCTATGATATCGAGCGCGAAATCAAAGGCCTGCCAACGAGCGCCATGCTGTCCGGCAAAAAAAGACCAAACCCAACGTCGAGGCCTTCCACACTTGGGCTGAAGCCCAACTGACACGCATCCCAGGCAAAAGCGATCTGGCCAAAGCTTTCCGCTATGGTCTCTCCCGCTGGCCGTCCTTCACACTGTTCCTGGAAGATGGGCGTGTAGCCATCGACAATAACGCAGCAGAACGCGGAATGCGTCCCATTGGTGTGGGTCGCCGCAACTGGCTCTTCGCCGGATCAGACACCGGCGGCGAAACCCTCGCGCGCGCCATGACAGTCATCGAAACGGCAAAGATGAACGGGCTCGACCCGCAAGCCTACCTCACAGACATCCTCAGCCGCATCCACGATCAAAAGATCAACCGGCTCGACGAACTCCTGCCGTGGAATTGGCGACCAGCCAACTCCGAAGACTGCAAGGCGGCCTAAACCGAGCGGTTACGATGAAGAGAAGGCGGGAACTCTAGATACAATTCCCGCCTTGCATGGGTGTGAGTGGACATTGGCCCACCCGATTGATTTAGGGAGGCAAAGGTTAACCTTCGATGAACACGCCACCGTTGGGATTAACCATTTCTGACTTGCTTAAAAGACGGTCGCGTCTATCGCATGAGATCTCTTTGTGGTTGAGCTCATACTCCTCAGCAGCATCGATATGGATCAGACTTTATGGTTTTGAAGACCAACACGGCTGGACGGACATTTATTGGTTTGTTCAGAACTTTCCAATGACGTTCACGAAGACGCCTTTATCGTCTCTTGTTAGGTCTGTGAGATCGTCTGAGAAGCTTCCAAAGTTGTATCCTGCACCGATTTTTACGTTGTTCCCGACATGCCGATAGGCTGCGGCCAGAACGCTTGTCTCGCCAAGTTCGGCATCTACAAGTTCGAGGTGCCGCGCCTCGGCGAGAAGATCCCACTCATGGACCAAATGGTAGCGCAGGTTCATGATGGCGAGCCAGGCATCGTTGCTTTCAAACGGCTCGTCCTCGGCGAACGATGTGTCGGAAAAACGACCGCCGATCTTGCCACCCAACGTCCAGGACCGGCTCAGATCGTATGAGGCCTCCAAGCTGACCACATGGCTTTCCTGGCGCGCCCCCGCGCCCGCCTCGCCGTCGATCTCCTGGCCGAACATGTCCCGCAGATACCGGTAGCGCGCCAGCACATTCAGGCGTTCGTCCCAAATGGGCCGATAGGCGTAGCCAATTTCAGCGTCCACGACAGAGCCATCCAGCACAGAGTCCTCGCCAGACTCACTGTCCGCAAAATCCAGGCTGGCAACGATCCGTCGTTCCTCGTCGATCTTGTAGCGCAGATCGCCAGAGAAATAGATCGCGTCCAAATCGTTGAAATCTGAACCTTCATCGGCGCTATCACTGCGGAACTCCAAACGGCCCCGCGCGCGCAGCGCTTCGGTCTCGTATCGTACCCCAAAACTAAGGGCCAAACGTTCCAGGTCACCTTCATCATCCGATGCGACCTGCCCAACCT
>JBCBGZ010000173.1:0-2804 GCA_038526245.1 Pseudomonadota bacterium
CCTCGGCTCCCATGGCGAGTGAAGCCACAAGGGAACGACCATCGGCCTGACCACCTGAGGAAACAAACGGAATTTCAAGCTCATCATGGGCCCGAGGGAGCAGGATCATGTTCGGAACATCATCCTCACCGGGGTGCCCACCGCACTCAAAGCCGTCCACGGAGACAGCGTCGCAGCCAATGGCCTGGGCCTTCAGCGAATGGCGCACGGACGTACATTTATGAATGACCTTGATCCCGGCATCCTTGAGGGCGGGCAAAACCTGCTCTGGATTGCGTCCGGCAGTCTCAACCACTTTGACCCCGCCCTTGATCACTTTTTCAACGATTGCGGGATAGTCCGGCGGCGTAAGGCTCGGCAGGAATGTGATGTTCACCGCGAACGGTTTGTCCGTCATATCGCTGCACTTTGCGATTTCATTCGCGAGGTCTTCCGGGGTCTTCTGTGTGAGCGCCGTGATCGTGCCGAGCCCGCCAGCGTTGGAAACTGCCGCGGCCATCTCTGCAAACCCGACCCAGTGCATGCCGCCCTGAATGATGGGGTGCTCAATGCCGAACATCTCAGTGATTTTGGTTTTCATCCTGATCCTCCCGCGGCCGATTGCCTGCTTTGCTATTACCGATGATGATGACGCTGAGACCCGCCAGCCGCAAGCCCAACCGTAGCGTCAGGGTGGCCCCGGAGATCAGTCATCCTCACACTGGAAGGACACTCGACAGATAAAACCGATCCCCCGGATCGATTTTCCATCGCTAAGCGCTGACCGGACAGCCTTGAGCGCAGTCCATCGCGTCGCGGGGACAAACAGGAATGCGCAGCCGATACCGGGACTGATTTCATTCTTGTGAGCCCCTGAAGGGCCATTCTCCGCCTGACTTTGATCCCCAGGATCAAAATCTTGTGCTGCGCACAATCGGCTGCGAATGGTGCGGTCGAGAGGACTCGAACCTCCACGGATTGCTCCACAGCGACCTCAACGCTGCGCGTCTACCAGTTCCGCCACGACCGCACACTGTTCATTTAACGCCGCTGAGGTAGCTCGACGCCAAGACCCCGCCGTATAAGCCGCAGCGCCCTCTATGTGAAGCCCAAAATCATCTCTATATGCTATCGGCGTGAAACAAGCTCTTCCTGCCATCGACTGGGTCATCTCAGACCGCCCTGTGGACTACCTCGCCGCGAAGGCTTGGATGGAAGCCCGTGCAAAGGCTATCCGCAGTGAGGGCGCACGCGAATGCATATGGCTTCTGGAGCACCCGCCCCTCTACACAGCAGGCACAAGCGCGCGCAGCAATGACCTGCTTGAGCCCGAACGATTCCCCGTTTTCGATGCGGGCCGCGGCGGCGAATACACGTATCACGGACCGGGCCAACGTGTGGCTTATGTCATGCTCGACGTGGCTCAGCGGGGGCGAGATGTCCGCGCGTTCGTGAAGTCTCTGGAAGCATGGATCATCACCGCGCTCGCGGACTTCAACGTCGACGCGTTTACGCGGGATGGCCGTGTCGGCGTCTGGGTCGATCGATCAACGCCTGGCGCTCCGGAACGCGAAGACAAAATCGCCGCGATCGGAATTCGCCTGAAACGTTGGGTGAGCTTCCATGGCATATCCCTAAATGTCGAACCGGATCTTAGCCATTTTGGCGGCATCACGCCTTGCGGCATTGCCGATCCCCGTTTTGGTGTAACCAGCCTGCTGGACCTCGGACGGGCCGTCACGCTTGAGGAAGTCGACGGCTCCCTGCGCGCCGCCTTCGAAACCGTCTTCCAAGCAGAAACAAAAACCGCGCCCGCACCCGAGCTGGCTCAAGACGCGTAAGACCGGCTTTCCAAATCTGTTTCAGGCTCAAACCGCGACCGAATTGTGCCGCCCCCAGAGGGAAGCCGGCCGACCCAGAGTAAGCTCCAGAGCATGACCAAGAAGGACGGGATTGCCCAAAAGACCGTTGCAGTCCCAACGCCCGCATCCAGCGCATAGTCCCGCTCGCTGATCGTGGACACATCGATTTGCGGGAGCTTGCCACGCCACTGACGTGAAAAACGCCCCAACTGGCCACGCAGGCGCTGTTCGCGTGTCTGATTGGGACCGCCCCGACCTGTTCGTTCTCCGCCCGCCTGCGCGCCCACGGTTTCGCTATTGCTACCGCTTTCGCTGTCTGATTGTTCCTCCGCTTTTTCAGTGCGTAGGTCTTCGAAAGCGTTCTCAATCTTCGTGCGTTGAGAACCGGTCAATTCAGCTGACATATCAACCAATGCCGTTGTGAACGCCGGGTCTGACAAATCTGCTGTTTCAAGAAGGTCTTGATCCGGTTCATCGGCAGAAATCTCGCCCCGTTCGAGCTGGCCCAACTCGACTCGCACCAGAAGCTCCTGCGCAAAGAGCTTGGCAGCACCGTTGCGATCCAACTCCACGGCGATCAGTTTCCTAGGCATACCCTGCCGCTCCAGGTCAGCAGCGCGTTGGGCCACGCCGTATTCGGCCGCGCTGTTTTGAACGCCGCTTACGAGACCGAAAAGTAGGGCAAGCGCGGGGATCACAACCAACACCGCCCAGAGGGGGGATCGTTTTGCATCTGCCAGGCGCCGCACATGCAGCACAAGCGAAGCCATCACAGTGACAACGATCAGCACCAGAAACGCCCAGGGTGGCGGTACAAACGCGCTCGAATTCTCCACGCCAGCGGCGCCAAAAATCGCTGCCAGTAGCCAGAAACCAAGATACCAGATCAGGCGGATGAAAAAGAGCCCCGTCCAAGCCCGCGTGAAGTGCAGTCGCGACGTTTCACCAAAGGGATTTACATAG
>JBCBGZ010000174.1:0-2721 GCA_038526245.1 Pseudomonadota bacterium
GGTCCATATTTCGACCACCGCTCGAACGGGCGGCGAAGTCCACCCGAAGAAACAAGTTTTTTGGCTGACTTTCGACTGGACTTCCGACGTCATCGGAGCGGTGGTGTGTCTAAGCCCGGCCTTGGTCTCGGGCCTGTCTCAGTGGGGGCGAGCAGCTCGCTCCAAAACATAGGAGACAGACATGACCCAACCCAACGGCATCGACAAACCAAAGGGCGGGACCAAAGAAGCCAAATTGGTGTCCGCGCTTTCTGGAAACGGGAAGACAATCAAACAGCTCACGGCTTTGCTCGAATGGCAGCCGCACACGGTGCGCGCGGCCCTGACCCGGCTTCGTCAGCGCGGCTACACCATCGAACGGGTTGAAAAAACCGATCGCAGCCCGTCGCGCTTCAAGATCGCAGCCTCGCAGCCATGAGCGCCGAGGTAGAGCTGAGCGATCTGTCCCGCGAGGCTCTGAAGGATCGCTGGATTGAGTTGATTGGAGCGCCACCTCCGCCACGCATCAACCGGCAAACCATGGTGCGGATCCTGACCTGCGAGCTTCAATGGAAGCAAAGTGGTCACAACAGGACCGCACTCCGGCGACAGCTTCTCAAGACACTAGAGGCTGCAAGGACCGCTACGCCCAAGATCAGCCCCGGTGCCCGGCTGGTTCGCGAGTGGAATGGCCGGGAACATGTAGTCGATGTGCTGGACGAGGGCTTCGTCTGGAACGGCGCCTCCTGGAGATCGCTCAGTGCGATCGCCAGGGAGATCACGGGCACGAAGTGGTCCGGGCCGCGTTTTTTTGGGGTGGCGTCGTGACCAAGGTGCGCTGCGCGATCTATACGCGGAAGTCCTCAGACGAAGGGCTGGATCAGGCCTTCAATTCCCTCGATGCGCAAAGAGAAGCGTGTGAAGCTTACATCAAAGCTCAGAAGCATGAGGGCTGGCGCGCGCTCCCCGATCACTATGATGATGGAGGGGCATCGGGCGGAACTCTGGAACGCAAGGCCCTTCAGCGCTTGCTCGCCGAAGTCGATGCCGGACGGGTCGACATGGTCGTTGTCTACAAGATCGATCGGCTGACGCGTTCATTGTCTGACTTCGCCAAATTGGTTGAGCGGCTGGATGAAGCCGGCGCTTCGTTTGTCTCTGTGACCCAGCAGTTCAACACCTCCACCAGCATGGGGCGGTTGACCCTGAACGTTTTGCTGTCCTTCGCCCAGTTCGAGCGTGAAGTCACAGCCGAACGTATCCGAGACAAGATCGCAGCGTCCAAGAAGAAGGGGTTGTGGATGGGCGGGTTGGTTCCGCTTGGATACGACAAGACCGATGCCGGGCTCGTTATCAACACGAGTGAAGCCGAGACGGTCCGGGCAGTTTTCAAAGGCTATCTGGAGACGGGCAATGTGGCCCGCGTAAAAGAGATCGCCGATCGCAACGGTTTTCGCACCAAGACTCGGACCCTTACTTCTGGCCAAGTCATCGAGGGCAAACCTTTATCCCGCGGACGCCTGTATCACCTGCTCTCCAATCCAATCTATGTAGGAAAAATCGCCCATAGGGATGCAGTCTATGACGGTTTGCACGAGGCCATCATTTCAAAAGAGGTCTGGGCTGAGGTGCAAGCAAAACGTTCGGCCAATGCAGTTGACCGACTGTCGCGAACCAACTCGAAAAATCGCTCACCGCTAGCCGGTAAAGTGTTCGACGAGGCCGGACGGTCCTTGACGCCGAACCATGCTGTGAAGGGCGGGCGCCGGTATCGATACTACATCTGCCAAGATACAAAGACCCGATTGCCAGCCAAGGAACTTGAAGCTGTGGTCCTCGGCGCGCTCAGCCAGGATCGAGAACTCGCGCTGTATCTTGATCGGACCGGCATCGATGCACTCGCCAAACCGGATCTATTGAAACGCGTCCAGCGTGTGGTCGTCGGTCGATCCACGCTTGGTATTGACGTGAGGCTTGGCGATGAAACGCCAACCCGTCAGATCACGACCGATTTCACGCTCCGTCGCCGCGGTGTCGAGCGTCGGATGGTTTTGACGCCGGGCGAGCAGCGCGTGCCAGACCTGGTGCTGATCAAGCGGGTTCTCAGAGCGATGGATTGGGTCGATCAGATCAAAGGCGGAAAGTCGACCGCAGATATTGCTCGGTCAGAAAACATCTCGCCAGAATACATCACCCACAATATGGATCTCGCCCACCTCTCTCCGAGAGTGCTGGAAGCGATCGCAGCTGGCCGGCAACGTTCAGATCTGTCGGCCTATCAGCTTTCCAAGATCTCTATTCCAGCTATCTGGCCTGACCAGGACGCGATCTTCCTGCAGTGAAAACGGCCTCCCTGCACGCGCTGAAAACAGTCGCTGTTCTGGAAAAATCATTCCCTGTTCCCGAATTTGAAATTCCCTGTTCCTGAGTTTAGGGAAATCCGGTTGTAACCGGCTGTATTTACTTACCTTTTACCACACTCAAACGTGCATTAAAGTCGGATTTCGTCAGGTTTCCCTGTTTATTGGCCTGTATCAGGGAAAACTTCCCTGAAACCTGACCGGAAAAAGTCGCCGAGGAGACTTTTCCTCAATTGGGGGCGATTGGAGACGCAGAGACGGGTATTACGGCGGAAAACGTCGCTGATCAGGGCGCTAAGTCCCGGAGAAGTCGGGACTATTTCAAATGGTCTCAGAATACGCTGAAATCAGCAGACTGCGTGGCGGAGAGGATGGGATTCGA
>JBCBGZ010000175.1:0-2703 GCA_038526245.1 Pseudomonadota bacterium
AAACGCTTCCGTCTTGATGCCCAGGGCGGCTGAGGCGCGGGAGCGAAGCCATGGCAGATTTGATTCGCATCCTGACAGATGCGTGCGCGGGCGCATTTGAAGGTCTTGGCCTGGAGCGCAAATGGGGGGCAGTGCGCCGGTCCGACCGACCGGAACTCGCCGATTTCCAGTGTAATGGCGCCATGGGGGCGGCGAAGGCCGCGGGCCGCAAGCCGCGCGATATCGCAGAGGACGTTGCCGCGAAAGTTGCGGGCCATCCGGCCGTTGAAAGCTGCGAGGTGGCTGGGCCGGGATTTCTCAATATCCGTGTAACGGCGGGCATACTGGCCGAACGCGCCGAGGACGTGCGCGCAACCGCCATGGCAGGCGCTGAGAAAGCAAGCGACCCCGAGCGGGTACTGCTGGATTTCGGCGGCGCCAATGTCGCCAAGCCGATGCATGTGGGCCATCTCAGAACCGCGATCATCGGGGACACGCTGCAACGGGTCATGAAATTCCTCGGCGATGACACGGTATCTGACACCCATTTGGGCGACTGGGGCCTGCAGATGGGTCACCTGGTCACCGAACTGCAGGACGAGCAGCCGGACCTCAGCTATTTCGATGAGAACTATGCTGGCCCGTATCCTGAAGACCCGCTCGTGACGATTGAGGACCTGGCGCGACTCTATCCCCAGGCCTCTGCCAAGGCGAAGGCCGATGAGGCGCGTAACCAACGCAGCCAGGAAGCCGTGGCTGAACTTCAGGCCGGCCGGCCAGGATACCGCGCCCTGCTGCGCCACTTCATCGATGTGTCTGTCGAGGCCCTCAAGGCCGATTATGGTGACCTCAACGTGTTCTTTGATCTCTGGAAGGGCGAGAGCGATGTCGATCATCTGATCCCAGGCCTTGTGGAGGACTTCAAAGCAAAGGGCCTCGCCCGTAAGGACGATGGTGCCTGGATTGTCGATGTGGCGCGCGAGGGTGAAAACGTGCCCGTCGAAGCCAAGGACGGCACGACCAAGCTAAAAAACGCCATGCCGCCGATCATGCTGGTCAATTCGCGCGGCGGCACCGGTTATCACACCACTGACCTCGCAACGATTGCCGACCGGATGGCCATGGATGTGCCGCCGGAGCGCATTCTCTACGTTGTCGACCTCGCCCAGTCTCTGCATTTTGAGCAGGTCTTCCGGGCGTCGGAGCTGGCAGGGATGATGCCGCAAGACAGGCTGGAGCACATCCAATTCGGCACGGTGAACGGCAAAGATGGCAAACGCCTGCGCACCCGCGAGGGCGGCACCTTTCGCCTGCGCGACCTGATCGACATGGCGCTGGAGGAGGCTGAGCGGAAGATCGAAGCGGCTGGCAAACTGCCGGAAGATATGGGCGCCGTTGAGCGCGCGAGTGTGGCTGAAGCGGTGGCGCTGGCGGCCCTCCGCTTTGCCGACCTCCAGAACACGCGAACCACCAACTACGTTTTCGATCTCGACCGGTTCACGAGCTTCGAAGGCAAGACCGGGCCATACCTGCTTTACGCCGCGGTGCGGATCAAATCGCTGCTTCGCCGGGCGGAAGAGGAAGGTTTGAGAGCGGGCGATATCCATGTCGGGAGCGACACGGAAAGAGCGCTGATACTGGCGCTGGACGGATTTGGTCAGGCGTTGCTGGCAACCCGCGAAAAACGTATGCCGCATATTCTGTGCGAGCATATTTACGGTCTCGCCCAGGCGTTTAGCGCATTCTATGGCGCGCATCCCATCGCGGCGGAGAAAGACGAGGCCGTCCGCGCCTCGCGGCTCGGACTTTGCGAAGCCGTGCTGAAACAGCTCGAAACGGGCCTCGATTTGCTCGGCATAAGGGTCCCGGAGAGGATGTAGCTCAAGATTCGGGTGGCGCGACAGCCCTGCTTTGGCAGACTGGGCTACGAGAAAAAGGAGCCCAACCCCATGCCGACCCAAGCTGAAAAAGCCGCCCTGTTCGCAAGCCTGCATGTGCCCGGGGATCCCATCGTTCTGGTCAATATCTGGGATGCCGGATCCGCGAAGACCATTGCCGGGGCGGGCGCGAAGGCGCTTGCTACGGGCAGTCACCCAATGGCGGACATGTTTGGCGTCGAGGATGGCGAGCATATGCCCATGCCGGAGCTGCTCTTCATGGTGAAACAGATCGTCGGCGCGACCGAGTTGCCAGTCAGCCATGATATTGAGAGGGGATATGGCGCCGCCCCCGCCGATGTTGAGCGCACATGCAAGGCGGTCATCAGCGCCGGCGCGATTGGCGTGAACATGGAAGATAGCCTGCCCGACGGCAGCCTGCGGGACATCTCCGAACAAGCAGACCGGTACGCCGCAGCGCGCTCGGGCATGGATGGGGCTTGCCCCGGAACTTGGCTGAACGCACGCACGGATGTTTTCGCCGCCATGGTCGATGCAGACCCGGCCGCCAAGCTCGATGCGGTGGCTGAACGCAGCGAAGCCTACGTCGCGGCTGGCGCAGACAGCTTGTTCGTGCCGTTCCTCCGCGATCTAGCCATGATCGAAAAAGTGTGTGCGGCCAGCGTCTTGCCGGTGAATGTGATGAGAATCGTGGGCGGACCGACCATCGCGGAGTATGCGGCCACCGGCGTTGCGCGGATCAGCCATGGGCCAACACCCCGGAATGCCGTGATGGAGGCGCTTGGACACCTCGCCCAGGATATCTACGGAACATAAGCTGGCTTTC
>JBCBGZ010000176.1:0-2665 GCA_038526245.1 Pseudomonadota bacterium
GAGTTCGGGCTGCGCCTCGAAGCCCGCGGTGAGAAAGTTGAAGCCGTCAGGTTCGTGGGAATTTCCGAACACAAGAATGTTCGTCTCGCGGTCGAGGTCGCATCCCGGTTTCACACCAATCTGGTCAATCCGGCATCCGGCATTCGTGCGGTTGAACCGAGCATCCATGCCCTCGGCAATCATATCCGGTGTCAGTTGGATATCTGGCATGCGCCAGGCCCAGCCCCGATCCACGAGAATGTGCCCATGGACAAGTGTAAGCGAGTAACCTGCGGCCAGAGTTGCGAGCGCAAACCCGGTTGGATTCAGTGAGGTTGTTCCGGTGGAAGGATCAGGCGCCTTATAGCGGAAACGACGCTCTACGCCGTAGTGAAGCAGAATGGTCGCTATAAGGATGGCTACGGCCAGGCCTGCTTGCTCTGCCAACTCCAGTTCCAAGCCCGTTTCGTACCGGTAGAGCACAATGATCGGCCAATGGGCCAGATACATCGAATAGGAGACTTGCCCCAGCCAGTTGCTGACGGGATTTGACAACACTGCCCGGCTTACCGGGCCAGTGCCACGGTCGCCGCACCCTGCAAGGATCACCATCATTGTGCCGAGGACGGGCGGCAACGCGTAAATCCCGGGAAAGGGTGTTGAGCCCTTGTAGAACCACACGCTGGCGCAAATGATCCCCAAGCCAACAATGCCAACTCCGTCTCGAATTACGGCAAAGCGTGAAAGTGACGACCAAAGCCCGCCGCGACCAATATAAATGACAAGGGCGCCGAGGGAGAATTCGAATATCCGAAATGGAAAGAGGTAGAACGCTGCGGATGGATCGGTAGCGCGCATATATTCGCTGAGCGCCAGGCCAGCCGCTGAAATAAGCGCGAATATGAGACCGGCGCGCTTAGCGAAGTTCACGAATACAAGCAGGAGCAGTGCTGGCCAAAACAGATAGAACTGTTCTTCGACACCCAGAGACCATGTGTGCAGGAGGGGCTTCAGTTCTGACGCCGTGTCCCAGTATCCGGATTCAAAGTAGAATACGAAGTTCGATACGGACAAGATCGCGCCAATCGCCGAGCCCGCGAACGCAATCAGATCATCGGGGGTCATGATGATTGCAGCGCCGATCAGCGTCGCGGCGACCGTGACCAGCATGGCTGGCAGCAGCCTCCGGATTCGCCCGAAGTAAAAGTCCTTGAAGGAGAGTTTGCCGTTTCCGGTCCGCTTTTCGATGATCGCGGTGATCAGAAATCCCGAGATGACGAAGAACACGTCAACGCCTAGGAATCCGCCTTCGAGCGAATGAAAACCCAGGTGAAACAAGGTCACCGCGACGACTGCAACGGCTCTCAGGCCGTCTATATCGCGTCTGTAAGCGATAGTTCGCGCGTGACCTGTTTCAGACATTCTCGCCGCCTTGAGAAAGCGCTGAGGCGGAGATATCGCCCCGCCTCAGCAATGGAAAACCAAAATCGGCTAGTTTGTCAGGGGTGTCACAGTGATCGACGAAATTTTGGCTGTTGATCCATTGCCACCGCGCACGGGATTGGTCGTGAAGCGGATGCTGGAAGCCGTCTCTGCCTCTGGAATCTGGAGAACGCCTTCTTCCGTTGGCGCATCAAAAGTGAAGAGTGCAGAAATCGTGTACTCACCCGGCGCCTGACTGGAGCCCGGCCGGAAGGCCGCTGCAAACGCATTATCGCTCACGAGTTCGCCTTCGTCATCGATAGACCAACCGATGATGTCTGCTACGGGCTCGCCTTCGATCGACAAGATCTCGTAAGAGACGTCGACTTTATAGGAAACGCCGGGTGTGACAGGGAAAGCTTCAGCGGGTCCGACAGGCGGGTTCACTCCGCGCGCCGTGACAACAACACCATCGTCGGAAACAGACGTGAGTTCTCCATCAACGAGGGGGCGTGCCCGCCAGGAAACGACATAGTCGCCAGCGTCGAAACTGGGAACTTCCACCACTTCTACAGGCGCCTCGATGATCGTTGGCTCCGTGGGTTCTGGTGCTGCGGGTGTTTCGACGGTTTCACCTCCACACGCAGCAAGCGTGACCAATCCCAAAGCGACCGCAGACGCCGAATAGACGGACTTCAACATGGTTCTTCTCCTCAACAATGCGCGCACAGCTATGCTGCGCGAGCGTAACCCACTCTTTTGGACCTAATTGCGGCGCCGTCCAGGCGGCACTGAAGTCAAAAGTCGCGCCGTCTTAACCAAGTTTAACCGGCTTGGAAAGCACCGGACGGCAGGCGGAAATTGGTGGAAAGAACCAGGGTTTTCCGACCGGGGTCGGCGCGCCTGCATGCTTGCGCGCTGTAGTGGTCCAAAGGAAAACAAGATGGAAATCACCCCAAGGCTGAATGTGCCGTACCTGACTGCCAATCAGGCGCAGAAACATGTAACGCTGAATGAGGCGCTCAGGGATCTCGATGTATACGTGCAGGCAACCGCCTTGTCTCGGGCGCGCACGGCTCCACCGCCGGACTCAGCGCCCGGTGATGCCTACATCCTATCCGACCAGGGCGAGGGCGCCTGGTCCGGTTTTGAAGAGGGGCAGCTTGTCGCCAATCAGGACGGGGCGTGGCGTGAGATGCAGATGCCTGATGGGATGCGCGTTTATGTCGATGACGAAAACACGCTGCTTGTGCGCAAGGGCGGA
>JBCBGZ010000177.1:0-2657 GCA_038526245.1 Pseudomonadota bacterium
GTGGCGGCACAAGGCCCAGCGCCACGGCTTCAGTGAAGACCGACACCATCAGCGCGCCCTTTTCGTGGGCCGCGGCGGAGACGTCCGACAGGTCCGACACGGTGCCGAACACGTTTGGCGACTGGCCGATCAGGCAAGCGGTGTCATCGGTCAGTGCGCCGATCAGCTCACCCTCGCCGTCCACGGCAGGCGGCAGGATAACGACTTCAATGCCCTGGGCTTCGCACAGGGTCTTGGTGGCCGCCGCATAGTGAGGATGGACCCCGCCGGACAGTACGACCCGGCGCCGCTTGGTCACGCGGCAGGCCATCAGCGCCGCTTCTGCGCAGGCCGTGGAGCCGTCATACATCGAGGCGTTGGCCACATCCATGGCGGTCAGCTCGGCCACCTGGGTCTGGAATTCGAACAGGGTTTGCAGCGTGCCCTGGGCGATTTCCGGCTGGTACGGCGTATAGGTCGTCAGGAATTCCGAACGCTGGATGATGTGATCCACGGTCGCCGGCAAATGGTGCTTATAGGCGCCGCAGCCGACGAAGAACTTGCCTTCATTGGCTGTGCGGTTCTTCACCGCCAGGTTGGAAAGGTGACGCTCCACCGCCAGCTCGCCCTGGTGGTCCGGCAGGCCGTCTATCTTGCCCGGCAGGCGCGCAGCTTCGGGCACGTCCTCGTAGAACGCATCCACCGACGGCGCGCCAATGCGTTTCAGCATCGCCATCCGGTCTTCCGGAGAAAGGGGCAGGTATCTCATCGTCTATCCTTCCGCCGCGCAGTGGGCGTCGTAAGCGGCCTTATCCATGAGAGCATCCATCTCGCTGGCATTGGTCACGCGCATCTTGCAAAACCATCCACCAGCCTCGGGCGCCTCGTTCACGGTTTCCGGCGCCTCAGTGAGGGTGTCATTGACCTCGGTGATTGTGCCGCCAATCGGCGCGTAAACGTCACTGGCCGCCTTCACGCTCTCAACGACCGCGACTTCGGAGCCCTTGAGATAGGTCGCGCCCATCTCAGGCAGCTCGACAAACACCACATCGCCCAGGGCTTCGGCGGCAAATTTGGTGATGCCCACCGTGGCGATGTCGCCGTCAAGGCTAACCCATTCATGGTCCTTGGTGTATTTCGTGGTCATGGGGAGGGTCTCCTCAGCGTTTGTAATTCTGTTTGATGAAAGGCAGGTCTGCCACAACAGCCGGGCGCGCCTTGCCGCGCACCATCAGCTCAATTTCGGTGCCCGGCGCAGCCAGGTCGGCGCGGATATAGCCCATGGCAATCGGACCATCGACGCTGGGACCAAACCCGCCGGACGTTACAGTGCCCACGCGCTCGCCGCCGACATGGATTTCGGTGCCTTCGCGGGCCGGCGCGCGCTCAAGCGGGCGAATGCCGACACGCTTTTCCGCCGGCCCGTCGGCGAGAGCGGTGAGAGCGGTGAGAATACGATCTGCGCCGGGAAAATCGGCCCGCGCCCGGCGCGATTTCTGGATCGTCCAGGCTAGCCCGGCTTCCACCGGGTCGCGCGTCGCATCCAGATCGTGTCCGTAGAGGCAGAGCCCGGCTTCCAGCCGCAGGGAATCGCGCGCCGCCAGACCGATGGGTTTGACGCGTTCATCCGCAAGGAAAGTCCTGACAATCTCCCTCCCCTTGTCATTGGAAGGCAGGAGAAACTCGAAGCCATCTTCGCCTGTATATCCAGAGCGGGTCACCATGAACCGTTCGCCATCGCGTTGAATATGCGCGCACCGCATGAATTTCAGCGCGGCCGCTTCCGGAAACACCCCGGCGACAACTGCTTCGGCATCCGGGCCTTGCATAGCGATCAGGATGCGGTCGTCAGCGGTTTGCAACGCAGCCGTCTCGCCCAGGCGATCGCGCATCAAGGCCCAATCGGTTTGCTTACACGCCCCGTTGACCACGATGTAGAGCATGCCTTGGAGGCTCTCGTCGGGCATGCGGGTGACAATCAGGTCGTCCAGAATGCCGCCGTCTTCGTTCAGCAGTGTCGTGAGTCGCCCCTGGCCAGGCGCCAGCGCGGCAATATCGCTTGGGACAAGGGTTTCGAGTGCGGCAGCGATCTTTTCATGGGCTCCGGGTTCGCCAAGCCCGTCTTTCAGGAAGAGAAAACACGGTCCCATATGAGAGACGTCAAAAAGCCCTACCTTGTCGCGTGTCCACAAATGCTCGGCCTTCACGCCTTCGCCGTATTGCACCGGCATCTCGTAGCCCGCGAACGGCACCATTTTGGCGCCGTGCTCAACATGGAGATCATAGAGCGGTGTACGCTTGAGAGTATCGGCTTTGGCCATGGCACCATCCAGAGCAAGTTTGGCGCGCCTGCTGGCCCGCCGGAACACTTGCCCCCGCTGTCTTGGTGCCTGAGAGATTCCGTCGGCCCGCCCTCTCGCGGTGATCGCCAACTTGCTCCTTCGGCGCGGCCCGCTGGTCTTCTAGCCAGCCCGCCGCTTTCCAGCGTTTACCTGCAAGACGGTCCATTTGCCTGAGCGTTTCCGGGGCGGTTGCGCCTTCGGCGGTGGTGAAGACCACACTCTCCCGACTTGCGATCGCAAAACTAGGTCCGATTCCCACCGGCGGCAAGCGCTTCGCGATAGAAAGCCAGCTTATGTTCCGTAGATATCCTGGGCGAGGTGTCCAAGCGCCTCCAT
>JBCBGZ010000178.1:0-2651 GCA_038526245.1 Pseudomonadota bacterium
GTGACGTATGCCGCCATCTTCACGCGGATCGGCATTGTGCCCATGGCCGTCACCAGCAGCCTGAACATGAGTTTCCTACGCCCGCTTATCACCCAGGTAGCCTTGGCTGAGGCGAAACTCATCAAACTGGGCCGCACGCTGGCGGTGGCAGAAGTGGGCATGCGCGGCGAAGGCTCGAGCGCGCCCGCCAGCCATGCCATTGTCACCTACGCGTTGCCGAGGGAATAAAATGACCGCCATCGCCGCCCTGCTTGGCTTCATCGCCGTTGCGCTAGGTGCGTTTGGGGCCCATGGGCTAGAGGGTCGCCTAAGCGCGGAACAGCAAGGCTGGTGGGAAACGGCGACGCTTTACGCCCTGGTCCACGCCGTTACAGCGCTGGCCGTCAGCCTTTCAGGGCGCGGCGGCCTCACGGCCTGGGGCGGTTGGGCCTTCATCCTCGGCGCGGTGATCTTCGCTGGAACGCTCTACGCCATGGCGCTGGGTGCGCCTCGCTGGTTTGGCGCGATTACGCCCATCGGCGGCGTGGCCCTTCTGGCGGGATGGGCGATGGTCGCCATCGCCGCCATGCGGGCCTGATCGCCGCCCTACCCCAGCAGACCCGCAACGAGGATCACAATCAGGGCAATAGGGATCACGTAGCGCAGCATTATCCGTGCAAAGCTCAATAGGCCACCCTCACCCAGCTCAGCGGCCAGCGACTCCCGCGAGAGCACCCAGCCGGCAAACAGCGAGACCAAAAGACCGCCAAGGGGCAACATGAAAGAGCCAGTCCAGAAGTCGACCACGTCAATCAGGGCCCCATTGTAGACATACATCACACCGAGACCGAACATGATCAGGCCCAGCAGAGACGCCCCGGCGGCCCGGCTGATCTCCGGGCGATCTTCGAGCCAGGACACGCCCACCTCGAACAGCGAGATCGAAGAGGTGAACGCCGCAAACAGCGCCAACGTGAAGAACGCTCCGCCGGCAATCGCGCCAACTCCGCCCATTTCGCCAAACGCCACGGGCATGGTGACGAAGAACAGGCCGCCGCCACCGGCGGGGTCGAGGCCAAAGGCAAACACGATCGGGAAGATCGCGAAACCAGCAATCAGGGCGACCAATGTGTCAGCGGTGACAACCAGGCGCGACGAGCCCGGGATGGACGTCTCCCGGTCCAGATAGGCGCCATAGGTGATCATCAGGCAGGACCCTACACCAATGGAGAAGAAAGCCTGGCCAACCGCGGCAAGGATGGTGTCGAAAGTCACGGCATTAAAGTTCGGTGTTAGGAGGAACGCTGCTGCTGCTCCCGCATCGCCCGTGAACAGCGCAAACACGACCATGCCCAACAGCATGATAAAGAAGGCCGGCATCAGCACTTTTGCCGCCGTCTCGATGCCACCTTTTACGCCGCGTGCAACGATGATCACATTGAGCAACAGGAAAACCGCAAGATAGCCAATGATTTCCAGTTTGCTGGCCGTCGTTTGGCCGAACTTGCAGCCCGAGACATCGCCTGTCGTAATGTCCCGCAGGATGTCGTTGCCGTTCTCATCCACATCGGGAACCTGCGTGATCAACCCTTCAGCGCTGATGAAAGCGCAGGTGTCGTTGAGTTTCACCGAGGAAATCTGGTCAGCGATCGACGCAGCCGTCGCACCGAGGCTAGCGCGGAGGAGTTCAGCATCGCCTGCCATGGAGGCGAAGTCACCGCTAAAGGCTTTGGGGATGTAATCGAACACCCAAGTGGCCACGACGATGTAGAAGGAAAAGATGCCAAGGGACGCCAGCGCACCAAGCCACCCCATCCCGACCCAGAGGCCGGACTTCCCCTCTGTTTCGGCGATATGGCGAATGCCGGCCATGGCAGAGCGCTCACCTTTCCGGCCGATGGCATATTCGGCCATCAGCACGGGCAGACCGAGCAGGATCACGCAGGCCAGATAAATAATGATGAAGGCGGAGCCGCCATTTTCACCGGCCGTGAAGGGGAAGCGCCAGAGGTTTCCGAGCCCGACGGACGACCCCACCGCCGCCATGATGAAGCCGAAGCGCGAGCCCCAATGCTCTGTCTTTCCGCCAATTGCGGCCATGCCCGTATCTCCTCCCAAGCGTTTGGGCGGACACTAAGCAGGGTTCACAAAAATGCAATTGTCGGGCTGATCTTGCCTCAGATCACGCCGCTGCGCGCAAGGGTCTCGCCCTTATGGACATGGGCTGACAGGACCACGCCGAAGGCGCTCATCACCGTCAACATGGCGGTGCCACCATAGGAGACCAATGGCATCGGCACCCCCACAACAGGCAAGAGCCCCAGAACCATGCCGACATTGAAGACGATGTAAAACGCCACCATGCCCACGGCCCCGGCGGCGGCAAACCGGCCAAAGGCATTGGCGCACTTCATGGCGATGTAGAGACACCAGCCCAGGATCACGGCCCAGGCTGTCATCAGGGCCGTCGTGCCCACAAAGCCGAGTTCCTCAGCCAGAACCGTGAGAATGAAATCCGTGTGCTGTTCCGGAATGTAGTCGAGCTTGGTCTGGGTTCCCTCCAGAAAGCCTTTGCCCGTCCATCCGCCCGATCCAATGGCGATCTTGGCTTGCTCGATCTGGTAGCCATCTCCCAGCGCATCGCTGCTTTCGCCCGACAATTGCTCCACAAA
>JBCBGZ010000179.1:0-2640 GCA_038526245.1 Pseudomonadota bacterium
CTTGAAGCCAATCCACACATCACGACGCGGCGAGAAATTGCCAAGGGCTTGAACGTGAAGGGCGAGGGGCGCGCGCGGCTGCGCGCTGTGCTGAAAGAGCTGGAAGCGGGCGATGACGTGAAGCAGGTCTCGCGCAAGCGATACACAAAGCCTGAGACGCTACCGAACACCACGCTTGTCGAATTTTTGCGAATAGATGAGCACGGTGACCTGATCGGTAAGGCCGTTGGCCAGGACGGACCATTCGGGCCCGACTTGGTGTATGGCGGCGCCGCAAAGCGCGGAAAGGGCCGAAGCGCGTCTTCGGCAAGCGCGCCAGGAGTGGGGGACCGAGCGGTTTGCAGGATTGCAGATACCCCGGCTGGACTGAAAGCGCTCACGATCAAGGTTATCGATAAGCGCGAGAGCCAACCCGTGGTTGGATTGTTCACGAAGAATCGCCATGGCGGACGCGTGGAAAGCGTGAACCGGCGCGACAAGTACGATTTCCTCATAGAAGGCAGCGACAGTCAGGGCGCCGAAGATGGTGACCTCGTGCTGATCAAGCCGAAAGTCTCCCGCGGGTATGGGCCGAAACGGGCCGTGGTAATCGAGGTGATTGGCCAGGCCGGCGACCCGCGTGCTGCCAGCCTGATCGCTTTGCACGCCCACGGCATTCCAACGGAGTTTCCGGAAGCCGCCCTGACCCAGGCGCGCGACGGAAAACCTGCGCCGACCGAGCGTGAGGACCTGACCCAGCTTCCCCTCATCACCATCGACCCCGCCGATGCGCGAGACCATGATGATGCGGTCTACGCTGAAGCGCTCGACGACGGGTGGCGTGTGATTGTCGCGATTGCCGATGTGGCAGCCTATGTGACCGAAGGCTCTGCACTTGATCGCGAGGCGTACAAGCGGGGCAACTCGACCTATTTCCCAGACCGGGTTGTGCCGATGTTGCCGTTCGAGCTGTCTGCGGATGCTTGTAGTTTGAAAGAAGGTCAGCCCCGGCGCTGCCTTGCTGTCGAAATGGAGTTCGACAAGAGCGGCACGAAGCGGAGCCATAGATTTCTTCGCGCAATGATGAAGTCGGCGGCGGGCCTCTCCTATAGCGAAGCTCAAACGGCCATTGACGGCAAACCAAGCGATCGCGCGGCGCCATTGTTAGAAACCGTTCTGCGCCCGCTTTGGGGAGCCTATGATGCGGTGAAGAAAGCGCGGGAGACGCGTGGGCCGCTGGAACTCGATCTTCCAGAACGCCGGATCGAATTTGCTGACGATGGCACCATCCGGCAGATCGCCGTGAAGGAACGGTTTGACGCCCACAAACTGATCGAAGAGTTCATGATCCAGGCAAATGTGGCGGCGGCAGAAAGCCTTGAGAAGGCGCGCCATCCTTTGGTTTACCGGGTCCACGACCAGCCGTCGGACGCTAAACTCGCAGCACTGGCAGAATTCCTGCGCACACTGGATATCAAATGGTCCCTCGGAGAGCGGCCCCAGACCCATCGGTTCAACCGTCTGCTTTCGGATGCGGAAGGATCGGACACGGCCGATGTGGTGACCGAGATTGTTCTGCGCAGCCAAGCCCAAGCGGTCTATGCGCCGGAAAATCTGGGCCATTTCGGCTTGAACCTTGCGCGATACGCCCATTTCACGTCGCCGATCCGGCGCTACGCAGACTTGATCGTCCACCGGGCACTGATTTCGGCGCTCGACCTTGGACCGGAAGGATTGGCAAAAGAAAGCGCGGCGCGGCTTGAAGAAATCGCCAGCCACATAACGGAGACCGAGCGCCGTTCCATGGCCGCCGAGCGTGATGCCACAGACCGCTACCTCGCTCTTTTTTTGGAAGACCGTATCGGGGCCGACTTCGAAGGCCGTATCACAGGCGTCACCAAAGCCGGGCTCTTTGTCCGTCTCGCGGAAACCGCAGCCGATGGGTTTGTCCCGATCTCGAGCCTTTCCGATGATTTCTGGGTATTTGATGAGGGTGCCATGCGGGTCACGGCGCGCCGATCAGGAAAGCATTTCGGTCTCGGACAGATTGTGTCTGTACGGCTGCGCGAAGTCGCGCCGCTGCAGGGTGGGTTGCTCCTCGAGATGTTGTCTCCTCCCAAGCCAAGGGCAAAGGGGGAGAAATTGCCCGAGCAGCAAGATCGTCGTCGCGGCGGAAAACGTGTGGCGCCGCGTGGCAAGCCTGGAATGCGTGGTAAGAAGCGGGGCCGGTGATGGCAGAAAAGATGCTGGGATCGGCGTATGACAAGGAAGATGAGGGCGATGTGGTTGAGCGTGGCCGTCCGAGCCCTCGGCCAAAAGACGCGGCCACATTGATCCTTTTGCGCCGTGACGAGAGCCAACCGCGGATCTTGATGGGCAAGCGATCTGGCAAACACGCTTTCATGCCGGACAAATATGTCTTTCCCGGTGGCCGCGTTGATCCCCAGGATGGGAAAGCGCCCAGCCTGACCGAGTTGCATCCGAAGACAGCTGCAAAACTTCAGATCAAGTGTCGGCGGACTCCACGGTCGTTTGCACTGACCGCCATTCGCGAGACATTTGAGGAAACCGGGCTCATCGTGGGGAAAGCGCGCGACATCGGCGGCGCGCGGCCGGAGGGGTGGGGCGATTACTACGCGCTCGGCGCTGCCCCGTGCCTTG
>JBCBGZ010000180.1:0-2553 GCA_038526245.1 Pseudomonadota bacterium
GCCGCGCCGACCTCCGCGCCATAATAGGTCCAGCTTGCGTCTTCGTCGGGCTGCACGGTGCCGAGGCGGGCGAGGGCGTAGGCTTCCCAGTTGCCAACGTCCCAGCTTGGTCCGGCTGACGCTTCAAAGCCGTAGATCTCGAAGTCGGCATCGTAAAAGCCAAAGATGAGCGGGCTGAAGGCGCCGTTGAAGGCAATTTCACCCGTCAGTTCCAGGCTGTTGTCTTCGCCCGCGCCCGGAAACGTCAGATAGGCCGCGCCGAGCGTGATGTCCTGGCCGCCGGCTTCGAAGCTATAGCCCGCCGCAAAATCGACCTCCTCCGCGAAGGCGTCATTGTCGCCACCCACCGGTGAGATGCGGTAAATCTCCGCGAAGACTGTACCGGTCCCGAAGGCCTGCTCGACACCGATTGCGGTCTCCACCACGGTCTCGGCCAACTCCTCGCCCCGGTCGATCAGGGCGCTGCCTGCAGCGATATCGAGATACACACTCGGTCCCTTGGCCACCGCCGGAGCTGCAAAGACGGCTGTGAGCCCCCCGATCAGTCCGATTTTCAACCACATGAAAAGCCACTCCAAATTGCGTTCGCGCCTTAACCTAGCTGAACTGCGAACCGCAACCGGCAAGCCGCGCTACACCGCGTTCTGACACGCCCCCTAGCCGCGGCCCCCGGCCCCGTGTATGTGCGCCGCAACACAAAGAAATACGCCTCCCAGAAAGCGCGCCCATGACCGAGCCGACTCAGCTTCGCAACATTGCCATCATCGCCCACGTTGACCACGGCAAGACCACGCTCGTCGATGAACTGCTCAAGCAGTCCGGCACGTTCCGGGAGAATGCCCAGGTGGCCGAGCGCGCCATGGATTCAAACGATCTTGAGCGCGAGCGCGGCATCACCATCCTGGCCAAGACCACTTCCGTTGTGTTCGGCGACACGCGGATCAACATCGTGGACACGCCCGGCCACGCAGACTTTGGCGGCGAGGTTGAGCGCATCCTGCACATGGTGGACGGGGCGATTGTTCTGGTGGACGCGGCTGAGGGCCCGATGCCCCAGACCAAGTTCGTCGTCGGCAAAGCGCTCAAGGTGGGCCTGCGCCCTATCGTGGCCGTGAACAAGATCGACAAGCCCGAAAGCCGGCCTGACGAAGTGATCGATGAAGTCTTCGACCTGTTTGCCAATCTGGACGCCACGGACGAGCAGCTCGATTTCCCGATCCTCTATGGCTCGGCCAAGAATGGCTGGATGTCGACGGACTATGAAAACCCCACGGACAATATGGACGCCCTGTTTGAGATGGTGACCGCCCATGTGCCCGAACCGAAGGTGGATGATGGCCCGTTCCGCCTGCTGGCGACCACGATCAGCGCGGACAATTTCCTTGGCCGTATCCTCACCGGGCGCGTCGCTTCGGGCATTGTAAAGCCGAACCAGTCGATCAAGGCCCTGTCGCGCGACGGCGATCTGGTGGAGCAGGGGCGGGTGTCCAAGGTGCTCGCCTTCCGCGGCCTGGAGCGCGTGCCGATTGAAGAAGCCGTGGCTGGTGACATCGTCTCCCTGGCGGGCCTGACCAAGGCCAATGTGGCCGATACGCTGGTCGACCCATCCGTGAGCGAGCCGATAGAAGCCCAACCCATCGACCCGCCCACCATCTCCATGACGTTCCGCGTCAATGACAGCCCCCTGGCGGGAACCGAAGGCAAGCATGTCACCAGCCGTGTCATCTGGGACCGGCTCCAGAAGGAAGCCGCTGGCAACGTCGCCTTGCAGGTGGAACGCAGCGCCGAGGCGGAAGCCTTTATCGTCTCAGGCCGGGGCGAATTGCAGCTGGCCGTGCTGATCGAGACCATGCGCCGGGAAGGCTTCGAGCTCGGCGTGTCGCGCCCGCAAGTGGTGTTCCAGGAAGACGATGCCGGGGGCCGACTTGAGCCGATCGAGGAAGTGGTCATCGATGTGGATGACGAGCATTCCGGCGCGGTGGTGCAGAAACTGTCCGAGCGCAAGGGCGAGATGCTGGAGATGAAGCCGTCGGGCGCAGGCCGCACGCGCATGGTGTTCCACGCGCCGACACGGGGGCTGATCGGCTACCAGGGCGAGCTGCTCACCGATACGCGCGGCACGGCGATCATGAACCGGGTGTTCCATGAGTATGCCCCCCACAAGGGCCAGATTCGCAGCCGCCATACTGGCGTGCTGATCGCCATGGACAAGGGCGAGGCGGTGGCTTTTGCGCTTTGGAACCTGGAAGATCGCGGCCCGATGATGATCCACCCTGGCGACAAGGTCTATCAGGGCATGATCATTGGCGAACACACCCGCGACAACGACCTCGACGTGAACGTGCTGAAGGGCAAGAAGCTGTCAAACGTGCGCGCCTCGGGCACGGACGAAGCGGTGCGCCTGACCCCGCCCCTGCAAATGACGCTGGAGCGCAGCCTCGCCTACATCACCGATGACGAACTGGTCGAAGTGACGCCGGAAAGCATCCGCCTGCGCAAGAAATACCTCGACCCCCATGAGCGGAAAAGGGCGGCGAAGGCGGCGGGTTAGGC
>JBCBGZ010000181.1:0-2538 GCA_038526245.1 Pseudomonadota bacterium
GGGCTCTTTCGCAGTCTGGTCCAAGCGGGCCCGGATGGAATGGCGGCTGGCGACGTGGCCGCAGTAAACGGCACGGCGTTCACCACCGCATCGGCCCAGTTGGCGGTGCTGTCTCGCGCCGGCCTGGTGACGGGTGAGCGCAAGGGCCGGTCCATCATTTACCGGGCGGACTTTGCCAGCATGCGCGACCTGATCGGTTTCCTGATGGAAGACTGTTGTGCTGGACGTCCCGAAATTCTTCAGCCGCTCGCATCCCTCGCAACATCCTGCTGTTCCCCCAAGAAGGAGACCTGAAATGACCCGAATGCACATCCATGTCGGCGTGGAAGACGTGGCGAAGTCCACCGCGTTCTACACCACACTGTTTGGCCAGGCGCCGAGCTTCACGCGCGATGATTACGCCAAGTGGTTCCTTGAGGATCCGGCTGTGAACTTCGTGATCTCCACCCATTGCGGCGGTAAGGTCGGGGTCGACCATGTGGGGTTGGAGTCTGACAGCGCCGCCGGTCTTGGAGAGATCGCAGCGCGTCTGAAGTCAGCCGGAGAGGCGACATTTGACGAACCAGACGCCCATTGCTGCTATGCGAACAGCCAGAAGACCTGGGTGACCGATCCCGGTGGCCTGCGCTGGGAAACGTTCCACACCCGCGGCCAGACCACCGATTATGGCGAGGATGCTGCGCGGGACGCCTTTGACGGGAAAAACAAAAAGGAAGCGAAAGCGCGGCCTGCTTGCTGCGCTTAATGGGCGCTATCTTGGGCGGTGCTTTGTGCCGATTCCAGCGGTGATGAACACGGCTGTTGCGGAGCCCTCAACATCGGCGGTGTGCCAGACGCCGGGCGGGTTGATGGCATATTCGTTCGGGCCAAGTTCGACGCGCTCAGTCTGGCCGTCGGGAAGCTCTTGAATGAGTGTCATTCGGCCTGCCACGCATGCGACCACCTCTGCGCCTTCCGGGTGCATCTCCCAGGAGTCCCAGGGCGCAGAAAACGTATGAAGGCTTACCAGCCGGCCTTCCTTGCCATCGGCGCCGTGGCGTGCGCCATAGCCTTCGTACCAGTCCATACCGGTGAAGGCGGGTTGTGACACGGCTGTCGCGCCGAGGCCGAGGTGGATGAATTCGCGGGTGAGATCGTGATTTCGCATTTCAGCTCCCTTTTGGACCAAGGGGCGCGGTACCCATCACGGGGAAACACCCTTGGCTGCCGGACGCGCCCGACAGCCAGGAGCATAGCATAGATCAGGCGTTTTTCGTGCCGGGGATGCGAAGCACCTGTCCGGGATAGATCTTGTCCGGGTGGGTCAGCATCGGGCGGTTCGCCTCGAAGATTTCCGGATAAAGCCGCGCTGAACCGAGATAGCGTTTTGCAATCTTCGACAGCGTGTCACCGGACTTCACCGTGTAGAAGGTCGTCTCGGACGCTTCCAGAGCATCTTCGACTTCCGCGACGCCGGTTACATTGCCAGCGGCGAGAATGATCTTCTCCTTGGTTTCCTGGTCAGGCGCCTTGCCTTCCAGTTTCACTTTTTCGCCTTCAACGATGACACGGAAATCGTCTTCCACGGCGTCGTCCAGGCCAAGATCTTCGACTTCCTTGCGGATGGCGACGGCTTTCGTGTCATCATCATCCTTGCCGTCGAATAGCTCCTTGCCCTTGTCGAGCGCGAACTTGAAAAGTTGAAACATCTGGCAGGCCCTCCGCTTTGCCGGGTTGATCAGTTTGGTTAGCCCAAAAAAACGTGAAGCGAAACCGCGCCTTGCCGTTACGGGATCACTGGCCAGCGCTTGCGCCCTTCTGTATGTGTGATTGGGAATTCAACGGGCCGAAAGTGCCCACGAGGAGGAGTAATACCCATGCGTGAAGCCGTTATCGTATCCACCGCCCGCACCGGCCTCGCCAAGGCTGGCCGCGGCTCCCTGAACGACACCCATGGCATCACCATGGCTGGACATGCGATCAAGCACGCCATTTCCCGCGCTGGGATTGAGGCCGCTGAGGTGGAAGATGTCTATCTCGGCAGTGCCCAGCCCGAGGGCGCGACCGGTCACAATGTGGCGCGCAATGCAGCGCTCTGGGCCGGTTGCCCGTCGACGACAGCCGGCGCCACCATCAACCGCTTCTGCTCCTCTGGCCTGCAGGCCATCGCAAACGCCTGCCACACGGTTATCAATGAAGGCGCATCGGTTGCCATTGGCGGCGGCGTGGAGAGCCTGTCGCTCGTCTCACGTTCGGGCCACATGAACATGCACCGCTACACCGAAGACAAGCTTATGGCGGAGTGGCCGGCGATCTGGATGACCATGATCGAGACCGCCGAAATCGTGGCGGACCGGTACAACGTTTCGCGCGACTATCAGGACGAGTATTCAGCCGAGAGCCAGAAGCGCACCGCCGCGTTCCAGGAAAGCGGCAAGATGGCCGAAGAGATTGCCCCGCTGGAAACTCGGATGAAGCTGGTCAACAAGGAAACAGGCGAAGAAACGTTCCAGGACGTTGTTTGTGACCGTGACGAGTGCAACCGCCCCGGCACCACAA
>JBCBGZ010000182.1:0-2527 GCA_038526245.1 Pseudomonadota bacterium
GGATTGCGCCCGCAACGCTTTCCATTGTGGCAGTGGTCTGGCTGGTCGCGGTGCTGGTCTTTATCCTGCCCGCAGAAGAACAAGGCCCCCTATCGGGCGGATTGATTGCTCTGCAAGGGCACCAATTCAGCGTTGTGACGGGAGAAAACTGGTCGTCCTTCGTGCTCGAATGGGGCCGCGTCATCGCCTTTGGTCCGCCTTGCGCCCTGTTGGTGTACGCCTTTGCCAGCCTGGATGCCGACGGAAAGATGCCCATCTCGCGCAGCCTGTCGGTCGTCGGAGATTGGTCTTATGCGCTGTATCTCAGCCACATTCTCGTTTTGGCGGCGATTGCGAGGGTCCTGCCGGCCATCGCAGCTGGCCCGTTCTTCGCGCTCGTTGCCCTGCCCGCTGTCCTCCTAGTCGCAGGGCTCACCTACACGCTGGTTGAGCGCCCCCTGATGAACGCATTCAGCCGATGGAGAAAAAGCGCCTTTCAGGACGGAACGCACGTGCCCCGTCCTTCGCCGATCGCCGCGCGGATCTGGTAGCGGTTTACTCGGCCGCCACGGCCGCGCCTTCGGGCGGCGCTGTCCACTTCAGGACGGGTTTGCGAGCTGCGCGGGTTTCGTCCAGACGCCGTAGCGGGGCGTGATGGGGTGCGGATTTCAGGGCGTTATCCCCCTCTGCCGCGCGCCGGGCTATACTGTCCAGCGCGTCGCAGAACCTGTCGAGCTCGGCCCGGCTTTCGGTCTCCGTCGGCTCGATCAGCATCGCGCCATGGACCACCAGCGGGAAGTACATGGTCATGGGGTGATAGCCCTCATCGATCATCGCCTTGGCGATATCGATGGTCTCGATGCCCTCTGCTGTGAACGCATCGGAGAAAAGCGCCTCATGCATGCAGTATCCGTCAAACGCCGGCGTCATGACAGACTTCATCCGCGCCTGGACATAGTTGGCGTTCAGCACCGCATCTTCAGCGGCCTGTTTCAGCCCGTCTGCCCCGTGGCTCAGCATATAGGCCAGGGCGCGGACAAACATGCCCATCTGGCCGTGGAAGGCGACCATGCGGCCAAAGCTCATTTCTGCTTCACGGCGGTCTTCCTCGATCAGTTGGAACGTCCCGTCTTCGTCACACACCACAAACGGCACCGGCGCATGGGGCGCCAGGGCTTCGGAGAGGACCGTGGGGCCAGAGCCCGGCCCGCCGCCGCCATGGGGCGTGGAGAAGGTCTTGTGCAGATTGATGTGCATCGCGTCGATGCCAAGATCACCCGGGCGCACCCGTCCGACAATGGCGTTGAAGTTCGCTCCGTCGCAGTAAAAGTAACCGCCTGCTTCGTGGATCAGATCGGCAATCTCGCGAATGTCGGTTTCGAACAGGCCGCACGTATTGGGATTGGTCAGCATGATACCGGCAATGTCGCTGGGGTCGGCCAGTTTCTCGCGCAGCTCGTCCATATCGACCCGGCCGCGGGCATTGGCCTTGATCTCGTCGACCTCGAAGCCGCACTGGATCGCTGTTGCCGGGTTCGTGCCATGTGCCGAAGCAGGCACCAGCACGCGTTTGCGAGTCTCCAGCTCCCCGCGCGCCTCCAGCGCCTTGCGGATCGCCAGCATCCCGCACAGTTCTCCATGGGCACCGGCCTTCGGGCTCATGGCCACGGCAGGCATGCCGGTGAGGGTTTTCAGCCAGGTGGCCAACTCATCGATCAGCTCCAGTGCACCCTGCACCGTAGCCTGAGGCTGCATGGGATGAATGTCAGCGAAACCGGGCAGCCGCGCCATGCGCTCATTCAGCCGCGGATTGTGCTTCATGGTGCACGAGCCGAGCGGGAAGAAGCCAAGGTCGATGGCATAGTTACGCTGGGACAGGCGCACATAATGGCGCACGGCTTCTGGCTCGGACAGGCCCGGCAGCGCCACGTCTTGGTTGCGGGCGAGCCCGCCGAGGCGGGACGTCTTGCCCTTCGGCTCAGGAAGGTCGACACCCGTGCCGTTCCAGCGCTCGGTCTCGAAAATGAGGGGCTCATACTGAAGAAGCCCGCGCGAGCCAGACACCGTCTCAGCCAGGGGCGCAGCGTTGATTTGGGCCGGAGCCGTCGGACGGCCAGTGGAATTCATTGTCATCAGATGACCTCCTTGAGGGCTGCGACATATGCTTCAATATCCGCATCGGTCGTACACTCCGTCGCTGCGCAGATGATCACGTCGTCCAGACCGGCGCCGCGCATCAGGCGCGAGGCGCGCACACCGCCAATGACGCTGCGCTCGTCCAGCATGGCGAGGACGGCTTCGGCGTTCACAGGCGTGCGAAAGGCAAACTCGTTGAAGAAGCGCGGTGTGAGGATTTCCACGCCGTCGATGGCCTCGAGCGCATCAGCCAGCGCACAGGCGGCTTCATGATTGAGCTGCGCCAGTTGCTTGAAGCCGACGCCCCCCAGCAGGGTCATATGCGCAGTAAAGGCGAGCGCGCAGAGGCCGGAATTGGCGCTGATGGTGTCGGTCTTCACTGAAGCCGTGGCGCTGGGCCTTGTGCCGCCAC
>JBCBGZ010000183.1:0-2500 GCA_038526245.1 Pseudomonadota bacterium
GCGACCGTGCGGCCCTCAAGGAAGATTTCTGCGGGCGTCGGCTCTTCAAACGCATCCAACGGGGTCGCAATATCGTTCACATGGGGGGCGGGCTGAACCAGCCGCGGCGTCACGATGATCACGAGTTCGGTTTCACGGGTCTGGTAACGGCGCGATGAAAACAAGGCGCCAAGTATGGGAATCTCTGCTATCCACGGCGTGTTGGCAGCATCTGTTTCGAAGCTGTCTTGCAGCAAGCCCGCAATGGCAAAGGCCTGACCGTCGCGGAGCTCCACCGTGGTCTGTGCCCGGCGCACCGATAGTGCCGGGACACTTACACCCGCGCTGCGCACACCGTTGCGTGTGTCGAGCGCGCTGACTTCCGGCGAAACTTCAAGATTGATCACTCCATCACCGAGAACAGTTGGCAGAAACTCGAGTTGCACACCGAATTGCCGAAACTGGATTGCCACATTGCCTTCGCCCGTGGCGACAGGGATCGGAATCTCACCTCCAGCGAGGAAACTCGCTTTATCCCCCGACATGGATATCAGGTTCGGGCGAGCCAACGTGCGGATCATCCCACGGGACTCTAGCGCGCTCAGGGTTATGTCGATGTTTTCGGTGCCAACATTTGTAAAAGTCGCAACGGTCTTCCCCGCGAGGCCCGAGAGCAAACCGCCCGGCGTTTTTCCGGCTGCATCATTGGCGTCGAACTGATTGCCAAACCCGATCTCGCGAACGATATCGCGGCCCGCTTCCACAAAGCGGACTTCCAGCATCACTTGTTGGCTCTCGCGAATGGTCAGCCCATTTGCGACGCCGCCTGGAATATGGCGCTCGGCGACCTGGAGGATCATGTCCGCTGCCGCGGCCGTCGTCACTCGGCCATCCAGAAAGATGCCGTCATGGACGGGATACACTGTGATTTTCTCTCCAGGCAGCAGATTGTCGAGGTCGCGGCGAAGGGCATCAAGCCCCATGGTGACGTCGAGTGTGATCATCTCCACCAACTGACCCTCGTCGCCATAAAGCAGGATCGTGGTGTCACCTGGCTGAAGACCGCGTACAAGGAAGGACCGGTCCGTGGTCACCATGGTTTCTGCAATGGAGGGATCGGACAGTACAATCATCGAAAACGGTTGATCGGTTTGCACCACAGTTGATCGGCTTTTCTCAAGGGTCAGGACAGGGGCTCCGTCCTCAGCCTTCAGCTCGGTCCAGCCGTGGGCGGTTTGACCAAAAAGCAGGGCAATCAGTGCGATAGCTGCAGCTATGACGTGTCTCATTGAGCGGCCCCCTTCATCAGGTCGACCGGTGCCGGTTCCTCCTCCACGGGTGCTGTAACCGTCGCGACGTTGGCGCCATGCACAACGCGGACCTGGGTTGTCTCCGGGCGAGGCGCAGGCACAGGCGCGGTCCGGCGCACCGGCGCACGTCGGCGGGGCCTTGGTGCAGGCTGGACCGCAACCGGTGTGACTTCCTCAGCGTCTTTTGTTTCATCTGCTTCCTGAGCGTCGACTTCGGCTTGACCGATGAGGGCGAGACCAATCCGGCTCTCGCGGGCAGCCGCCGTAATCCGTTGGGCATCATCGGGTTTCAAAGCAAACGTTACGAGACTTGCGGGCACTGCACCTTCGACAGATGCCCCCATAAATTGGTCGACGCCAAGAACGAGTACGTTCTCTACAAGGGGGCGCGCCCGGAAGGCGTCTGGTCCCGTTGCGCCGGGCACGGGGATGTACGCCATCATATCCACCCGGTCTCCGGGCAATACGAAGCCTGCAACGTTGGTAACGTTGGTTACGCTAATCGAGACGGCCCTGTATCCCGCGGGAATATCGCGAGACAGCATTCTGCGTGGCGGGGTGTCGGCAATCTTCGTCGCCAGCAAGGGCTCTCCGGGCATCAGTTCGACCTGGGCAAAGCGAGGCTCACCAGTGGCACTTCTGATATCTCGCATGGCCATAAGTGCGCCCTCGGGCACCAGGTCACTTGGCCAGTCCCGCGTTTCGACAGCCTCCGGCAAGACCGGTGCGCCCATCTCAACCGTTTCACTGACAACCAGGACAGAGACGGTTTGGACGGGAGCGGCTGCAGACACTTCGCGAACCGGGTTGGGTTCTACGGTTTCTGTTTTGGCCGGTTCCATACGCAAGACAAAAAACGCCAAAACGCCGAGAATAACGGACAGGCCGAGGCTGATCGCCGGGAGATACTTCATTTTCTTCGCCCCAATCGCGATTTCTTCGCAATGCTTGAGGTTCAGCCATAGCGCGAACGCGATAAACTGTGCTGAAGAGTATGACTTGAGTTGATCGCTGTGCGTCGACTAGCGGTTAACCATAGCTGTGAATCACATGATTGGCATGGCTGGCCAGAGGCAGACGATGGCCTATAAGCGACCCACAATGAAATCTCTCCTTCGATCTCCTCTAGTTACTGGCCTGCTCGGATACTTGATCTGGGCTTGGATGGCGCTGGTTGGCCGCACCGTTCGATGGACGGTTGAAGGCGTTCA
>JBCBGZ010000184.1:0-2429 GCA_038526245.1 Pseudomonadota bacterium
GGGCCAAGAGTTGCCCTTTAGGCCATTACCCGTCGCAACTTGGAGACGACGTCTTCGCAGGTTTCGGGCCATCTGAGATTCTCAAACGCGGCCATTTGTGACACAAGCTACGGTCAGCGACTGGTGGTGCGATGCCGAAGATCATTTTGCTCAACGGGACAAGCAGCGCGGGAAAGTCGACCTTGGCGCGTGCAGTGCAGAACATTGCAACGCACCCTTTGCTCCATATTCAGATGGACGCCTTTCTGGAAATGATGCCGCCGAGGTACGCAAATCATGAAGATGCGTTCCAGTTTATTCAGAGCGGCGATCAGGGTGTTCCTGAAATTGAAATCACGACCGGTCCCTACGGCGCAAAGCTGATGAGAGCCATGCGTATGTCCATCGCGGCCATCGCAAACGCGGGGCTCTCCGCTATCGTCGATGACGTGATGCTTGAGAACGACATTTAGCATTATCAAAGCGTGCTTTCGCCCTACGAAGTCTTTGTCGTGAAAGTTGATTGTGAGCTTGACGAAGTAGAGGCTCGGGAGGCGTCTCGAGGCGATCGCATGCTCGGAATGGCCCGTTGGCAGTATCCCAGGGTTCATCGGGGTGTAGAGTACGATCTGGTGGTCGATACGGGGAAGCAAACTGCCGCGGAATGCGCAGAACGCATCAAGCGTAAATTCGAGCTCTAATCGTCAGTGGCGCGCCCGAACCAAGCCAGCGATTGATACCGGGATAGCCGTCAAAACGGGCGAAGTGGAACCCTTCAGGCCAATACGCGCGGCAGCTTGAACACGACGTCTTCGCGGGTCACGGTCACTTCCTCAACCGTCGCGTTGAAGCGCGCCTGGCAGGCCGCGATCACGCCTTGCACAAGGTCTTCCGGGGCGCTGGCACCGGCGGTGAGGCCAAGGGTTTCCACGCCATCGAACCAGGCCCAGTCGATGTTCTCAGCGCTTGCGATCAGGTGCGCCGCCCTGGCACCGGCGCGCAGGGCAACGTCGACCAGCCGTTTGGAGTTGGATGAGGTTTCCGCACCGATCACGAGCACAAGGTCGGCCTCGCCCGCCATGGCCTTCACGGCTTCCTGGCGGTTGGTGGTCGCGTAGCAGATGTCTTCCTTGTGGGGCGCGGCGATTTCAGGGAAGCGCTTCTGCAGCGTGGCGACGATTTCAGCGGTGTCGTCCACGGACAGGGTCGTCTGGGTGCAGAAGGCGATATTGGCCGCGTCGCGCGGCGCGAACGCTTCGGCGTCCTCCACCGTTTCAACCAGTGTCATGGCGCCGTCGGGCAACTGGCCCATCGTGCCGACGACTTCCGGGTGGCCCGCATGGCCGATCAGCACGATTTCCTTGCCCGCGCGGTGGTGGCGTTCGGCCTCCACATGCACCTTGGAGACAAGCGGGCAGGTGGCGTCGACATAGATCATTTCGCGCGCGGCCGCCTCGGCCGGTACCGATTTCGGTACGCCATGGGCGGAGAAGATCACCGGCCGGTCGTTCGGGCATTCGTCAAGTTCATCGACAAACACCGCGCCGAGCGCCTCCAGCCGCGAGACCACATGGGCATTGTGTACGATTTCATGGCGCACATAGACCGGCGCGCCCCACTTTCCGAGCGCCTCCTCGACGATCTGGATGGCGCGATCCACGCCTGCGCAAAATCCGCGCGGTGCGGCGAGCAACAGCTTCAGAGGACGCTTTGCAGCTTGCATTCGGGGCTCTCCTGCACCGGGTGACTTTGCAGACTCACCCTATGGCATATAAGAGGCTGGGAGGGCCATGGATAGGCGCCCAGATGACACCCCGCAGACCGCTCACCCATGCGGCGCCGCAAGAGGATGCGTAGCTTTATGTCCAGAGTTTTCACCGGTTTGATGGCCCTTGCAGGCGCAGCAATGCTCGCCGGTTGCGACACCATCGTAAGAGATGCGCTTGATACTCGCCAGAATGCGGGGCCATGCCCATCGGCGGCCTCGCTTTATGAAAGCGCGCGAGTTGTGAAACTCGAAGATGGCGAGAACTTCGGAAACATAACTTATACCGGCGAGATTACCGATGTCCGCCTATTCTGCCGGTATGTGGGCGACGCCCCGCTCTATGCCCAACTGGAACTGGACTTTGCCTTCGGCAAGGGACCGAATGCCAGCGACAACCAGCACGTCTACACCTATTGGGTTGCCGTCACGCGCCGGAACGGAAACGTGCTTGCCAAGGAACGCTTTGCCACCCAGGCCGACTTCTCCGATAGCAAGGTCGATGCGGTCACCGAGACAGTGTCTCGCATAACGATTCCGCGCGCGGACGAATCCATCTCTGGCGCCAACTTTGAAATCCTCGTCGGTTTTGAACTGACGGAAGAGCAGCTCCAGTTCAATCGAGATGGTAAACGCTTCCGTCTTGATGCCCAGGGCGGCTGAGGCGCGGGAGCGAAGCCATGGC
>JBCBGZ010000185.1:0-2382 GCA_038526245.1 Pseudomonadota bacterium
TGAGCACCACCGGAACTTCGGGTTCTGCCTGTCTGTCTGGGACCGCGTGTTCGGCACATACACAGCCCAACCGGCTCTGGGACATCGCGCCATGGAGATTGGCCTTGGCAAAATCGGTCCGGCCCATCCCGAACGCCTTGGCGAGAGCTTGATGTTTCCGATTACCTGGACTCGGAAGTCTGCCGAGGCGCAAGCGCCGGACGAGGCGCGGGAGTCCTAGGGGGTGGGAGACTCCATGCCCAAGCTGCTGCATGCTTGGTCCGGTTCTGGCCGCCTCGGCAGATCGGGCATTCCCGATGGCGACAGCAGTTCAAATCCCGTACCGACTTAGTCTTCCGAATTTATCTCATAAAAACAATGCACAAGATGCTTAAGCGGCCAAAGTGTATCTTATTCTGCAACGCGTACTGCAATCGGCAATTCGCAAAACGCGACCAAACCTCCGAAATTCTACCTTAAGGTGAAAATTAACCAATCGGTGAGCAACTGGCCGCGCCGCCAAGCCATTGGAGACGCCGCCCTATGCCCCGTCAATCCGATCAGACTCTTCTGGTTATCGACAAGGACCCGGCTTCACGCCGGCTGCACGCCGAAGCGCTTGCCCCAATGGGCTTCCAGTTGTTGCAAGCCGAAAGCGAGGCGCAGGCGCAGTCCCATATGGAAAGCCAAGTGTGCGCGGCGATCATCCTGGATACCAGCAACTTTCCCGGCGATGTGGAAGCCTTCCTGAAGACGGCCCGCGCGCGCGATGCCGGCACCGTGATCATCTCAGTCGCCTCGGAAAGCACCATGTCCGGCGCCGTGTCCGCCATGCGCCTGGGCTGCAATGACGTTCTGGCCAAGCCAGTGTCTGCGGCGCGGCTGCGCTCTGCAGTCAAGGAAGCCCTCGCCGCGCCGATTTCCGTTCCCGCAACCGCGCCAGAACCAGCTCAATCTCCTGGTGTCCGGATGATTGGGTCTTCGCGTGCCATGCAGGTCGTTTCGACTTTGGCGACGAGATTTGCCCCCTCGAGGGCGCCGGTGCTGATTACGGGCGAGTCCGGAACAGGAAAAGAGGTTTGCGCGCAATGGCTGCACCAGCATAGCCCGCGCGCGAACGGCCCGTTTGTGGCGCTGAACTGTGCGGCCCTTCCGAAAGACCTCATGGAGTCAGAAATCTTCGGCCATGTCCGCGGCGCGTTTACCGGCGCGGCCAGCGAGCGGACCGGAGCAGCGCGCGCAGCCGACGGGGGAACACTGTTCCTCGACGAGGTTGGCGAGATGGACATCGCCCTGCAGGCCAAACTGCTGCGCTTCCTTCAGACCGGAGAAGTCAAGCGGGTGGGTAGTGACCGTACCACAATCGTCGATGTGCGCATTGTCTGCGCCACCAACCGAATCCTTCCCCAGGAAATCGCCGCCGGGACCTTCCGCGAAGACCTCTATTACCGCCTGAACATCCTGTCGCTGGACATGCCGCCTTTGCGGAGCCGTGGCAGCGATGTGTTGGAACTGGCGCACCATTTCCGGGGCCAATTTGCCAGGGAAGAAGGCCGCAGTGATGGCGGTTTCAGTCCAAAGGCCCTGGAAGCGCTGGCGAACCATTCCTGGCCCGGCAATGTGCGGGAGTTGCAAAACAACATTCGACGCGCGGTCGTCCTTTCAGAAACTGGCCTGCTGACGCCGGAGGACTTGTTTCCAGGAGGGGTGCATGCGCAATTGGCCGCGGCGCAAAATGTGCGGGAAAGCCTGCAGCCCCTGGCCGCCGAAACGCCCTTGTCCCGACGGCTTCTTCTGGCGGTGATGCGTCCCCTGGCAGACATAGAGCGCGAGGTGATTGAAGCGGTGATCTCAGGCTGCGATGGCAATTTGCGCAAGGCGGCCGACACCCTGCAGGTCTCGCCATCGACGCTCTATAGAAAGCGGGAAGCCTGGGGCAATGCTGGCGCCAATGTCAGCCTGTCCCATCCCAAAGTGGTCAATGGCTGAGTTGCGCCTTGAACTCTGCGAATTTCGGGTTCGGACGCTCCAGCCGATAGGCGGGATCAAACACCGACACGGTCTTGCCCGTTTCTGCCTGAAGAAAGGCCGCCACGTCGAAAGCCACATCACCGCTGGCATAGAGTGAGGCTTCTCCGCCTTTCACGCTGTGCTCGATCTCGAGACCGAACCGCGCCTTGAGGGTGTCGGACAAGGCCTTGGCGTTGGCGGGCGCGGAAAACCGAATGAACTTGTGTTTGTCGCCATGGCTGGCGATCCGGTCCATCACCTGTTCCAACGCAGAGAGCGAGGCTTCCTCCCAGATGTCGGGTGCCAATGACGCGGCCAGTAAAGCCTGGCTGCGCATAATGGGGGGCATGAGCGGCTTGAGATGATTGGCCCGCAGGGTTTCCCCGCTTGTGG
>JBCBGZ010000186.1:0-2354 GCA_038526245.1 Pseudomonadota bacterium
GGTTCAGCGCCGGTCTCGGCCCAGACGCGTCGCAATGCGCCATAGAGCCGGTCCAGCGTCGTCTTGGCCTGGGTGAGCAGGTCATCTGTCCAATCGAGCGGCGCACGATAGTGGCCCGAGAGAAGCGCAAACCGGATCACCTCGCCGGGCCAATTTGCCCGCAAATCCTTCAACAACACGACGTTGCCCAGGGATTTCGACATTTTCTCCCCGGCCATGTCGAGAAACCCATTGTGCAGCCAATAGTTCGCCATGGGCGCGCCATGGGCGCACTCGGACTGGGCGATCTCGTTCTCGTGATGGGGAAACTGAAGATCGATCCCACCGCCATGGATGTCGATGGTTTCGCCAAGATGTTTGGCCGCCATGGCGGAGCACTCGATGTGCCAGCCAGGCCGCCCGCGCCCCCAGGGGCTGTCCCAGATTGCGTCATCGGGCTCGCCGGGCTTGGCGAATTTCCAGAGCGCGAAATCAGCCGGGTCTTTCTTGGAGGTATCAACGTCAACCCGGGCGCCGGCTTCATTGTCATCCAGCTTGCGACGCGAGAGTTTTCCGTAGTCCGACATGCTCGGCACGTGGAAGTAAACACCGTCATCGGCGGTGTAGGCATGGTCTTTCGCCACCAGCGCATCAATGATGTCGATCATGTCGCCCACATGGGCCGTGGCCCAGGGAATGACCGTAGGCTTGAGCACGTTCAGGGCTTCAAGATCTGTCTCGTAGGCTTCGGCGAAACGATGGGTGACCTCCTCAATCGCCACGCCTTCATCGACCGCCTTCATGATGATCTTGTCTTCTATGTCCGTGATGTTGCGCGCATAGACCACGGAATCAGCGCCATATCTACGGTGCAGCAGTCTCAGAAGCGTGTCAAACACCACTGGCGGGCGGAAATTGCCGATATGCGCGTAATTGTAGACCGTCGGCCCGCACACATACATCGTCACCCGATCAGGATCGACGGGGACAAAGGCCTGCTTGGCGCGCGCGAGCGTGTTGTAGAGTTGGATCGACATGGGGCGGGGGATGGCCGAAATCCGCTCTGCAAACAAGATCGCCTGTAACAAATTCCAACATCCGGTCATCCAACCGGAGCGCGAGTGCGTAACACGCAATGGTAACACTGACGCGCGGGAGACTGCGTATCAGCCAACGCCATTCACAGGGACACGTTCCCCAGCGACACGCTGGAAACCGGCACGCCTCATGCCTATCTTGAGTGTGTCGCCCTGAGGGTAACAACTCGGGCGGGCGTTAAGTCCGGGCTTTGGGAGGGCGCAGAACTGTCCCCGATTAAGCCCCGGCTCGACCCTCGTCCCTCAGAGAAGGAAACGTCATCATGGCCATGGATGCCATTACACCGAAAGATATCATCGTGCGTTCAGACGAAGTGAAACGCCCTACCCAGGCAGAAGCTGAGGACGCCGTTCGCACCCTGCTCGCCTGGGCCGGCGACGACCCGCAGCGCGAGGGGCTGATCGACACGCCGAAACGTGTGGCAAAAGCCTATCGCGAGTTTTTTGCCGGGTATGAAATGGACCCGGCTGCAGAGCTTGGCCGCACCTTCGAGGACGTGCAGGGCTATGACGATATCGTCATGCTGACGGACATCGATGTGGAAAGCCATTGTGAGCACCACATGGTGCCGATCCTGGGCAAGGCCCATGTTGCCTACATGCCGACCGATGCGGTTGTCGGCATCTCAAAGATCGCCCGCGTTGTAGAGATTTTCTGCAAGCGCTTGCAGACACAGGAAACACTGACCCAGCAGGTTTGCGATGTCATATCTGACACGCTGAACCCCATGGGTGTGGCCGTCCTGATCGACGCCAAGCACCAGTGCATGACTACGCGCGGCGTGCACCATAAGAGTGTTGCCACCATCACGACGCAGTTCACCGGCGTATTCAAAACCGACCAGGACCTACGCAATCGCTTCCTGCGCCTGGCGGGCAAGTAAGCCTCCACCAGCAATCAAGCTTAGAGATTGGCCCGCCCTTGCGCGGGCCTTTTTCGTTGCGTGAACCGGTCACAAAATGTGACCAGTCCGCGCTTTTGCTTTGTATTTATTGATTTAAAAGTCTTTGAGCGTCTCAATCAGGTCATCGATATCCCCGCCCTGAATGTATCTTTGTGCGGTGAATATCCAAAATGAGTTTGGCAAGCACGCCTATTCGCACCGTCAGGGACTTGCTCAATCCAACGGCGCAGCGTTACACAGCCCATCACTGCGGACGTGGTGAAATTGGTAAACACAACGGACTTAAAATCCGTCGGCCGTATGGCCTTGCCGGTTCAAGCCCGGCCGTCCGCACCATTCGCAGCCGGTTGTGCGCAGCACAAGATTTTGATCC
>JBCBGZ010000187.1:0-2341 GCA_038526245.1 Pseudomonadota bacterium
GCTCCAGGATGGGCTCCGCCGTACAGGTTGAGGGAGAGGGCTAGCCGTCCAAATGTGCCGCCAGGCACTGAGCCATGGCATTCGCATCGGTCTGGTGCGTGAAGAAGGTCTTCAGGGACCAGTCCTCGTCCATCAAGTAGACGAGGGAGGTGTGGTCCATCGTATAGCCCGCCAAACTGTCGGGTGTTTCGATCCGCTCATACCCCGCTTTGAACACATCGGCCGCCGCCTTGATTTGCTCAGCCGTCCCGGTCAGGCCCACGGATCCCGCCGGGAATGCGGCGTTCGACAAATAAGTCGCAAGCGCTTCGGGCGTGTCACGTTCAGGATCGACCGAGATCAGAACAGTGCGCGGTCGCGTTGTGCCCTCTGGCAACAAGTCCATCGCCTGACCCATCGTGTAGAGCGTCATGGGGCAAATATCAGGGCAGTAGGTGAAGCCGAAAAAGACCAGTGTCGGCGTGCCTTTGAAGTCCGCTTCGGTGACATCGGCGCCGGTTTGGTCAACCAGGCTGATTGGGCCGCCAATATCGGCATAAGCCCGCGTCATACACCCCGCCTGTGCCCCTCCGCCTGTCGGTTCGGCGCCGGGCGGAGAACACGCCGCGAGCGCAGCGATCACAACGGGGAGCAGGGCAGTTTTCATGGGGTTTAGATATGCCTGCACACCCCCCTTTGCACAGGCGGCGGCTTGCCACACAGTATGCCCATGGAAGACCTCGCTAAAGAAAGCCAGTCGGGCCTGAATGAGACCCTGTTTGCCTTGACGCCAGAAGGACTGGGCAGCGCGCAATCGGCCTTGGGGCGTACTCGTATGCGCACGTTCATCGCCCTGCGCTGGATGGCCGTGGCCGGGCAGACCGCCGCCGTCCTGTTTGTCTACTTCGGTCTCGGCTTTTCCCTGCCGCTCAGCGCTTGCCTGGCCGTGATCGCCGCATCGGCCTGGCTGAACGTGTTGCTAACCCTGTTCCTGCCGAGCCAGCGTCTGGTGCGCGATTGGGAAGCGGGCCTGAACCTCGCCTTCGACATATTCCAGCTCGCCGCGCTCATTGCGCTTACGGGCGGGCTGACCAATCCCTTCCTGCTTCTGCTTGTGGCGCCTGTGACGGTTGCTGCATTGATCCTGCGGCCCCACGAAGCCGCTCTCCTCGCCGTGCTGGCCATGGTGTTGGCCAGCGCGATGATCCTCGCGTCATGGCCGCTCCCGTGGTCTGGTGCCGCCCCACCGGATCTTCCCGACCTGTTCAAGTATGGACATCTGGTGGCCCTGGCGACGGGGCTCAGCTTTTTTGCCGTCTCCGCCCTACGGGTGAGCCAGGATGAGGCGCGGCTTGTGCGCGCACTGGATGCGGCATCGGTCGTCATGGCCCGGGAGCAAAGGCTGTCGGCCATTGGGGCCATGTCCGCCATGACAGCCCACGAACTCGGCACACCCCTCGCCACGATCCACCTCGTCGCAAGGGAAATGGCCGCCCAGGTGCCGCCAGATGATCCGCTGGCGGAAGACGCAACCCTGGTTGCAGAGCAGGCCGAGCGGTGTCGCAGCATCCTGAAACAGCTCGGCGAGGCACGTGAGGCGAGCGATATCGTCCATGCGCGCATGCCAGTTCGATCCCTTTTGGACGAAGCTGCAGAGCCCTATCGCGGCCTCGGCGTTGCCCTCAACGTCAGCGCATCGCCGGGCGATGGCGGAGAGGAAACCGCCCCAACCTTACGCCGCAGCCCAGAGGCGCTCCACGCGCTAAGCGCTTTCATCGAAAACGCCGTCAGCTTTGCCCAATCGGCCGTCAATGCCCGGATCAGCTGGACCGGTGAACACATCATCGTGACGATCAGCGATGACGGCCCGGGCTTCGCGCCCGAAGTGCTTCCGAAACTCGGAGAGCCCTATGTCTCCCAACGGGGCGAAGCGCAAAAAGGCGGCGGCGACATGGGGCTTGGCTTCTTCATTGCAAAGACGCTGATCGAACAGAGCGGCGGGCGCGTCGCCACCCGAAACCGAACACCGCCGCGCCAGGGAGCGGTTGTCCAGGCCCTTTGGCCGCGCTCCAGATTGGAAGCACCGGAAAACCAACTTATATAACCAACCCATGACAGAGATTACTCGCACCGACCGCCCCGTGACCGTTACACTCCATGAGTCTCTCAAGGATGTGGAAGACCGCACTTGCCTTGTCCTAGACGATGACGGCCCCTTCCTGCAGCGCCTCGCTCGCGCCCTCACCCAGCGGGGCTTTCTGGTGTCGGCAGTCTCTTCTGCCAGCGAAGCCAAGGATATTGCGCGGCTGAACCCGCCCGCATTTGCAGTGCTCGACCTGCGCCTGGATGACGGATCGGGCCT
>JBCBGZ010000188.1:0-2300 GCA_038526245.1 Pseudomonadota bacterium
TTTGCCTCCCCGGGCCGGACCGAGATTCCGGAAAGCGAGCTCAACGACGAACAGGGACCCGCCGCGACGGCCTCCCCGGTCGCCGCGGCTTCAAGCCCAACCCCCTACCAGAATGAGGATGACAGACTTGATTTCTTCATCCAGCGGGATGGGCAAACCTATGCAGGCACGCACCTGATTATCGACATTGTCGATGGAACGCGCCTGGATGAACCCGAACACATTGAAACGTCACTGATCCGCGCGGCAGAAGTCGCGGGTGCGACAGTGCTCAGTTCAGACTTTCATATCTTCACCCCAAACAATGGCGTTTCAGGCGTTATCGTGCTCGCCGAAAGCCATATTTCCATACACACATGGCCCGAACGCGGCTTTGCTGCCCTCGACGTTTTTATGTGCGGGGACGCCCAGCCCATGAAAACGATTGATGTCTTGAAGGAAGCGTTTTCGCCGCGCCATGTGAGCCTGCAAGAGATCAAGCGCGGCCTGCAAGCCTAGACCTTTTTCTTTGGACCTCGATTGAAAACCTCGGAGACCGGAGCGGCCTTCGAGGTTTTTTTTGTTGGCGCAAATCCCAATGCCTAGAACAGAAGGCACCACAATCCTCGCGGCTGCACAAAAATGAATTCTGGACAGATTGTTCAGTGATCATATATGAAGCGTGCATCGGGCCGATGGGGCTCGGTCATGAAATCACTGCAGGAGAACCTCCCATGATCCGCACCGCTATGATTGGCGCCGCCGCCATTGCTTTTGCCGCCCCCGCCCTGGCTGGAAACGCCTTTACAGCCAACTTGGCAGAACCCGTCGCCGAACGGGTGACTTTCGTCGCCAATAGCGCGGTTTGGACCTGCGAGGGCGAGACTTGCGTTGCCGAGCTTGACCGTCGCAATCCCACCGTGCGCTCTTGCAAGAAAGTGGCAGAAGAAATCGGTAAGCTGGCTAGCTTCGAATCCGAGCGCGGCGCGCTGGACGAGGGCGAGCTTGAGCGCTGCAACACGGCCGCGAAAGACTAAGCTCTATTTTCACCGGTTATGAAAAAGGCCGATCCTCCGGGGTCGGCCTTTTTTGCAATTGCTAATCGTCGGCTGGCGGTGTCCCTGGTTGCCAAAGCTCGATCTTCCGGCCGTCTGGATCCAGGATCCAGCAGAAGCTGCCATAGGGGTGGTCTTCGCGCGGTTTGACAGGATGTACCCCCTCGCCACTGCACTGCTCCAGCATTGCGGTGAGGTCGTCGACCATGAAGTTGACCATGTGGTTCTCGCCTGAGGGCTGAAAATAGTCATCGTCTTTGCTGAACGGCGACCACACCGTTAGCGCGCCCGGACCAAATGCTTCGCTGGACGCGCTGTGATTGAACATCACGCTGCCATGGTCGTTGATTTCAAGGCCCAGAACACGTGTGTACCAGTCCTTCGTCGCGTCGATATCCTTGCAGTGGAAGAAAAACCCTCCAATTCCGAGCACCTTTGCCATTGTTCCTGTGTCCTCCCTTGGCGGCTTGGTTTGCCTGGGGCACTCTGGCGAAAAGATGAGGAGGACGCCATGCCTGTTGAAGCCCTGAGGACACCAGACGCACGCTTTGAGGGCCTTCCGGATTGGTCATATGCGTCACACTATGTCGATGATTTGCCTGGCTATGAAGGTTTGCGCGTCGCCTATGTTGATGAAGGGCCGCAGGACGCTGACAGGGTGTTCCTCTGCCTGCACGGCCAACCGAGCTGGAGCTATCTTTACCGCAAGATGATCCCGGTGTTCCTTAAGAGTGGTGCGCGGGTCATTGCGCCGGACTGGCTCGGTTTTGGTCGCTCCGACAAGCCTGTGGAAGACAGCGTCTACACCTATCATTTCCATCGGGGCATGATGGTCGAATTCATCAAACGCCTCGATTTGAGTGGTGTGACGCTGGTCTGCCAGGACTGGGGCGGGCTCCTTGGGCTGACAATCCCGCAGGACATGCCGAACCGCTTCGATCGGTTGCTGGTCATGAATACGGCGATCGCCGTGGGCCAGTCGCCGGGGGAGGGTTTCAATGCCTGGAAGGCGTTCAATGCCAGCCAGCCAAACCTCGACGTCGCCGGACTGATGCAACGGGCAACCCCGATATTGAGCGACGCTGAAGCCGCGGCCTATGGCGCGCCATTCCCTGACCAGAGCTATAAAGCCGGCGTGCGGCGGTTTCCGGAACTCGTCATGGTCTCACCCGAGATGGAGGGCGTGGAGATTTCCAAACGCGCGCGGGACTGGTGGGCGTCGGAATGGTCCGGCGAGAGCTTCATGGCCGTGGGCATGCAGGACCC
>JBCBGZ010000189.1:0-2289 GCA_038526245.1 Pseudomonadota bacterium
TCTGCGATCCTTAAAGGTGAAAAAGGCTGGCCAGAGGCTCCGGAAGAACGCGACATCCTTTACTTTCTGGTTCAATCGTTCAGGGCGCAGCTTATCAAGGAATTGCCAGATGATGCTAAAAAGCTTGGCGGAGAAGCCAGGACGCTTTTACTTTCAGCTAAGGATCGCCTGATCCAGCTTTCCCGTATTTCACTTGAAATGGCGCAGCTTGTGGTCGCTGAAGATGAGGACGGCACAGCACTACCGGACTGGTTCATGGTGGAGATCGCGCGCGATCTGCCAAGGTTGGTCGCCGGGCGAAACTGATGGTGGGTCAAGCACCCAAGAAATACGCCGAAAACCACAAGGCGATTGACCGAGGCTTAAGGATGGCCCGTGCGCATCCCCTCATTCGACCAACGCCGGGATTTGATCTGACCTATAAGGATCACGCGCTCGATCTGCCGCACCAGGCTTGGTTGAAGGTCGAATGTCATCCGCCGAGCCGCTGGGCCTACGTCGGCATGGAGTCCGAGCCAATGATCACGGTTTGGCCGAACCTCCGACGGCGCGCCACGCCGTCTGAATGGGCATACGCCTTCGCACGCCTGTCGCTTCACATCGTGCTTGGGCATGTTGACCCCAACAGACGCTCGCTTGCCTGGCATCTGGCATGTTGGTTCAAGGCGGAAGAGATGATCGTATTCGCCGGTGTCGGCAGCCGTCCTGGCGAATGGGCATCCTTGCCAACTGGCTTGCCGCGCGAGGACGAGGCCTTGCTGGCGGAACGGTTCTCGCAGTTTCAGGCTCCGGGAGAGCTGATCCATCTGTCACTGGGCGAACCGGGTCAGCCTTTTTGGACATTCTCGGAAAATTTTGAACTGTCAGAAAAACTGCAGAAGCAACGGGCAAGCCAATTGGCGGGTGGCATACGGGCGGCAGCCTCCCAAGCCATTGACATCGCCGGTGGCGCGAGAAAGACCCTCGGCGAGGGGAGAACGAAAGAAACCATCGTTCGTCGCGCACTGAACTGGGTTATCTCCGAGTTTCCGCTGCTTGCCGCCCTCGCGTCGTCATTCGAGCTGATCGAGGATGAGGAAGTTTGCGCAAATCTCGGCATCGAGGTGGCTGCAATTTCTGATGCTCTGCAAGAAGTCTATGTGAACCCCCGGATTTCATTCACCGACGATGAAGCGAAGTTTGTCATGGCGCATGAGCTGCTGCACGCTGGATTACGACATACCGAACGGCGGCAGGGTCGCGATCCGTGGCTTTGGAATATCGCCTGTGACTACGTGATCAACGATTGGCTGATCGAGATGCGGGTTGGCGTGCCACCTGATACCTTAGGCTATATGCATGACATCGAGTTGCGTGGCCAATCGGCAGAGGAAGTCTATGACAGGATCGTCTCGGACCTGCGTTGGAAGCGGAAGCTAAAGAAGGCCCGCACACTCAATGGCAGCCAGTGCGACATGATCGAAGATCGGTCGCCCGGTTGGTGGCGCGGTGGTGGCGTTGATCTGGATGCGTTTTATAGACGGGCACTAACCGAAGGGCTGGAGCTGCACTTAGGTCGCGGTCGAGGTTTTTTGCCCGCTGGCTTGATTGAAGAAATCAAGGCGCTCTCACAACCACCGATCCCATGGGATGTTGAGCTTGCCCAGTGGCTCGATCAGTTTTTTCCACCCATCGAAAAGAAGCGCAGCTTTGCACGAGCGCACCGCCGCCAATCCGCCACTCCGGAGATCCCGCGCCCTGCTTGGGTCAACCCGGATGAACAGCGTGCTTCCCGGACATTTGGCGCAGTGGTTGATACCTCCGGTTCGATGAGCCGTGCCGATCTGGGCAAGGCTATCGGCGCAATTGCAAGCTACGCCATGAGCCGAGATGTGGCCCATGTGCGTCTGGTTCAATGCGATGCAGCACCTCACGATAGCGGCTATCTGCAACCGGAAGCCCTTCTAGAACGTGTCCAGATGAAAGGGCGCGGTGGAACGGTGCTAATGCCGGGAATTCGCTTGCTCGACGAAGCGGCGGACTTTCCGAAGGACGGGCCTATTCTGGTGATCACTGATGGCGAATGCGATGTGTTGCGGATTAAGCGGGAGCACGCATTCTTGGTGCCTCAAGGTTGCAGGATCACCTTTCCGCATCGAGGGCCGGTATTTAGTTTCTCGTAGTCCGTCACATCATAAGGCAGACATTGGACCTTATCGAACCAACTTTTGCATTGTTGAGCACCTTTCCCGTCCGACTGTGCGACGGTCATGGCAGTGCCGTCGCGAAGCCGCCGCAGGCGCTTCAGGC
>JBCBGZ010000190.1:0-2283 GCA_038526245.1 Pseudomonadota bacterium
ATGGGGGGCATGAGCGGCTTGAGATGATTGGCCCGCAGGGTTTCCCCGCTTGTGGTGATATCAACGATCACATCGGCGATTTCGCGGGCCGGAGCCGCCTCCGTTGCCCCCGGATCGGCAACCAGTCGAAAGTCACGAATGCCCAGACCGGCAAAGGCCTGCTTGGTGATGTTGATGTATTTCGTTGCCACTTTTGGCGCCCGGTCCTGGCGCGCGCGCAGGTCCGAAAAGACTTCCAGCAACTCAGCCGTGTCCGACACATCGATCCAGGATTGTGGAACCCCGACAATCAGATCCGCGCGGGCAAATCCGAGGGGCTCCAACGGCGCCACGCGGCCTTCGGGGTCTCCGTTCTCGTGGATCAGATCTAGCCCGGTCACGCCCGCATGGAGTTTGCCTGCATGCAGGCGTTTGGCAATTTCATCGGCGGGCAACAGCCAGACTTTGACATCCCCAATGCCGGACATTTCCGCAGCATAGCTGCGCCCGGTTCCAGTTTTCTTGATGGGCAAGCCGATCTTGTCCAGAAACGCGAACGTCTGGTCCTGGATCCGTCCCTTTGAAGCAAGGCCAATGGAAAGCAATGGATCAGCCTCTCTTACAATATGCTCAAAATGCGATCGGGGCGCAGCATCGCACCAATCGCAGGCACGGAGCGCACTCCGTTCGACAAACTGCTTACAAGCCCGTCATAGCGCCCGCCGCCGCCGAGGAACACTTCGCCCGAAGCGTCGAATATCTCGAAGATCAAGCCATCATAATAGCTCAGGTGGCGAGACAAGTCGGCATCGAACCGAATGCTGTCCAGCGCAAGTCCGCCTGCCTCCAGGTCTTGCGCAAGGGTATCCAGCGCCCCGATCCGCTCTGGCTTGGACCGGTCGGCCAGCAAATCCCCAAACTCATTGAGTGCCGTTTCAAACGGTCCTTCGACACCCATCAGACTTGCGAGCAAATCCGCGTCTGACGCATTCAGAGGCTGGCGCGCCTCAGACGCTTTCGCAACCAGCCTGTCTGCCACATCGGCCATCGACCGTGAGCCGATTTCCTTCAGTCCTGACATGGCGAAAATGTCTTCGACGGCCGCACGGGCGGCTTCATCGGAGAGCCCCGACAGCGCCTGAGACAGGTTCGACGGCGCGCCGCCTCCGCCCATTGCCGCAGATTTCACCCGCTGGAAGGCGTCTGGCATCGAGACTGTTCGCTTCAGGCGCTGCTTCCAGTTTGCATGCAGTTCAAACCCGTCGATGAGATCGCAAACGAGCGCCACATCGGAGACATGGATTCGAATGTCGTCGACGCCCACGGATTTCAGGGCAGCAACGGTTTGCAGCAACAACGCGGCGTCATCGGCTTGCGCGCCGAACACTTCGATGCCGATTTGCCGCTGCAGGGGGGCGAAGGCGCCTGCCTCCTCAAGCCGAACCCGCCGCGCGCCCCGAAACACAAGGTCATCATAGAACAGCCGCCCGGGCTCCAGGGCGCCACCGGCGACCTCACGCGCGATTGCAAGGGTCAGGTCCGGGCGCAGGCAATACTCATCCTGTCCGGCGGAGCTGTATTCCACCAATGTGTCCCGGTAGAACTCGCCGAGGAATTCCAGGTAGGGCGTCAAAGGCTGCACGGCCTGCGTTTCCACGAAGGTCGCCTCTGGCTTGGAAAACGCATCACGCAATTGGCTGGACAGCCCATCCAGCTCAGAAGTTCCAAACAGCCGCGTCATTGGGCGCGACCACGCTTCAGCACCATTTCGACGGCGGCTTCCAGATCCTCGACAGGCACTTCGAATTGGCCGGGGCGTTCCTCGCGCCACGTTTCATTGTCGGTAATGGTCTTGGCCTGCTCTGCACCCTCTCGCAGATCCTTGATGTTTACGATGCCTGCAGCCTTTTCATCGGCGCCATAGAGCACAACGAGCGGACTGCCGCGCCGGTCTGCATACTTCATCTGGGCGCGCATGCCGGCGCCGCCGAGATAAACCTCTGCCGGGGCGCCCAGTTTGCGGATGCGGTCGGCCAGGGCGAAGTAGTCGGGCATGTCGTCGGCCTCGAAAGCGAGCACCAGGACCGGTCCAGTCACTGCATCCAGCAAGGGACGCTCAGCCGTGTTCAACGCCGTGATCAGTCGGCTGACCCCGATGGAAAAGCCTGTCGCAGGCACGCTCTGGCCGGTGAAGCGCGCGACGAGGTCGTCATATCGCCCACCCCCGCCAACGGAGCCGACACCAATCGGGTCGCCTGACGGTGTGGTCATCTCAAGCTGCGCTTCAAAAACAGGGCCGGTATA
>JBCBGZ010000191.1:0-2220 GCA_038526245.1 Pseudomonadota bacterium
GGGCTTGATGTGAAAGATCGCGGGATGGTCTGGAACACGGATCTGGTCGAGGCGCTCGAGTTCGACAACCTCATCGCCCAGGCTGCCGTCACCGTTAACTCGGCAGCCAACCGCGAGGAAAGCCGCGGCGCCCACGCCCGGGAAGATTTTGCGGATCGCGACGACACCAACTGGATGAAGCATACCCTGGCCTGGGTCGATGATGGCGGGCGCGTATCCATCGATTACCGCCCCATCCACGACTACACCATGTCCAATGATGTGGGGTACATCGAGCCGAAAAAGCGGGTCTATTGATCCAGGTTCGGGTCTGGTGATCTGACGCTGCAATACAAGTTCCGGCCTCAGAACCGGTCGTTCGAGTTGAGCGACCGGTTCTAGCTTAGGCATCCGTGAATTTCTGCGAGGCGCCCGCCCAGCCGGATAGACGGGCAGGTCCGGGTAAATCGGTGCGGCATAGCGTCCAGACGCGGCGCTCGCCGTAGTGTTTTGGCCGCAAACAGATAAGTCAGTTTTAGAGCAACAGGGAACAGAGCTTCGCCATGGTTCAGTTGACGCTTCCGCGCAATTCAAAACTCACCACAGGCAAGACGTGGCCAAAGCCGGAAGGCGCCACGAAGCTCAAGAAGTTCAAGGTTTACCGCTACAGCCCCGAAGAGGGCGGAAACCCCCGCTGGGACACCTATTGGGTCGACCTCGACAAATGCGGTCCGATGATCCTGGACGTACTTTTCTATATCAAGAACAAGGTCGATCCGACCTTGGCGTTCCGTCGGTCTTGCCGCGAAGGCGTTTGCGGTTCCTGCGCCATGAACATCGGTGGCCATAACACGATTGCCTGCACCAAAGGCTGGGACGAGATCGCCGGTTCGACCATTACAATCGCGCCGCTGCCGCACTTGCCTGTCGTGCGTGACCTGGTCCCCGACCTGACCAATTTTTACGCCCAGCACGCTTATGTGCAGCCGTTCCTGAAGACCGACACACCCGAGCCTGAGAAGGAATGGAAGCAGTCGGAAGCAGATCGCGAAGAACTCGATGGGCTTTATGAGTGCATCCTGTGCGCGTCCTGTTCGACGTCCTGCCCATCTTACTGGTGGAATGGCGACAAATATCTCGGCCCCGCGGCCCTGCTCCAGGCCTATCGCTGGCTGATCGACTCACGTGACGAAGCTACCGGTGATCGCCTGGATGACCTGGAAGACCCCTTCAAACTCTACCGCTGCCACACCATCATGAACTGCGCCCAGGTGTGCCCCAAGGGCCTGAACCCGGCCAAAGCAATCGCCAAGATCAAGCACATGATGGTCGAGCGGGTCGCCTGATCGATCCGTTCTAAAGGCTTAGTCGTGGCAGGCGTCGTTTAAGCGGCGTTTCTGGACGTTTCGGCATCGAGCGTCTGAAAAACGGTCTTCAGATGGGCAGGTTGCGCGAATGTTCTCATGCGATTGAGGCAATCGGCAACGCTGAGCTTGAAGCTAAAGATGCCGCCTTCGGCCTCACAGCAAAAACCGCCAAGATGGCGCAGAAGTCGCGCCGCTTTCCGATTTTCGGAGAGTGTGTCTGCGTGGAGCGTTTCAATTCCGGAGCGCTGGCAATCATACACGACAGCGGCGATCAACATGCGCGCTAATCCCTGGGAATGGACCTCATCGAGAATTCCGAAAGCCAGTTCAGCCTCGGGCGCATCACCCGTTCGAATAGCGTGGGCCGCGCCCAGAGCTCGCGGTGTTTCGCAGGACTCATCCAAGGCGCCCCATGCGATGTGAAGGCGGCTATCAACGTCTACAAGTCTGTCAATGACATGGGCCGGCAGTTCGCGGGCCGACGTGAAGAATCGCATGTAGCGCGAGCGCTCTGAAAGGCTCTCTATGCCGGTGACCAAATACGGACGGTCATCTCGGCGCAAAGGCCGAAGGTGCACCGGATGTCCGTTGCGAAGCTGGGTCGCAATTTCTCTCTTCATCACACGTTGAATATGCGCAGAAGATCCTGACCAGACCATGGCAATTGTGCGCCGCAACAGGATATCTGGCTTGCAATTGTGCAATGCAGCATATCTGCCCGAGCCTTTTTGGGGACTAGTTCACTGGTCCAGACTGGGCCACGACCACCTCCGCCCAGGCTGAATGCTGCGGTGAGTTTGATTGCGTGCATCTGAATACGCCCCTCTTGCTGACGTTCGCGCACATGGAATACGGGTGCCATGGCCAGTCTGTG
>JBCBGZ010000192.1:0-2180 GCA_038526245.1 Pseudomonadota bacterium
CCTGTTCGTCGTTGAGCTCGCTTTCCGGAATCTCGGTCCGGCCCGGGGAGGCAAAAGAGTCCATGCCGGGTCCTTCTCAATAGAATTAGGCCACGACCTGGCCCAGGTTGTGTTGCGGAAGCCGCCCTAAATCGGATTTCGCGCTGCATTGCAAGGGCTTTATTCCACACCCGTCTATGAATAGGGTCGCGCCGGTTCCAGCGGAGAAGCCCCCCCATGTCCCCGACCGCCAATGCAGCGCGCGAGCGCACCACCCTTGTCGTGGGACTTGTCTTACTCGGCCTGCTGATTGCGCGCCTCATTGGCGTGCTTTCAACCAGTGCGGAACTCTATGCGGACGAGGCCCAGTACTGGCGCTGGAGCCGCAGCTTTGAGTGGGGATACTATTCAAAGCCACCGATGATCGCGTGGGTGATCGGAACGACGACGGCGCTCTTCGGCAATGCGGAATGGGCCGTGCGCCTGGCTGCCCCGATCCTGCATACGGTGGCCGCGTTTGCGCTCTTCTTGCTTGGGCGCGATATGTATAGCCCACGCGTAGGCATGTTCGCGGCCATCGGCTACGCGCTCATGCCCGGCGTTGTGATTTCCGCATCGGTCATTTCAACGGATGGCGTGCTATTGCCCTTCTGGTGCACCGCCCTGTTCCTGTTGTGGAAACTGCGCGGTGGCACGTTGGGCTGGCTTGGCGCCGCGGCCCTGGGCCTGTGCATGGGCGCGGGCTTCCTCTCGAAGTATGCAATGCTCTACTTTTTCATCGGCCTTGCGCTCACCACGGCGCTGGACCGCGATACGCGCCGCTCCGTCCTCGCTCCCAAGGGGCTTGTCGCCATCGCAATCGCAGCCGCGCTTATCGCACCGCACATGTTCTGGAACGCGGCCAATGACTTCGCCACCGTGGGCCATACGGTCGACAATGCGAACCTGGAAGGCGAACTGCTCAACCCGGAAAACCTTGGCAAATTCCTGGAAGATCAGATGGGCGTTTTTGGTCCGATCAGCTTTCTGGCGCTCCTTGGCGGCATCTGGGCGTTTGTCATCCGCCCCTCAGCCGGCGAAAGGGAGCGTCGCGACCTTTGGCTGCTAGCCTTCATCATCCCGGTCATCGTTATCATTGCGGGCCAGTCCGTGCTCTCGCGCGCCCATGCCAACTGGGCTGCGACGGCCTACCCCGCCGCCAGCGTCCTCGTCGCCGCATGGTTGACACGCGCGCAGCCCCGCCCCTGGCTCTGGATTGCGCTGGCCGCCATAATTGGCCCCGCTTTCCTCCTGGCGCCAGATGTTTCATGGCTCCTGAAAGTCGGCCTTGGGGCGACCTTCGCCGGCACCATTTTACTGGTGGGCTTTCTGTCAAAATGGCGCCCATCGGGCCTGCTGTGGACCTCCATCGGATTGCATGGCGTCCTGGCCGCGCTGTTCGCCGCGCTTTTCGCCGCCCCGCCGAGCTTCTCCACCGCCCTGGGCCTCGACCAGGCCCTGCGCCGGGTAAAGGGATGGGAAGTCGCAGCCGCCCAAATTGCCGAAAGAGCGAAGGCCGAAGGTGCAACCGCCATCCTTGTGGATGAGCGGGAGGTTTGGCACGGCCTCGACTACTATATGCGCGACCTTGACGCCCCACCGCTCATCGCCTGGCGGCGCAATCCCGGCCCGAAGAGTTTTTCCGAGGCCGTACCCATGGACGATGCCCTGGATGATGCGGTTCTCGTCGCCAGTTTCCGCCCCCACTTGCGACCACGCATGCGCGCTGACTTCGAGACGTTCAGCTATATCGACGAGGTCGCCACACCGCTTGGGCGCTACAGCAATGGCTGCCCCATCGTGCGCCGCTTCGCGCTCTACACAGCCAGCGAATACGATGAGCTGACCCGCGACCAGGCCTGGGAAGACCGGTTCGAAGGCCTGAGCGAACGTCCCAACCCGCGCTGCCCTGAATAGGTTCAGACGGGCGCTTTCAAAAATGCACGGGCGGCAGCAATAGCGGCATCAGTGTCGTGGCCTGGCATTACCGCTTCGAAGTCCGGGCTGGTGAACTGTGCATCCGCGTCCACAAGAGCCTGCACGCTTGTTGGATTCGGAAGGTTGCCTTCGTCACCCGTCAGAAACTCCGAGACAAATGCAACACACGATACGCTGCACGCATCCAGAAGCCGGACGGACTGAAAGCCGTCATCGGGCGGATC
>JBCBGZ010000193.1:0-2154 GCA_038526245.1 Pseudomonadota bacterium
CGGCGCGCACCATCATCACCTTCAACCGGTCGCCGGACATTCATTTCGACCGGTCGATCAATCCCTATCGCGGGTGCGAGCATGGCTGCATCTACTGTTTTGCACGCCCGTCCCATGCCTATCAGGGGCTGTCACCGGGCCTCGATTTTGAGAGCAAGCTGTTCTTCAAGCCCAATGGCCCTGAGCTTTTGCGCCGGGAGCTGACAAAACCGGGATATATTCCCCGCGTCATCGCCCTTGGGGTGAACACCGATGCGTACCAACCTATCGAAAAGCGCTTGCGCCTGACGCGGGCGTTGCTGGAGGTGCTCTGCGAATTCCGCCACCCTGTCAGTCTCCTGACAAAGTCATCCCTCATAGAGCGCGACATCGACCTGATCGCCCCCATGGCCGAATTGGGGCTGGCCCGAGTGGGCGTGTCCATCACCACGCAAGACCCAAAACTGGCGCGCCGGATGGAGCCACGTGCGGCCAGCCCGCGGCTGCGCTTTGGCACCATCGAAAAGCTGAGCGCAGCGGGCATTCCCGTCACTGTGATGACCGCGCCCATCATTCCGGCCCTGAACGATCATGAGATCGAACCCCTGCTCGCCCAGGCGGGCGAGGTTGGCGCCAGGAGTGCAGGGTATGTGCTTCTGCGCCTGCCACATGAACTCAAGGACCTGTTCCACGAGTGGCTGGCCCAGCATTATCCGGACCGCGCCGCCCGGGTGGTCAATCTCCTGCGCGAGATGCGCGGGGGGCTCGATTATGATCCGCGCTGGTTCGAGCGCGGCACGGGACGCGGCCCCTATGCCAAGCTTATCTCCCAACGGTTTGCCCGTGCTGCGCGCACCCATGGCCTGGACACACCACGTGCCCCCTTGCGAACAGATTTCTTCCGCCCGCGCGAGACGCCCAACGGCCAGTTCACGCTGGATGTCTGAGCGCGCCTCCCCCAGCCCCGCACATGATTAACACCTGTGAAACCAAATTGATTCGTAAGGGGTGATTCTGGTTTGGTTTCGGGTAAATATGCCCGCTCGGGAGCGCGCTTATGGAGCTGCATCGCAACACGATTATTGAAGGTGACTGCATCGATGTGATGTCGCGGCTACCCGACAATAGCGTCGATCTGGTCTTCGCCGACCCGCCATACAATCTGCAGCTTGGCGGCGGGCTCACACGCCCGGATCAATCCACGGTCGACGGGGTAACCGACCATTGGGACCGGTTTGACAGCTTCGATGCCTACGACCTTTTCACCCACCAATGGCTGAGCGAATGCCACCGCATCCTGAAGCCCGACAGCGCGATCTGGGTGATCGGCTCCTATCATAATATTTTCCGCGTCGGCACAGTGTTGCAGGATGCCGGTTTCTGGATCCAGAACGATGTGATCTGGTTGAAATCGAACCCCATGCCGAACTTCAAGGGCACTCGTTTCCAGAACGCCCATGAAACGCTGATCTGGGCCGGGAAGACGGAGAAGTCCAAGGTCACCTTCAATTATGACGCCCTGAAAACCTTCAATGATGACAAGCAGATGCGGTCTGACTGGACCATCCCCCTCTGCACGGGCGGTGAGCGGCTGAAAGATGGGTCCGGCAAGAAAGCCCATCCGACGCAGAAGCCTGAAGCCCTGCTCCGTCGCATTCTCCTGGCCACGTCCAATCCGGGCGACCTCGTCCTCGACCCGTTTTCCGGCACAGGCACCACCGCGACGGTCGCAAAGGCGCTGGGCCGTGATTACATCGGCATCGAACGCGAAGCCGATTATGCGCGCCTCTCCCGCGCCCGCCTGCGCGCCACGCAGCCCATCGCCAATGATGACCTCCAAACGATGAAAAGCGCGCGCGCCGCACCGCGTGTACCGTTTGGCGCCCTGGTGGAGACCGGCTGGCTCAAGCCCGGTGAGCGCCTGTTCAGCCGCGGCAAACGCCACGAAGCACGCATCCGCGTCGACGGCTCCCTGAGCATTGGGGAGGCGACCGGCTCAATCCATCGCATCGGCGCCCATGTCACACAGGCGCCAGCCTGTAATGGCTGGACCTTCTGGCACTATGAGGACCGGGGGAAGCTCGCCCCGATTGACCTGCTACGCCGGCGCTATCGCTCTGAAATGGGCCTGGACGGGTAAGCCAGCCGAAACGCCTTGGCGAACACGCTGGGCAG
>JBCBGZ010000194.1:0-2138 GCA_038526245.1 Pseudomonadota bacterium
TCGATAAAGTCGTCTTCCGCACTGCTTTCGACGGCCCCGGCCAGCATTGGGGCAGTCCCTGCGGCCTCGATCGCTTCGTGGGCTTCCTGAATGAATTCTTCTCGCCCACACCGCTCAGCGGCGACGAGCATCAATTCGGCGCGGTCCGCGGCACTGTCATTCTGGTCCTCGCCAAAATCCTCAGCCAGGTCGCGGGCCAGTCTCGCCTTCAGAAACGCGGCGACGGGATTGCCCATGGCAAGGAGGAGCCCGGCTTGACGATCCAGCAAGCGGACCATCATTTCTCGCGCTGCAATCGCGTCGTCCGAAGTCCAATGGTCGCGCTCGGCCAGGTCGAGTTCGGTCGCTTCAAGCGTCGCCAGTGCATGCCGCAGCTCGTCTGGCGAAGCGAGGTTTTCTGGCTCGTGGCCAAGCTGTTCATCGGCGAGGGCGAGGCCGACGTCCACGCGCTCGATCATGGACAAAGTGCTGCCGGCAAGTTGCTCAGACAGGGTCAAAGCTTCGTGATAACTTACACCGGTTCGGAGCTGCTCAGGTTCGAGCCGCGCGAGTTCAGCTGAGTCCATGATATTCCCCAACGCGTTGAGTCTGCCTCGCTCCCGCTATGGCAGTCCACACTCCAGGACGCCACCCTTTTGTGGCTATCGGCGTTGTTTCATGACCATGTCGAAAATGTCGTCGACAGCCGATCCATCATTGTCGCTGTCGAGCAGGTTGCCGAGCATACCCATCATGCCGCCGCCCTGCTGGGCCTGGGCCGGTTGCTGCTTGTTTCCACCGCCCATAACCGCGCCGAGCAAGCCGCCCAGAAGTCCGCCGCCAGAGCTGGAACTCTGGGGTGGTTGGGGCTGGCCACCGCCGAGCATTCCCATGAGCTGTCCCGCGATATTGGGATCTTTTGTCTGTTTGGAGAGCGAGCCCATCACCATGGATGCCACCATCGGCAAAGCCATCTTCAGAACCTGATCACTGATCCCGGTTTTCTCCGATGCGCGGCTGGCCACGGCGCGGGACATGTCTTTCGATCCCAGGAGGTGGCCCAGGATGGCATTTCCGTCCTGAATGGTTTCCGGGCGGGACAGGGCCTCTGGCTGGTCAAGATATTGCTCATGCTGGCCATTTTGCAGCGCACCGAGCAGAGCTTCGATTCCGCCTGGCTTGGCCGTGTTGGCCTTGAGGCCAGCGGACAGAGCAGGCAACAGCGCTTTCAGCGCGGCGCCGGTCTGGTCTTCATTCAGGCCAAGCTGTTGACCCAATTGCTGTTTTGTTGCGCCACCCTGCGCATTCATGATCATTTCGAGAAGGTTCACACCCGCCATAATTGCTCTCCCAATGCAACGTTAACTCTATCGTCGCGCGCCGGGCGGGGCGGTGTAAAGGCCCAATGTGGAATTCTCGCGTGGAGGCATCTGTTAAGTGCTGGTTAACGCAATCGGCGCAATCGGTTAATTGGTATTAAGCGTAGGCGATCCGAAGATTCGCGGATCGCGACAGAAAAGGCGGTGCGGCGATGGCAATTTCTGGCGACCAGATCCCGTTCCTGATTGCAGCGGGCGCCTCGGCGATGGCGCTGGCGTCTCTGCTTTGGGCGCTTCGCGTGTCAGATGGTGCGCGCGGCGCAGCGAAGCGTTTCCGCGACCGCTCGTCCGATCTTGAGGCCGAGCTTGCCGAACAGCGCTCTATCTTGTCTGCCAATCCGGGGATTGTGCTCGTCTGGGATAGCGCTGCGCAGGACGCCAGTGATGTTGAAAGCCTCGGCACGCCGGAGCTGATGGGGTCTGAGGCGGCTTTTGCGACGCTGCTGCGCTATACAGATGACGGCATTTCCAACGACCCTGCATTGGCCATCCTCGAAGGGCTGGCTGACCTTGAGGCGCGTGACGCCTCGGGCCGCGACACGACCCTTCGCATCGCCCTGCGCGAATTGATGGAAGATGGCACGTCTTTCTCTCTAACCATCTCGACACAACAGCGTGGTTTCATTGAAGCCGACGGTCGCACTGGTGCGGGCGCTCGGGTCATCGTCTGGCTGACTGACTCCACGGCGCGCCACCTTGCCAGTTCGAGTACAATCATCAAGCACGAAGAAATGCGCCGCATCCTGGCGGCCAATCCGTTCGCATTCCTGGAAATGCTGG
>JBCBGZ010000195.1:0-2092 GCA_038526245.1 Pseudomonadota bacterium
AAGGCGGTGGAATAGCGCGCGGCGCCTTGCCTCGCTGACGCGGCAGGACAAAGGCTCAATTTCATTCCCATGGCGGGTTTGAAAATCCTCTACAACAGCGTGTGCCCGGTTTGCAGAGACGGCATTTGCTATTTCGAGCGACGCACGCCCATCGGCCCGGCTGGGGTCGAGTATGTGGACGTGTCCCTTACACCAGAGGCGTTTCAGTCCATTGGCATTTCTTTGGACGATGTGCGCTGGAAGCTCCATGCCGTATTGCCGGATGGCGCCGTCGTTCGGGGATGGCCTGCGGTCAGCGCTCTTTGGCGTGTCACCCCTGGTTATGGCTGGCTTGCCCGGCTAGGCGATTTGCCGGGCCTGCGGATCGTTTCAGGCGCGGCCTATTCTGCCACGGCGCAAATCCTGTGGATGTGGAACCGCGCCATGGGCCGATGGTAGAGACAGGTCAGGCGGGCGCGCCGTCCGCTTCGGTGTCCGTTTCGGGCTCTTGGGTCTCTTCGACCTTGGTGACGCCGTCTTCGCCGAGCTTGTCCTTGTCCCACTCATAGATCGATTTGATCGTGCACTGATTAGAAAAGCGCACATCTGAACGGGTTGGAATAGCTGTATCGAAAGTGAGAAGGCGGTCACCGCGTGTGAGGCACGATCCGGTTGTACGCGTAAAGGTGAGTGACTGGGCCCAATCTAGATCGCGGCAAGCACCAAACACTTCGATGAGGTAATAGTCGTTCACCCCTTCCTCGACGATGACCGTCCTTCGGGTCGTCGCACCAAAGCCATCAATGCTTCGTGTGAAACACAGCCTGTCGGTTTTCTCGCCGAGGGCCGGGCTGGCGAGATAGTCCTCCGCATCCAGGCGAGGACCCGAACTGGCGCAGGCGGCGACGGCAAGCATGGATGCGATAACAGCAGTAGCGGGTTTCAGCATGGCAGGCTCCTTGGGGTGATGGTTCAATCCTAGCCTGATGCGAGCATATGGACATTCACAGATCATCACATTTCCGCGCAGTGGGGACTTGCGGGACCGGCGCCAGTCAGATTACGACCGGCTCCAAGACCCTAAATCCCGGATTCATGCGAAAAGTGATGGTCCATGAGTGAACTGACCCAATTGACCCTCACCGACGCCCTTGAGGGCCTGGAGAAGAAGTCTTTCTCCTCGGTGGAGCTGACCCAGGCCTTTTTGGACGCCATCGAAGCGGCGAACACTGAACTGAACGCCTATGTCGTGCAAACGCCGGAGCGCGCGCTGGAGCAGGCAAACGCTTCGGATACGCGCCGGGCGGGCGGCGAGGTCGGTAAGCTTGACGGGGCGCCCCTGGGCATCAAGGACCTCTATTGTACGTCCGGTGTGCGCACCACCGCGTGTTCTTCCATCCTGGGTGAGTTTACCCCGACCTATGAGTCGACGGTTTCCCAAAACCTCTGGGACGCAGGCGCGGTCATGCTCGGCAAGTTGAATATGGACGAGTTCGCCATGGGCAGCTCGAACGAGACCTCACGCTTCGGCCCCTGCGTGAACCCCTGGAAGCGTGCCGGCGACAACCGTTCTCTCACGCCGGGCGGGTCTTCAGGCGGCTCGGCCAGCGCCGTGGCAGCCGATCTTTGCCTGGGCGCAACGGCCTCTGACACAGGCGGGTCGATCCGCCAGCCAGCCGCATTTACCGGAACGGTGGGTATCAAGCCAACCTATGGTCGGGCATCGCGCTACGGTATGGTGGCCTTTGCCAGTTCTCTTGACCAGGCCGGGCCGATCGCAAAATCCGTTGAAGATGCTGCGCTGCTCCTGGAAGTCATGTGCAGCCACGACCCCAAGGACTCCACATCCCTTAATGTCCCGACGCCGGACTGGCGTCCATCAGTGGACGAAGGTGTCAAAGGGCTCAAGATCGGCATCCCGAAAGAGTATCGAATGGATGGAATGTCCGGGGAGATTGAAGATCTCTGGCAGCAGGGCATTGCCTGGTTGAAGGATGCCGGTGCGGAAATTGTCGATGTCTCCTTGCCACACACCAAATATGCCCTGCCAGCCTATTACATCGTGGCGCCCGCCGAGGCCTCGTCAAACCTCGCGCGGTATGACGGCATGCGC
>JBCBGZ010000196.1:0-2070 GCA_038526245.1 Pseudomonadota bacterium
ATGGAAAATCGATCCAGTGGATCGATTTTAGGGTTTGAATGCCCCGGCAGGGGCCAAAAGCCGTGTTGCACTGTGTTTCGGTTTTGAATGGAGTCATGCCCTGCGCGCTCCGCTTGCTGCTCGGTGTTGTTCTCGCCTACCGGCGAGGCACCTGCGCCTTCGCTTTGCTCGCGGGGGTGCTTCGATTGAATACTGTCACCCAGGTGGATCAAAATCAGGCAGAGAATCCCCCGGCAGGGCCCTCTGCCTCAAACCACCACGCTATCCGCCACGCCTACTGTGCCCGCGATGAATCCGCCGCCCAGAAGCCGGGTTTCGTCGCTTGGTGCGTAGAGGACGCAGGCTTGGCCTTTGGCAACGCCGTGCTCTGGCGTTTCAAACACGACGCTGGGGGTCGTGCCCTCAAGCGAAAGCCGCGCCGGCACTGGGGGCCGTGTTGAGCGCACGCGCGCCAGCACTGGCGTTTCGGCCTGTGCGGCTTCTTCCAGTGAACCGGAGCCGAGCCAGTTTAACTCTTCCAGCGTCAAAGCCTGCGTGGCGAGCGCATCCACAGGCCCCACGATGACCCGCCGGCTGGCAGCATCGATCTTGATCACATAGAGCGGTTCGCCCGTCGCGATGCCAAGGCCGCGGCGTTGGCCAATCGTGTAGTGAATGACGCCCTGATGGGTGCCCAGCACGCGGCCATCCAGATGGACAATCTCGCCGCCCCGGCCGGCGCCAGGCCGAAGCTTTTTCACGACCTCAGCGTAATTGCCGTCTGGCACAAAGCAGATGTCCTGGCTGTCGGGCTTGCTGGCCACGGGCAAGGCATAGTGCTCGGCCAACGCACGGACCTCGCTTTTCGGCATCGCGCCGAGGGGGAAGCGCAGATAGTCGAGCTGCTCGCGCGTCGTCGCGAAGAGGAAGTAGGACTGGTCCCGGCTATCATCATGGGCACGGTGGAGCTCAGCGCCGTCTTTTCCAGTATCGCGGCGAATGTAATGGCCCGTGGCCAGGCAATCGGCGCCCAGATCTTTCGCGGTGGATAGCAGGTCGGCAAACTTCACCGTTTGATTGCAGCGGATACAAGGAATCGGCGTCGACCCGGACAGGTAGGTGTCCGCAAAGTCTTCCATCACCTGCTCCTTGAAGCGGGATTCGTAGTCGAGCACGTAATGGGGAATGCCGATCTGGTCGGCGACATTGCGCGCATCGTGGATGTCCTGGCCCGCACAGCATGCGCCTTTGCGGCGAATGGCTTCGCCATGGTCGTAAAGCTGCAGCGTGATGCCAACCACATCATAGCCCTGGTCCGCCAAGAGCGCTGCAACGACGGAACTGTCCACACCGCCGGACATCGCCGCGACCACCCGCGTTTCAGATGGCGGTTTGGCGAACCCCAATGAGTTGATTGCGCCATCCCAGATGGGGGCGCCGCTTGTCGTCGTCATAGTCGTCTCCATCCGGGGTCAAGGCCCGGAGCAGCCAGTGTTGGTCGTGGATATAGGACACGGCTGGGCGCGAATGAAGCGAAAAGAGTGTCAGTTTGAAATCACGTCGAACTTCCGGCTGTCGAATACTCGAAGTACCGAGCGCAAATCCTGTCCGCGTTTCAGCACCTGACCTGCCGACCCAAAAACGACAAATGCGCCCTGGCGATTCGCCAGAGCGGGTATTTTTTCGATTCGATAGGTGGGTTGTTCGGCGGCGCGGCGGTAAATTGCGAAGATCGCGCGGTCTTTATGCATTTCAATTGCATAGTCCCGAGCCTGGCCGGATTGGACCAGGCGACCGTAGACATCGAGGATGGGTGACATCTCAGTGCGGTGGAATGCGACCTTGATTTTGGGCGCATTTTTCGGCTGCAAGGGGGTCACACTGCTTTGAGAAATGGGTTCGCTCCGTTGCGGTCGTCATTGACTGTGGTATTTATGTTTCGGAAATTTCATCCGAAAATGCCTTAATTCATCACATTGTGGTCTTGCAAACGCCTTCCGTGCAAGCCAGTTTGATACTTGTCAGGCGGCGGTACTTAACAAGCACCCCGGACCCATCAGCCCCCCCAGCCCCTCGGGGCGCTTGTATCAC
>JBCBGZ010000197.1:0-2033 GCA_038526245.1 Pseudomonadota bacterium
GCGCCTCGACCAGATCCGTGTTCCAGACCATCCCGCGATCTTTCACATCAAGCCCGGGCAGTTTGTCGAATACGCCGTCGATGCGCTCTACGCCTTCGCGCAGGATGTCACCGGTGCGGAACACCGCGCAGTTTTCCTGCATTGATTTCTGCATCTCGAGACGGAGGTCTGCGACTGGCTGGTCGCCGGACGCATTCCGCAGCTTGTCCAGGCGGCCCACATGTTTGTCCGTCCAGGAGTCCGAGATGTCAGGCTGGCTGGCGCCGGCTTCAACAGTTCGCCCGCAATGCAGACCTGCTGCCCGGCCGAACACGACCAGATCGATCAGGGAGTTTGAACCAAGTCGGTTCGCACCATGCACGGACACACATGCCGCTTCACCGACCGCCATGAGGCCTGGCACCACATGGTCAGGGTCCCCGTTTGCCTTGGTCAGGACTTCACCGTGATAGCTCGTCGGGATACCGCCCATATTGTAGTGCACCGTCGGCAAAACAGGGATCGGCTCTTTGTTCACGTCGACCCCGGAGAAGACCCGCGCGGTCTCCGAGATGCCCGGCAGGCGTTCCGCCAGCGTTTCCGGCGGCAAATGGTCAAGGTGCAGGTAGATATGGTCCTTACCTTCGCCCACGCCGCGGCCCTCGCGGATTTCAATCGTCATGGACCGGGAAACCATGTCGCGTGGGGCGAGGTCTTTCACGCTGGGCGCATAGCGCTCCATGAAGCGCTCACCCTCGGAATTGGTGAGATACCCGCCCTCGCCGCGGGCACCCTCGGTGATCAGGCATCCCGCACCATAAATGCCGGTGGGATGGAATTGGATAAACTCCATATCCTGGAGCGGCAAACCAGCGCGGAGCACCATGGCATTGCCGTCGCCCGTACACGTATGGGCTGACGTACATGAGAAATAGGCCCGGCCATATCCGCCCGTCGCCAAAACCGTTTTCTGGGCGCTGAACCGATGCAGTGTGCCATCATCCAGTTTCCAGGCCGTCACGCCTCGGCACACGCCCTCATCATCCATGATAAGGTCCATGGCGAAGTATTCGATGAAGAACTCGGTCTCGTTTTTCACGCACTGGCCATAGAGCGTGTGGAGCATTGCGTGCCCCGTTCGGTCAGCTGCTGCACAGGTCCGTTGTACAGGCGGACCTTCACCATACTCGGTCGTGTGGCCGCCAAACGGGCGCTGATAGATTTTGCCCTCAGGGTTACGCGAGAATGGCATGCCCCAGTGCTCAAGTTCATACACAGCGGCTGGCGCTTCACGGCAGAGATACTCGATCGCATCCTGGTCGCCGAGCCAGTCGGAGCCCTTGACGGTGTCATACATGTGCCAGCGCCAATCGTCCGGCCCCATGTTGCCGAGGCTTGCGGCGATGCCACCCTGTGCGGCCACCGTATGGGACCGTGTTGGGAAGACTTTGGAGATACAGGCGGTGCGAAGACCAGCTTGTGCGGCGCCCAAAGCAGCACGAAGGCCCGAGCCGCCAGCGCCGACTACAACAACGTCATAGGTGTGATCAGTCCACTCATAGTCGCTCATATCGATCGTCCTCCCGAAGCCAGCACCCTCAGGCGCCGGCCGAAATCCAGATTTTCAGAACGCTGAGCGCGGTGACGGCAAACAGGGCCAGTGTGGCAAACGTGTTTGCAATCAACAGCGCGCTCTTCATTCCACTATTGTGAATGTAATCCTCGATCACGACCTGCATACCGAGACGCATGTGGTAGAAGGCCGCGCCGAACGTCAAAATCAGCAGAATCGCATTCCAGGGTTGCGCCACCCAAGCCTGGGCACCCGCAAAGCCTGCCTGGCTCGCATGGATCATAGAGTAGAGGAACCAAGGGACCAGAAAGATCAGAGCGATTGCTGATACACGCTGGCGGATATGGTGGTCCGTACCGGCCTTAGCGGATCCTAGTCCGCGCGCGCGGGCCATGGGCGTTGAGAAGTCTGGGGACGAAGCCATGGAAAGCCCTCCTAGATGAAGGTTGCGGCGGCCCAGAGACCAGCGGCCCCCACGATC
>JBCBGZ010000198.1:0-2029 GCA_038526245.1 Pseudomonadota bacterium
GCCAATTTGATCAGACGGCGAGATAGGCGTCGCGGATCTCGGGATGTTGGGCAAGGTCGTCCAGGGCGCCCGCATATTTTTGGACCCCGCCTTCGATGATCACCACATTGTCCGCCACCGCGCTGGCGAAATGCAGGTTTTGCTCAGATATCAAGACGGTGAGCCCGTCCTTTTTGAGCTGCCGGATGACATGCGCCATCTGTTCGACAATGACCGGCGCGATGCCTTCGGAGGGTTCGTCGAGCAGAAGGAACAGCGGATTTCCCATGAGCGTCCGGGCGATGGTCAGCATTTGTTGCTCGCCCCCTGACAATTCCCGCCCGCGATTGCCGCGCCGTTCGGCAAGGTTCGGGAACAGATCGAAAAGCATGTCCTGGGTCCAGGTCACGGCGCCATCGCGCGGGGGCTGGCGACCGACCTCCAGATTTTCCAGAACGGTCAGATCCGTGAAGATCCGCCGCTCTTCGGGCACATAGCCCAGGCCGAGTTTGGCAACACGGTGAGGCGGCTGGCCGATCAGGGCGCGACCTGCAAAATCGATTGCGCCCGACGTCGGCACGACCAGTTGCATGATCGATTTCATGGTGGTCGTTTTGCCCGCCCCATTCCGTCCGAGAAGTGCTGTGACCTGGCCCTGTGCAACCGCGAAGGTCATGTCGTTCAGGACATGCGCTTTGCCGTAGAAGGCATTGATATCTTTGAGTTCAAGCATGGTTGGGCTCCGCAAAGACGGTGCCACCGCCCAGATAAACCTCTTGGACTTTCGGGTCATTGCGGATGTCGTCGACCGAGCCGTTGGCGATCAGTTGGCCGCGGTTCAGCACCATCACCCGATGCGCATGGGCGAAGACGACGTCCATATCATGTTCGGTGAACAATACGCTCACGCCACGTTCCGCCACGATATCCGCAGTCAGTTGCATGAGCGCGATCCGCTCTTTTGGCGCCATGCCCGCCGTAGGTTCGTCCATCAGCAAGAGTTGGGGCGTGCCAGCCAGTGCGGTGGCCAGTTCGAGCCGCTTGAGATCGCCATAGGCCAGGACGGCACAGTGTCGGTCGGCCTGATCGGCCATGTCGACCAACGATAGGAGGTCAAGCGCCTCGTCTCGGTAGAGGCGATGGGCATAAGGCAGAGCCGAAAAGGTGCGACGGTGGTAGGACATCAGCGCCATTTGCACATTTTCGACCACGGTCATCGACGCGTAGGTCGCTGTAATCTGGAACGTCCGTCCGACACCGCGCCGCCAGATCTGGCGCGGCCCGAGGCCAGTGATGGTTTCGCCGTTCAGCTGCACCGTGCCTGCGGTGGGTTTCAGTTGCCCCATGACCATATTGAAGCAGGTGCTTTTGCCCGCGCCATTGGGGCCGATCAGGGCCAAGAGTTCGCCCGGCGCCAGTGTGAAAGACACATCATCGACCGCGCGAATGGCCCCGAAGGAACGGCTGAGGCCGCGAACATCCAGAACTGCGCTCATTGGTCAGCCTCCGCATTGCGGACAAGGCCCGACCGTTCAGCGGCTTTGCGGAGTGATCCGACAATGCCATTGGGTGCCACAATCACCACCAGGATGATCGTGATCCCCAAAACCAGACGCCAATATTCAAAGCGGGTAAAATAGTCTTTCATCCCTTCCAGCGCCGCGCCGCCAACCACGCCGCCTGAAAGCGTTTTCACGCCGCCCAGAAAGACCACGATCAAGGCATCGAAGGATTTGGCGATCTCCAGTTCGTTGGGGAAAACGCTGCCTTTGGAGAAGACGAAGAGAGCGCCGGCAAGGCCCGCCATGGCGCCTGCAAAGGCGAAGGCGACCCATTGCACGCGTTTGGTGTCAATGCCCGTCGCCTCGGCCTGGCGGGCGCTATCGCGGGCGGCGCGCAGGGCATAGCCGAACGGCGCATGGGCCGCGTGTCGCAGGACCAGGATACCACCGACGCTCAGGACCAGAGCGAGATAAAAGAACACAGCCGTGTCAGACGCCCAGGCAGAGGGCCAGATATCGACCATCCCGTCATCGCCGCCGGTGACCTC
>JBCBGZ010000199.1:0-2021 GCA_038526245.1 Pseudomonadota bacterium
CCACCCGGCCGGCATCGATCTCCTCCAGCAGCGATTGAAGGGCAGGGCGGTCCAGCGAGCCGCCAGAGAGGCCGCCATCATCAAAGCGTGCCGGTGATAGTATCCAGCCCTGATGGCGCTGGGAGGCAATGTAGGCAGCGCAGGCTTCACGCTGGGCATCCAGGGAGTTGAAGGCCTGGTCCAGGCCTTCGTTAGAGGATTTGCGGGTGTAGATGGCGCATCGCACCCGCTTCATGTCTTGACCCCGAAGAAGCGGGGTCCCGACCATTTGGTGCCAGTGATCTCCTTGGCGATGGCGCTAAGGCTCTTCCAGTTGCTCCCGTTCCAGTGATAGCCATGCGCGGTCACATCGACGATGTGTTCTTCGCCATGCCATTCGCGGACAAGCCGAACACCGGTTTGAGCTTTCGGCTTGGCATCCGGCGTTTGGTCCACGACCTTGTCCAATCTTCTGCGAATCGCGGTCCGCGGCTGCCCGGATGCCTTCCATTGCAGTTCGCAGGTCAGAATGCGGACCATCATCCCGGAACTGAGGCGCGGTGCGGGCGTGGTGCCCAGCACCTCGAACCACCTGCTCTGCCCCGCCGAGGTGGTCCACCGGAAGTGTTAGTCCGGCGGTTTGCACGTAGCGGCGTTCATGCCGCTACATCCACACAGTAGGGCGGTATGAACGCCGCGGGCAAGATGGCTTGTGGCGCGGGCGGGCGGTAGCCCAGAGACGAATGCGGCCGATCGGCGTTGTAATGCCGTCTCCAGGTCTCGATCAGGACTTTCGCCTCGCGCAGATCATAGAAGATTTCCCTCGCCAGCAACTCGTCGCGAAGCTTGGAATTGAAACTCTCGCAGTAGCCATTCTCCCATGGTGAACCCGGTTCGATATACAGCGTCTTCACGCCGATCCGGGCAAGCCAGTCGCGCAGGGCATTGGCCACGAATTCGGGGCCGTTGTCTGAACGTATGTGCTCCGGCGGTCCATGTTGCACGAACAACTCGCCCAGCGTGTCGAGGACGTCCCGGGAGTTGAGTTTCCGCTCGACGCGGATCGCTAGGCATTCCCGGGTGAACTCGTCGATCACGCACAGTATGCGAAACACCTTGCCGTCATGGGTTCGATCCTGAACGAAATCGTAAGACCAGACATGGCTCTTGTGCAGCGGCCGCAGACGGATGCAGGAACCGTCATTCAGCCAGAGACGGCCTCTCTTTGGTTGTTTCATTGGCACTTTCAGCCCTTCACGCCGCCAGATGCGATACACCCGCTTCTCGTTCACATGCCAGCCGTCTCGCCTCAGCAGGGCCGTGATGCGGCGATAGCCATACCGGCCGAACCGCTCTGCCAGGGCGATGATGGCCGCTGTCAGTACATCCTCGTCCTGGCGTGGAATGCGCGGCTTGCGCTGGGTCGAGCGGTGCTGGCCGATCACACGGCAGGCCCGGCGTTCGGTTGCGCCGAGTGTCTCCACCACATGATCGACCGCTTCGCGCTTGCGTGAAGGGCTTAGAACTTTCCCCGCAAGACTTCCTGAAGGATCTGGTTATCGAGGGTCAGATCGGAAACGGCACGCCGAAGCCGGGCGTTCTCCTTCTCCATCTCCTTCATCCGCTTGGCCTGGTCGACCTGAAGTCCACCATACTCCTTGCGCCAGCGGTAATAGGTCTGTTCGGTCACGCCGATTGCGCGCACAGCCTGTCCCGTCGTCTCACCCCGCGCGAGGCGAACCTCCACCTCACGCAGCTTCGCAATAATCTCTTCAGGCTTCGATCTCTTGCCCATGTTTCAGCTCCATATCTGAAGCCGGAACTAACTCAAACAATGGACCACTTTCCGGGAGGCAGACCACTGCCCCCGTCAGGATGCGCGCCCCATCGGGGTGAATGGCAACGGCGTTCACCGAGCCCTCATGCTCCTCAAAAGTCTGGAGGGGGGCGTCCTCACCGATGCGCCAGAGCTTTGCGGTGTCATCACCTGCCCCCGTCAGGATGCGCGCCCCATCGGGGTGAATGGCAACGGCGTTCACCGA
>JBCBGZ010000200.1:0-1898 GCA_038526245.1 Pseudomonadota bacterium
GTGCGGTATTTTTCCGCCCATTCATCGGCGGTCACTTTGGGGTTGTTCGCATAGCGTTTGAGACGGTCCCGGTCGCCCTGAAACGCGTAGAGCGGCACGCCCCAGCCGCAGCTGTCGGCGATCCGTTCAATCTTGATAACGAAGATCGCGCGCGCCTTGTCGAAATCGGGGAAGAGCGCGAGCAGGTCGCCAAAGCCCGGCTCATCCCACTGGGTCGCGGTCGCCGTGCCGTAAAGGCGCAGGATCACAGGCGCGCCCTCGAACGCGCAGAACATGATGGTGATGCGGCCATTCTCGGCTGTATGTGCCTGAGTCTCGATGCCCGAACCGCCCGTGTCGAGATACGCCACCGTCAGCGGATCGATCACGCGGAAGGCATCATAGCCCTTTGGGCTGACATTGACATGGCCGTCAGCCGAGAGCGGCGCGGTGGCCACAAAGAACATCTTTTGCGCTTCGATGAAGGCGGTAAGGCGGTCATCAAGCTGATCGTAAGTCTTGCCCATGGATCGTCTCCTCAACTCGCCAATTCAAACGGCTCGAGGCCGGAGAGGTGCATGGCCGAACCAGCCTTTGCTGATTTTCGCGGCACTTTTCCGGCCGCGGCTCCGGCAATCGCCTTGATGTGGGCAGGTGTCGTGCCGCAGCAGCCGCCGAGGATGTTGACGAGGCCGCTGGCCGCCCATTCGCCCAGCATGGCGGAGGTTTGCTCCGGCGTTTCGTCATACTCGCCAAAGGCATTCGGCAGGCCGGCATTGGGATAGGCGATGATGCGTGTGTCGGCGATTTTGGAGATGGCGGCGATGTGCGGGCGCATGGCTTCGGCGCCCAGCGCGCAATTCAGGCCCACGGCCCAGGGCTTGGCGTGGCGCACCGAATACCAGAACGCTTCGGCGGTCTGGCCCGAGAGCGTGCGCCCCGAAGCGTCTGTGATCGTGCCGGAAATGATGATCGGAAGGCCCAGATCAGCGTCCAGAATGGCCTTGATCGCGGCTTTCGCATTGAGCGTATCGAAAACGGTTTCGATCAGCAGGGCATCAACATAAGGCGCCATGGCGCGTGTCTGGGCCCCATAGGCTGCGCGCACCTCTTCGAATGTGACTTCACGGAAGCCGGGGTCGTTGACGTCCGGGCTCAGGGACAAGGTCTTGTTTGTGGGCCCGATTGCGCCAAGCACTGCAACGGGCCGATCCGCTTCATGGGCAGCCTCCCGTGCCAGCCGCGCGCCTTCGGCTGCGATCTCCTCGGCCAGCGCTTCCATGCCATAGTCTGCCATGGCGATGGACGTGGCGCTGAACGTATTGGTCTCGATCAGATCGGCGCCTGCCGCGATGTAGCGTCGGTGAATTTCGCGGATGGAATCCGGCTGGGTGAGATTCAACAGATCGTTGTTGCCCTTCAGGGGGCTGGCCCAATCACCAAACCGGTCACCGCGGAAGGCATCTTCGTCGAAGCCGAAGCCCTGAATTTGTGTACCCATGGCGCCATCGAGGATCAGAATGCGGTCTTCTGCGATGGCAGAGAGTTGCTCGAGCGTGCGCATGATCTACGCGGCCTCACGTTTTGCGTCGGCGGGTTTCAGGCCAAGCAGATGGCAGGTCGAGAGCGCCAGCTGCGCCCGGTTCAGCGTATAGAAGTGGAAAGTGTCGACGTCCTGTTCGGCCAGGCAGTGACAGAGTTCAGCTGCCACATTCGCCGTGATCAGGTCCCGTGTGTCTTCCTCGGTATCAAGCCCTTCATAAAGCGCACAGAGCCAGTCTGGCAGGCTCGCCTGACACAGCTTCGCGATACGCGTCAGCGCTTTGAAATTCGGTTGGAGCATGATGCCTGGAACGATCGGCAAGGTGATCCCGGCATCGGCGACGCGGTCCCGGAACCGGAAAAAGGTGTCCGGATCA
>JBCBGZ010000201.1:0-1882 GCA_038526245.1 Pseudomonadota bacterium
GCGCGGCCCTCGCCATGTTTCTCGTTGATGGCGGCGGCGACTTCCTGGCAGGGGCCGGGCTTGCGGGAGGAAATCGTGACACTTGCGCCATGGTCGGCAAAGGCCTCTGCGATGGCCTTGCCGATGCCCCGCGAAGATCCCGTGATAATGGCTGACTTGCCGGAAAGATCAAAAAGGTTCATGGCGCGCTCCCTGTGCACTTGTGCTTTGACAGGCACAGTATTGACGTGACGGGCGAGGGCAAGCGCCGCCGTAGGGGAAGCGCGGTGCACCTAGTCGATAAAGCGCAGGCCCACATCGAAATCGAGCCGCCTGACGACACGCGCAAGGCGGTCAATTGCCAATTGCGGGCACACCAGCCGGACACGTTCTGGCAGGGCCTGGCGATGGCGGAACCGCACCCTCACGCCCGTTTCTGAGTGGTCGATGATGACGCCCGGCAAGGACGAAACCCCGGCATAGTACACGGTACAATTCGCGAAGCTGGAGTGGCGATCGGCGCGAGGCAGTATTGCGCGTGGCGAAACGCGGGATCGCCCACTTTGCGCGGCTGACGGGGCGCGGGTCTCTATTTCGGAGACCCGGCGTTTAAGCGTGTGGCGTTGTTTCTTCCCGAACATGATTGGGCTCCAGCTTCATTCGCAGCTAGAGACATCGCATAAAAGCAATCAGAAGTGGTAAATGCGGTTGCGGCGTCGTCCGGGAACCCCGAAGCCATTGCGATTGATGGTTTGAGGGTTGTTCAGGAAAGCAGGTCGCAAACGCGTTCCATTTCCGCGATGGCGACATAAATATGGTAGCCCGTGGCCGCGGTCATATCCGCCGTCACAGCCACGCCGTCCGGGCCATATTTGTCCAGCCAGCCGCCCTCCGGAGCCGGGTCCACGTGGCGCGCCCACATCCGGTCAAACGTCTCGATGGCCCGATGCTCTGCTGCCGAATCCCCTTGCAGCAAGCGGGCAAGGTGCGCCTTCAGCGCCTCTGTCAGCCCCCAGGTCCGCTCCGTCGCGTCCAGCACGTCGTCGTCCAGAGTATGTGACAGGGCCACTTCGCTGTCCGCGCCGGTCAGGGCCAGTGCCTTGCGATAAAGCCCCTCGGCGGCTTTGGAGACCGTTTTGCCGCTCAGGCGCGCGCGCTCTGCCATCAGCCAGACCCATTCATACTGGTGCCCGGCCTCAAAACGGTCCCCGTCTGCCGGGCCCCAATCAGGTGCAAAGACTTCGCGCAGGGCGCCGTCCTCTGTCAGGAACCGCGTCTCGAGCAGGGTTTCGATGCCCTCGGCCCGGGCCAGGGCGCCGGCGTCTCCCGTTGCTTCGTGCAGGGCGAGGGAGCTTTCGAACAAGTGCATGTGCGGATTTTGCAAACGGTGCTCGGGCGTCGGCAGTGCCTCGCGGAAGCCGCCTTCAGTGGCCGGTCGCTTGAGCACATCATCGATAGCGGCATGGGCCGCAATCGCGGCCTCCGGCGCGCCTTCAACCGCGATTCGATGGGCCCAGGAAAAGCCGAGCAGCGCGAAGGCGGTGTCATAGAGGTCCGCGGTTTCAACCGACAGCCCGCCGCGATAGCTCATCCGGGCGCCGTAAAGGCCGTCCGGACGGCGGCAATGGGTGGTCAGGACATCGGTGCCCCGCGCCACCAGCGCGTCTGCCCGGTCATCGCTCCAACCCATCACCTTTCCGAAGGCAAAACAGAAGGTCTGGCGCGCCTGCAGGCGAACGCGGGTGTCGTCATCTTCAATCGGGGCGCCGTCCATGGTCAGTCGCTCGCGAAACCCCCGCACCGGGTGCACGCCATGATCCGCCCAGAAGGGAAGCGAAGCGTCCAGCATCCAGGCTTTCGCCTTGCGGGCGCGGCTGACCAGCGCGTCATCGACCATGTGGAT
>JBCBGZ010000202.1:0-1864 GCA_038526245.1 Pseudomonadota bacterium
GCCCAGACTTTCAGGATGTGATGGGCCACGGCCATGGGCGGTGGGCAGAAAAACCGGGGGTGGTCTCCCGCCAGCATCGCGCGCGCCTCATCGCGTGTGATCCAATAGGCTTCTTCCAGCTCGTCCTGCTCGACGGAAATCTCTTCGCTATCGGCCGGGATGAGGATGCCGACCATGAGTGAAGAGGGGAACGGCCAGGGCTGGCAGAAGAGGTATTCAGCGTTTGCCGGATCAGACTTGATGCCCGCTTCCTCTTCCAGTTCCCGGCTCGCGGCCTGTTCGACGGTTTCGCCCGGCTCCACAAAGCCTGCCAGGGCCGAAATAAAGCCGGCAGGCCAGCCCGCCTGGCGCGCCATGAGGCATTTGTCGCCGCGATGGGCAAGCATGATGGCCACGGGGTCAGTGCGCGGAAAGTGCTCTGCGCCGCAGGCCGGGCACACCCGCTTCCAGCCAGCTTCCACCACGTTGCTTTGCGCGCCGCAGTTGGAGCAGAAGCCGTGACGACCGTGCCATTCGAACAGGGATCGCGCCGTTGATGCCAGATTGGCCTCCAGGGCGCCAAGAACACCGGCAGCCCCGCGCATATCTTCAAAACTCGCCAGGCCTGCAATGGGGCTTGCGCCCAAATCCCAGTCCGCGGGCATATCCAGCGCGAAAATGGGCGACCCTTGTGTGTCTTCGCCCAGAAACACCTCGCCCTGCGCGCCGAGCTTGTAGGCCTCCGGTCCCAGCCAGAACAAGGGCCGCGATGGGCCATGGTGGCGCTGGCCAAATCCGGGCACGACCCCTTCTCCGTCCAGCAAGGGCTCTCCGCCGCGCATCAGGAGCACGAGAACGTTCGGGTCTTGCCGGGCTGTCTCGAGCCAGGCGGCATCTGTGCGGTGATGGGCGGCGCGGTCAACGGGGTTGGCGGCCAGGGGCAAGTCGTTGGATGTTGTCATCCCTCGGGTTCAGCGAAGAATAGCAGCGCGGTCAAGCCACCCCCTTGCACGAAGGCACCGAAGCCGCGATATAGCCCGCTGGAGGCTGGCGGCGGACGAGCCGCTCGCCAACCGGGTCAGGTCCGGAAGGAAGCAGCCCTAACGAGTCCCGTTCGGGTCGCTGTCCAGTCTCCTTCCTCGCTGTGTTCCCGTATCGCTCCGCTCACATGGAACGTGCTCAGGGCTGCGTTTCTTGTTTGATCACCCGCTGCGCGATGGATAGGGCTCAGGGCTGCTCTCCATTATATCCCCGTATCCCTGCACTGGCGCGCTCACGGCTATCGACCGGACGCAACGCTTCCCTTTCCGGCGAAACTGTTCCACGCTTCGACAAACAATAAAGAAACAATCCCGTGGGAGGCCCCAATCATGAGCGACGTGCCCATTTCGCCAGATACGCCGACGCGCGATGCCGCCGAACTCGCAGGCAATGCGGCCGTCACGGGAGGCCCCTTCGGCATCAAAGGACTCGCCTGGGCGGTCTTCGAAGGCGCACGTAACCCCTACTACAACATGATCGTGATCTACATTTTTGCGCCCTACTACGCCGATGTCATTATCGGCGGCGGTGCAGACGGGCTCAGCCTGACCGGACTCACAATTACGATTGCTGGTATCATAACGGCACTGACAGCTCCGTTCCTCGGGGTCATCGCTGACAAGGCGGGACTTCGAAAGCCCCCCATCGCCATTTTCATCACCTTGCTCTGCATCTGTTCTGCGGCGCTTTGGTGGACCACGCCGAACGGCCCGTTCAAGGTCTGGTCCACGATGGCGATCCTGGCCTTCGCATATTGCTGCTACGGGTATAGCGAAGTGCTGCACAATGCGATGCTGCCCCAGGCGGGCGAACCGAAGGCCCTACCCTACATTTCCGGCCTCGG
>JBCBGZ010000203.1:0-1804 GCA_038526245.1 Pseudomonadota bacterium
GCCTTTGTCCTGCCGCGTCAGCGAGGCAAGGCGCCGCGCGCTATTCCACCGCCTTTGGAACAACAAAGAAACCATCCTCAGAGCGTGGCGCGTTCGCCAATACGTCGCCGGGTTTGTTCCCGTCTGTCACCACATCGTCGCGCTGGGGCAGCGTGGTCTCAACCACAGATGTCATGGGCGCTACGCCTTCAACGTCCACCTCGTTGAGCTGCTCGATCCAGTCCAGGATGCCATTGAGCTCGCCGGCGAGTCCCTCGAGCCGGGCCTCGTCGACAGCAATGCGGCTGAGGCGGGCGACCTTTTTCACATCGTCCTTGCTGACGCTCATCGGCGGGCTCCTGTTCCAAGACTGCCGTCAGCTAACGCCGACAGCGGGGCCTTGCAAGGGGATGACAGTCAACCGATAGAAACGCCATGCCTCTTCTAGCTCTGAATGATCTTCCCCCGCGCGGTCCCCTGCTCGGTCTCGACCCCGGCAGCAAAACCATCGGCCTCGCCGCCTGTGATGCCGGACGCCTGATCGCAAGCCCCGTGGAAACCCTCGCCAAAGGGCGCAAACTTGCGCCGGTTCTGGAACGCCTCTTTGCAATTCTGGACGATCGCGGAGCCGTGGGGCTTGTCGTCGGCCTGCCGCTGAACATGGACGGCACTGAAGGCCCCCGCGCCCAGTCGGCGAGGGCGCTGGCCCACAACATTCTCAAAGTCCGCGACGTGCCAATCACGCTCTTTGACGAGCGATTGTCATCGGCGCAGGCGGAGCGTGCCATGCTGGAAGCCGACCTTTCCCGGGCCCGCCGCGCCGTACTGATCGACGCCTCCGCCGCCGCCGTCATCCTGCAAGCCGCCATCGATCAGTTGGCGAACACGGTTTAGCTGTAGGTCACTATCACAACTTCGATGTGTCTGCGGAAGCGCGCGACCCGTCAGGTGAGCAGCGGCACACATCTACGAGGGCAACGACAAGCCCCACTTGCCCCCGGCCACAACCTCCACTACACCCCGGCGAACTCGAAAGGCTGCCATGGCGCGGATAGACGCTGAGTACGCATTCAAGGGGCCGCATTTGCTCGGCCTGATGGGGCTGAACCCGCTCCAACTCACATCGATTCTGGATCGTGCGGACCACTATGCCGAGCTTGCCCGCGCCGGGACGCGAGGCGACCCCGTCCTGAAGAACAAGACGGTGATCAACCTGTTCTTCGAAAACTCCACGCGGACCATGTCCAGCTTCGAGATCGCCGCGAAGCGCCTCGGCGCAGATGTGGTGAACATGCCCGTGGCCGCGTCCAGCGTGAAAAAGGGCGAAACACTGATCGATACGGCCATGACGCTGAACGCCATGAAGCCGGATGTCATCGTGATCCGCCATTCAGCCTCGGGTGGCGTGAAGCTGCTCAGCCGCAAGGTCGACTGCGCCGTGATCAATGCCGGAGACGGGATGCACGAGCATCCCACACAAGGTCTGCTGGACACATTGACCATCCGCCGGGAGAAAGGGCGAATTGAGGGGCTTCAGGTGGCGATTTGCGGCGATATCAGCCATTCGCGCGTCGCGCGCTCGACCACTTACGCCCTGCACCAGCTCGGCGCCCGGGTGCGACTGGCCGGGCCGCGCACACTGATCCCCGGTGATGCCAGCGACTGGGGCGCTGAAGGCGTCTACACCAACATTGCGGACGCGTTGCAGGGCGCTGATGTCGTGATGATGTTGCGGTTGCAACTGGAACGCATGGACGGTGCGTTTCTTCCCTCCCGGCGAGAGTATTTCCGTTTCTTCGGACTAACGCGAGCGCGCCTTGCGCTT
>JBCBGZ010000204.1:0-1803 GCA_038526245.1 Pseudomonadota bacterium
TGTGTGATGTGTGGGGCGTCATTCACAATGGCCGGCGCGCCTTCGATGCGGCGTGTGAGGCTCTGGTGAGGTTCCGCGAAGGTGGCGGGCGAGTTGTGTTGATCACGAATGCGCCGGTGCCCAAGGCGCGGGTGATACGGTATTTTGACCCGTTGGGCGTGCCGCAAGCGGCGTGGGACGATTGCGCCTCATCGGGCGACGCCACGCGCCATATCCTGGAGGCGCAGGCCGAAAAGTCCTATTGGGTCTATGGCGCCGATGGCGGCGAAGAGCATGACAAGTTTCTGTATCAGGGGCTGCCCAATCCCCGGGCTGCTGGGCCAGACGCCGATCTGATGCTTTGCATTGGCCTGCGCGACCAATTAAACGATCATCCCGAAGACTATCGAGGCGAGCTGCGCGAAATCGTTCAGGCAGGGCCGACCATGGTCTGCGCCAATCCGGATATTCAGGTGCGTGTCGGCGACCAACTCATGTGGTGTGCGGGCGCGCTTGCGCGGATCTACGAGGAAGAGGGCGGTACGGTGATTTATCCGGGAAAGCCCCATGCGGCGATTTACAGCCTGGCGCTGGAGAAGGCGGCCGCTTTAGGGCCGCTACCGCAGCGCGAGCGTATTCTGGCAATCGGCGATGGTCCGGTGACGGATATGGCCGGTGCCAATCGCGAAGGACTCGATTGCCTGTATGTCGGAACCGGCCTCTCCAATCAGCATTCCGGCGATTTCGGCGCCGATGTGGCTTCCCTGATGCGGGAGAATGAAGTCGAGGCGACCTATGCCATGGTCGAACTCGCCTGGTAGACGGGTCATCTGGGCGTTGCGCCCGGGCGTAAAATGGCGCTACACGCCTTTGTTCTGTGAGTGCCCACCCGCCGGAAGGAGACCCTGCCCATGACCACGCACACGGGCTTTGCCTACGAAGATCTCGAAATCGGCATGTTTCATGAGACCGTCCACACGATCACTGAAAACGACATTCAGGCGTTTGCAGACGTGTCTGGCGATTTCAATCCGCTGCACATGGACGAAGAGTTCGCGAAGACGACCATCTTCGGCCAGCGCATTGCCCATGGCGCGCTGACGGCGAGCTACATTTCCGGCATTCTAGGCAACAATCTGCCTGGCCCCGGCGCAATCTTCACGAACCTCTCCATGCGCTTCCGCCGCCCGGTTTTCATTGGCGCGGAAGTTACCGTACGCGCGGAAGTGAGCGAGAAGCAGGACAAGGGCAACCGGGTGACGCTGAAGGTCAGTTGCAGCGTTGATGGCAAGCCAGTGATCACCGGTGAGGCCGGAGTTGTGGCGCCGTCAAAGGCATCCAAATAGTCGGATGGCGCGAGGGCGCTCGCCATGGCTTTGATTGAGCTTGATATACCATCGCCGCGCGCCCTGAGGGGCGGCTGGGCTTTGATGGCCGCGGCTTTTGCGGCGCGCGGTTGGACGGGCGATACATTTGCCACAGAAAGGGAATGGTTCTGGCACGATGGCGCAGGCAACTGGGCGGCAATTCGATACCTTGCGCCGAGCCGGGCCATCCTCTTCGGCCATGACCATGAATACTCCGATACCTACTTCCGAGAGGCCGCGACCTATTTCGAAATGGAGGAGACAGACCTCTTGAAGGACGCGCCAGCTTGGTGGGGCACGGATTTGAGCCTTCCGCGCTTCGCCGAGTGGATTGGCTTTATCTATGGTTGGGACGGCGCGGTTTGGCGGCGTGTGGAGTATCGCCCGCTCGCTGGTAGTGACGATCCGCCCGATGACGGCTTTCAGTCCGTCCGGCTTCTGGATGCGTGCAGCGTAT
>JBCBGZ010000205.1:0-1755 GCA_038526245.1 Pseudomonadota bacterium
ATGTCACTATCATAACCCGGATCGGGGCGGGGGAGGATATCCAGGACTATTCCGCGCTTTTGCAGACGGCGCCGACTGCGGCGGTGGCTGCCGCGATGGATACGCTGAGCGATGAGAGCGTGGCGAAGTATCTCTTCACCTCCGGCTCAACCGGCATGCCCAAACCCGTCCCGACAACCCAGGGCGCGATGTGCTCCATGATCGCTGGGCAAGAGGGCCTGCGCGACGATACGCGCGACCCGGGCCATGATCCCAATGAAGTACCGCAATTCCTCGACTGGCTGCCCTGGAACCACATTTCCGGCTCGAATGTAAACTTCAACGCCGCTCTGTGGACGGGTTCGACATTCTGGATAGACGGGGGCAAGCCGACCCCGGCGCTCTTCCAGCAAACAATCGACAATGTCCGCGACTGTTCGCCGACCACATTCGGCACCGCGCCCATTGCCCTCGCCATGCTTGCCGAAACCATGGAGGAAGACGACGCGCTGCTCCACGCCTTCTTCAAGAATATGCGCTACGTCGCCTATGGCGGCGCGACCCTGTCTGATGACCTGTATGACCGGCTCCAGGCGCTGGCGATCAAGGCCACCGGGCGGCGTATTCCGATCACGACGATGTATGGCGCGACCGAAACCCAGGGCATCACTGTGGTGCATTGGGAGGTTGAGCGCGTGGGCCTGATTGGCCTGCCCTTGCCGGGCATGACGCTGAAGCTGGTGCCGAATGGAACGAAACTCGAAGTGCGCGTGAAGGGGCCGAGCGTGATGCCAGGCTATCTGAACATGCCGGAGAAAAACGCCGAAGTGTTCGACGACGAGGGCTACTATTGCCTCGGCGACGCTGCAAAATTTGTCGACCCGGACGACCCCGGCCAGGGCGTTATCTTCGATGGCCGCGTGGGCGAGGACTTCAAATTGTCCACTGGCACATGGGTCAGCGTTGGCACGCTGCGCCCGGACCTTGTTGCGGCCTGTAGCCCGCTGATCTTCGATGCCGTGATCGCGGGCCAGGACAAGAATTATGCCTCTGCCCTCGTCTGGCCCGCCCCGGCAACCTTCGAACAGATGGTGAAAGACGCGGGCGGCGACCAGGCCGCGGCCTTCGGGCGGCTGGCGGGCGAGCTCAGCCAGAAGATCGCCGCCTTCAACGCGGCTGAGCCCGGCTCATCCCGCCGCATCAAGCGGGCACTGATCATGACGACGCCGCCCAATATCGACGCCGGCGAAATCACCGACAAGGGCTATGTGAACCAGCGCGCGGTGATCGATGGCCGGGCTGACCTTGTGGCCGCGCTTTACACTGACCCGGCTCCCCAGGGCGTTATCGTGCTTTAACCAGCACCCGCGCCCGCGCAAGGCGGGACTTTGGGGTGGCTGGCAGTGACGGCTCTGCCCCTCGCCCGGCGTGCGGGAAAGGGGTCGGCCCAAGGGGCGGCCCGGCACCCACATTTGATTGGTGACGTTCAGGGCGTAGGGTGCATGGAGAGCGAAGCTCGATATGCACCATCCGCTCAGACCGCGAGGACCGACGGTGCATATCGCTTCGCTCGATGCACCCTACGGCGAGCAAGGCCTCCACCCGTACCGCGGCGCGGTCCAGCACGCCCCAGCCATCCTCGCGGGCGGCGCCCATCATGTGGCGGCGGAAATCCTTCCCCGCCTCGGACAGGTCGATCGCCTCGACATGGATCCAGCCATACCAGGTGATCTCGATGTGCAGCCCGCCATAGCCGTGGCCCTCGTCCATCATGCG
>JBCBGZ010000206.1:0-1751 GCA_038526245.1 Pseudomonadota bacterium
TAGCCGATGCCGCCATGGATCTGCATGGCGCGGTCCGCCGCCTCGCAGCACAACCGATTTGCGCGGTAGTTACACATAGACACCTTGTCGGAGAGGTGGATCGCGACTTCCGGTTTGGACATCTGGTCCATTTCCCAGGCCGTCTTGAAGATCAATAGCCGCAGCATCTCCGCTTCGCTGACCAATTCCACCACGGGGAACTGAATAGCCTGATTGACAGCCAGGGGTTTACCGAAGGGAGCGCGCTCGCGTGCATAATCGATGCTCTCATCCATGCAAAAAAGCGCCGCGCCGACGCTGCTTGCCGCCTGGCGAATGCGGTTCTCGTGGACAAAATGCTGCGCCAGCGCGAGGCCACCGTCTGGCGGTCCGAACACGGCTGTTTCAGGCACCCAGACATCGTTGATCGACACCCTCGGATGGTCTGTCGGCATATTGAAGGTCCAGAGATACTCCTCGATCACAACCCCGGGGTCATCAGCCGGCACGAGCAGGCAGGTAATGCCCTTTGCATCACCATCTTCGCCGCTCGTGCGCGCAAAACACATCATGTGGGAGGCGACATGCATGCCTGTCGTCCACATTTTCTCGCCATTGATCCGCCAGCCATCGACACCATCGCGGGTCTCACGCACAGCGCGGGTGTCCATGTGGGTCGCGTCGGACCCATGGTCCGGTTCAGTCAGGCCGAACGTGGCGCGGAAGTTTCCGTTTAACGCGTCTTCGACGAGGTGTTGCTGGTCATTCCTGGCGAAATCCCGAAGCATAAGGATTTGCGGCATATTGCCGACAATCGAGTGTTCGTTCTGAAGGTCGTTGTGCAGGCCGAGCCCCTTACGCGCCAGGTGCTCCCGAATAATTGCCATACCGAGATTGGTGCCATCCTGGCCGCCATAGGCCCTGGGCAGAGCGTAGCGCAAATGGCCCGCCTCATCGGCCCGGCGACGGGCTTCGGCCAGCAGAGCTTCCCATTCCGGACGCGGCAGGCCGCCGTTCTCAAAATCCGTCCGCGCCCATTCGCGGCGATGATCAAAGAAGCGAATATTATCGTCTTGCCGTTCAAGCGGTCGGATCTCTGCCTCGATAAAGGCATCAAGTTCCACAAGATAGTCGGCGATCTCGCTTGGAATATTGAAATCCATCGCGCCATGTCCTCCCGAATTGTTTGTTTTCCAAACTCTATGGGAAGAACTCCGCCGTGGGAAACAAACAGTTTCGCGCCGCTCCCCTTCCCCCCAAGGGAGAAACGCAAATTCAGAGTTCTCGCCCCGCCAGCCAGATGATTGACTAAGGTGTGAGAACGGACTTTCTGAAAGACTTCGAACTTGCAGGCAGGATGACCTGCGCTCTCTGGGATACCACCAACGTGTCGCTCGCTGACCGCAGCCTGAAAGTCGCTCACAGGGTCGTTGACCTGTCTTTGACGCCGGCATTGCGCGACAGGCTTGTGGTGACCGGCTTCTGGCGAAGTGGAACGACCTGGATCATGCAACAGACCGCCCACGCCCTGCACGCGAAAACGGTCTTCGAACCACTTGCGCCCAGTTCAGGTGCCTTCTGGTCAGATCGCCCTTTTTCCGAGGAACGTGCGAACTGCGAGATGTACATGCCGCTGTCCATGGCGGAACTTCAGGGCAAAGCCCGTGCAATGACCCTGGGCGCGTTGCAGGGGCGCGGGCAAACCGGTTTTGCTTTCTTTTGCCGCCAGTCCCTTCTGGAAGGGTTCCGCCTGAGTACGGTCGCGAAGTTCA
>JBCBGZ010000207.1:0-1711 GCA_038526245.1 Pseudomonadota bacterium
TGTAGATGCCGGATGTAATCTCCCCAAAAGTGGCGTTTGAAATTTCCCCAGTTGGTAGCGTTCTGGGCGATTTTTGAACCTCAAATATTCAAAAATCGAACGGGACGCGGGCCGTTAACGTCGAAGCTCAAAAAGAAGGAATGGGGCTTCGAGTTGATCGTACTGGGAGAGATCGTTTTGATCCATGATTTGAAGAGACAGGGCCTGGGTGTCAGCGCGATTGCGCGGCAGACCGGGCTCGACCGAAAGACCGTTAGGAAATATCTGATGCGTGGGCTGGAAGCCCCGGAATACAAGCCACGCGCACCGCGTGCGCGCATCATTGAGCCTTATGAGACGTATCTGCAGGAACGGTTGTCGTCGTTTCCAGATTTGACCGCGCGGCGGTTGATGCGGGAAATCCGCGAGAACGGGTACGAGGGCGGCTACACGGCTGTGAAGACGTTTGTGCGGGAGATCAGGCCTCCCAAGCAGACGCAGTTCGAACGCCGGTTTGAAACGCCGCCTGGCAGGCAGGCGCAGGTGGATTTTGCCGAGTTTGCCGTGGAGTTCACGGACGAGCCGGGCACCATCCGCAAGGTCTGGCTGTTCTCGATGGTTCTCGGCCATTCGCGTTGGCTGTGGGGCCGGTTCTGCGCCAGCCAAAATTTGCAGACTGTGATGCGCTGCCATGTGAAGGCCTTGTCGGCCATGGGCGGCGCGCCAGAAGAGGTTCTCTATGACCGGATGAAGACGGCTGTGATCGGCGAGAGTACGGATGGCGTTGTCACCTACAATGCGTCGCTTGTCTCGTTGTTGACCCACTACGATTGCGCGCCGCGCGCTTGCCAGCCCTATCGGGCCAAGACGAAAGGCAAGGTAGAAAGGCCATTCCGCTACATTCGGCAGGACTTCTTCCTTGGGCGCGCGTTCCGGAACCTGGACGATCTCAACGCCCAGTTTGAAGATTGGCGCACCCAGATCGCGAACCCGCGCGTCCATGCCACGACGGGGCGCGTGGTTGATGAGGCCTTCGCCGAGGAACGCCCCGCGTTGAGACCACTGCCTGCCAATCCTTACAGCGCGGTGCTGACGATTGAACGGCGGGTCAGCAAGGACGGCATGATCTCGGTTGGTGGCAACCTTTACTCAGTGCCGGATACGACGCGGCGGCGGACACTCGAGGTTCAGCACCATGTGACCGCATTGCAGATATTTGAGGATGGGGTCCTGATCGCAAACCATCCGGTGATCGAAGGGAAACACCAACGCCGCGTTGACCCCAGCCACCGCAAGGCCCCGCCGATCCGCGCGCCCAAACCGCAATCGCCGGTCGGCGTCGGGCGAAGGCCATTGGACTTTTATGGCGCTGTCGGTCGCCGGTTGGCAGCGGGAGCCGTGTCATGAGTGGATTGGTCGACAATATCCGCACCAGTCTTCTGGGCCTAAAGATGCCGCGTGCGATGGAGATGCTGGATCATATGGTCCAGCGGCTCGAGAAGGGTGAGATCGGTGCAATCGAGGCCATCGACAGTCTGCTCTCGGAAGAGTTCAACTGCCGCGAGGATCGGCGTGTTGGCGTGGCGCTGACGACTGCGCGCCTTACACCGCCAAAGACACTGGAAAGCTTCGACTTCACCTTCCAGCCATCGCTCGACCGTGACAGGATCATGGCTTTGGCGCAGCTCGACTTCGTTGCCCGGGCTGAGGTCGTCCACTTCCTCGGGCCACC
>JBCBGZ010000208.1:0-1700 GCA_038526245.1 Pseudomonadota bacterium
TGGCGCCGAGCCATGCTCCGCAAGACTGGCAGCGTCAAGGCTCGGGCCAATTCAACCGCTATGCCACTTCGGGTGGAAGCCCGAACCGGCCTGCCGGGTCAGATTTCCTGGTTGTAGGCGCCAATCTCGTCATACTTCGCCAGGCGCGGCTTCACTTCTTCGCGGAACAGCGCGCGCATATCATCCTCACTCGCCATGCTCTCCACAACCACGACAAGTTCAGGCTTATTGGACGAGGCCCGAACCAGCACCCAGGAGCCATCTTCCAGGGTTACCCGCACGCCGTTCACTGTGTTGATGTCAGTGATCTTGCGACCCAGGATTTCGCCGCCGTCCATCGCCTCATACTCGGCAACGATACGCTCTAGCACCTCATACTTGATCTCATCGGCGCATTTCGGGCTCATGGTGAGGGAGGTGTAAGCTACCTCCAACTCGCCTTTCAGCTCGGCCATGGATTTGCCGGGGTTCCGGTCCAGCATTTCAAGGATCGCCTTCGCGGCCGTGAGGCCACAATCATAGCCAAGCCCAATCGGCTGGCGGAAGAAGAAGTGGCCTGACTTCTCGAACCCTGCGAGGGCATCCAGGTCCGTCGTGCGGCGTTTGATGTAGCTGTGGCCGGTCTTGTAGTAATCGACCGTCGAGCCGTTCTCCTTCAGGACCGGATCGGTCTTGTAGAGGCCGGTGGACTTCACATCGACAACGAACTTCGCGCCGGGATACTCGCGCGACAGATCCCGCGCCAGCATCAGGCCGATCTTGTCGGCGAAGATTTCCTCGCCCGTATTGTCCACCACGCCGCAGCGGTCGCCGTCGCCATCGAAGCCCAGCGCCACATCGGCGCCGTGCTCGGTCACGGCCGCGGCCATGGCATGGAGCATTTCGGAGTCTTCGGGATTGGGATTGTACTTCGGGAACGTCCAGTCGAGGTCGCAGTCCATTTCGATGACGTCCACGCCCATGGCGCGCAGGGCTTTCGGGGCGAACACGCCCGCCGTGCCATTGCCGCAGGCCGCGATCACCTTGAGCGGGCGCTTGATCTCCACGCCCTGGGACACGCTTTCAATGTAGCGATCGATCATGCCATCAACGCGGTAATGACCACCGCCATCGCGGGGCTGGAAAGCACCGTCGAGTACGATCTTCTTCAGGCGGCCCATTTCGTCGGGCCCAAAGGTCAGCGGGCGGTCGGCGCCCATCTTCACTCCGGTCCAGCCATTCTCATTGTGGGACGCTGTGACCATGCCGCAGCACGGCGCATCCAGCTCGAATTGAGCCCAATACACCATGGGGGAGAGCGCCAGGCCGATGTCCAGCACTTCCGCCCCGCCCTGAACAAGGCCGAGGATGAGCGCGTTCTTGATGCCGCCGCTAATGGAGCGGAAATCATGGCCAACCACGATTTTCGGCTCCACGCCGAGTTCATGGAACAAGGTCGCCATGCCGAGGCCGAGGGCTTTCACACCTTCAAGGTTCAGTTCAGGCGCTTTTTCGTGGCCAATGCCGTTGAACCACCAGCGAGCGTCGTACTCGCGAAAGCCCGTCGGCTTGACCAGCGGATAGATTTCGAAATCGAGCGTGTTCGGCGCAATGTCAGCGCGAGGCTTCGGCATCATGGTGAGTTTCCCCTAACGTCATCAATGGCGGTTGCAAAAGCGCATTTTGCGGGCGCTGGCTATAGGCGATCTGGAAAGTCGCCC
>JBCBGZ010000209.1:0-1642 GCA_038526245.1 Pseudomonadota bacterium
CTGGAGGCTCACCAGGTCATGTCGATGGATCTGCGCCGATTAAGCCCCGTTGTCGCGGCCAATGGCACGACCCCCTCGACCTGGGGCGGCGACCTTGCATTCCTGGCGCCGTGTAATCCCCTGACTGTAAAGCTCGCCGTGGAAGACGAGGATGGCTTCGTTGGCGAGCTTTCTGACTGTTATGAAGAAGGCATCGTCAGCCCAGACGTCTACGCGGTCGCGATTAGTCCGAATGGGAAGTACGTCTCCATGACGAATGAGACCCAGTTGCTGCCCGCAGAGCCGGGCGACAGCTATGGGCTGCTGCGGAAGAAGTACACTGCGACCCAGGTGTTTGACCGCGACGGCAATCAGGTTGCGGAGTTTCGCGGCATGGGTCACGGCACCTGGACGCGCGACAATCGCCTTGTCATGGCAGGCATGGATGCAGAAACGGGCTGGGGCATCTATCGGGCCGACCGACAGCTTGAAAACGTGGAGCGGATTGATGACGGCCGCCTGAATGGCGGGATCTGGGGCATGGATGCCCATCCGCACCGCGACAGGGTTGCCTTTGTGTACAACAGTGCGCTCTGGGAACTCGATATGCGCAGCGGCGCACCGAAACGGCTGCACAATCATGGGTATCCCTTGCACTCGGCCGCGTACTCGCCAGACGGCGATCAAATCGCCTTCGTCTCGATCGATTCCATGGAGGAAGGCCACGCCATGCCCGGTCCGGGGTATCCCATCTTTGTCTATGATGATGGCGACATCGAAACCATCATGGTCAACTTCATCGTCGCTGGGCCACTAGACTGGGTCGACTAGGCCGCTAAGTCGCTCCCATGACAGAAACGACTTTTACCCAACTTCTCGCTGGGCTTGAGCGCGGAACACATGGGCGGATTGAAGCCCATATCCCGCAAGACTGGATGCAAGGCCGCACGACCTATGGTGGCCTCACAGCGGCGTTGAGCCTGGAAGCGGCGCAGGTTCTGGCGGGGGATGTCCTGGTTCGGGCGGTTCAGGTTGCTTTTATTGGCCCCATTGGCGGTGATCTCGTGATCTCACCCAGCCTTTTGCGGAGGGGCAAAAACAGCGTCTTCGTGAATGTGGATGTGGTTGGCGAAACCGGACTGGCGGCGCGCTCTATCTTTGCGTTCGGCATCAAGCGCCAGAGTCACGTGGCGTTTGGAGGCCTTCCCATGCCGGTGGGTTTACCCGGACCCCATGAGGCCGAGCCCTTGTTCCCTGACGATCGCCAGCGGCCGAATTTTATGCGTCATTTCAATATGCGTATCGCGGAGGGCACCCGGCCCGTGTCCGGTGGGACGCTGCCTCTCTTTGGGCTCTGGTTGCGCCACAAGGATGAGGGCGTCTTGTATTCGCCGACCGCCTTGCTCGCCCTGGCCGATGCGCCGCCCCCGGCAGCAATGGCCGCTTTTCAGCAGCCCGGCCCCGTAAGTTCGATGACATGGATGGCCGAGTTTTTGAGCCACGAGCTGGAGACCAGCGAAGGGTGGTACTATGCGCGCCACGATGCCCAGACGGTTCGCGATGGCTATTCGAGCCAGGCGATGACACTTTGGTCCGCCGACGGCAGGCCACTGATGGTGGGCCGGCAAACTGTGGCGGTGTTTGTCTGAACTTGCCCAACCGG
>JBCBGZ010000210.1:0-1636 GCA_038526245.1 Pseudomonadota bacterium
CAGCCATAAGGCGGTAAACGATCTGCGCTGCGGTGAAATCCCATGCCGCGTTGCCGTTGGGCGCGAGTTCGACCACGTCAAACCCGACACAGCGGCGACCGCTCAAAGCATGCTCCACCAGATGCAGCGCTTGATAGAAGCTTAGGCCGCCGGGCACCGGGGTGCCCGTTGCTGGCATGACGGCTGGGTCCAGCCCGTCTACATCGAAGCTGACATAGACCAGTTCCGGGAAATCCGGCGGTAGGTCCACCTGATGGAGGCCATGGGTCACCAACTCTTCGCCGTCTACGTGGAACACGGCATTGCGGGCGCGGCTCTCAACCTCTTCCGTGCAAAGCGCGCGGACACCAAATTGCGCGAGCCGAACACCTTCTTCGGCCAGCAGATGCATGACCGACGCATGGGAATGGCGCTCGCCCTGATAGTCGATCCGCAGGTCGGCATGGGCATCGATCTGCACAATCCCAATAGGCTGACCAACGGCCCGCGCCACACCGCGCACCGCACCATAGGTCAGGGAATGCTCGCCCCCGAGCGTCACGGGTATCTTGCCGTTCTCCACGGCCTCGGCGGTGCGGGCGGCGAGGCGTTCCATCACCTCTGGCAAGGGGCCGGTGCAGTCCAAAGCAGGTTCGGTCAAGATGCCAGCGGCACAGGGTTCATGGCCGAGGCAAAGGCGCTCTAACTCCTGCGAGGCCTCGATAATCGCGCTTGGCCCCTCTGCTGTGCCCGACCCGTAGGATACGGTGCGCTCCAACGGGACCGGGATCACCCGGAACCGCGCTGCGGGCCCCTGCTCTTCTGGCGTTAGTTCGCTGGCCAGAAACGCGGTCACGAGAGACGATCCTTGAAGTCGGCATAGCCAAACTGTTTCACCATCCGCAGCGCATCGGTATCGCTGTTCCAGATGGCGAGTGCGGGCAGAGGCACGCCGTTGAACGTATTGGTTTTGACCATCGAGTAATGCGCCTGATCGAGAAAGGCGAAGCGTTGGCCGATCTGCAGAGGCGCGGGCCACGTGTAATCCCCGATCACGTCGCCAGCGAGGCACGATGGTCCGCCCAGCCGGTAGGTGTGGCCAGTCTCGGCTTCGCCTAACATAGCGGGCCGGTAGGGCGCTTCGATCACATCCGGCATGTGGCAGGTGGCCGAGACATCCGTGATGGCCAGGTTCATTCCGTTCGTGGGTAAATCCAAGATCTCGCCCACCAGGATACCGGCATCCAATGCAACAGCTTCTCCCGGTTCGAGATAGACCTCTACCCCATGTTTCGTCCGGATGGACCGGAGGAAGGCCACCAGACCCTCGCGATCATAGTCTGACCGAGTGATATGGTGTCCGCCCCCGAAATTGAGCCATTTCAAGCTGCTCAGGTATGGGGCCAAGGCAGGCTCCACCGCTTGCCAGGTCCGTGCCAGCGGCGGGAAGCCTTGCTCGCAAAGGGTGTGCATGTGGAGCCCATCGACACCGCCCAGCATCTCTGTCGTCAATTGGGAGACAGGTGTACCGAGCCGTGAAAACGGCGCGCAGGGATCGTATTTCGGGATTTCGCCTTCGGAATGCTCAGGATTGATCCGCAGCCCAACGTGCCGACCTGCCGCGCGGCACTTGGCGGCAAAGCGGTCTTTCTGAGCC
>JBCBGZ010000211.1:0-1636 GCA_038526245.1 Pseudomonadota bacterium
GGCGCGGTCATGGGCGACGATGACGAGGTCGCTCACGCCCACGGCGGTAACCAGGGTCTCCCCGTCGCTGCGGATGTAGCAGCCCTCAGTGTCCACCGCGATCACATCGCCCACTTCGCTGGCCTCCGACAGCTCCGCAATCGCACCCCAGGAGCCGATATCGCTCCAGCCACACGCCAGCGGACCACACACCGCCCCGCGATCGGTCTTCTCCATCACCGCATAGTCAATCGACTCATCGCGCACCGTTTTGAAGATTTCCGGGTCCAGCACCCGGGCCTCGCCCAGCGGAGCCGCCGCGCGGTAGGCCGCCAGGGCCGCGGCCTGGATATCGGGCGCATGGCGCGCCAGCTCATCGGCCATCGTCCTGGCCGGGAACAGGAAGATGCCCGCATTCCAGGCAAAGGCCGGGTCCTTGAAGTAGCCTTCCGCCGTGGCAAGGTCCGGCTTCTCCCGGAACGCCTTGATGGCCCGCGTGTCTGCGCCAATCCCATCGCCGGCCTCGATATAGCCAAAGCCGGTCTCCGGGTGGGTCGGCTTGATGCCGAATGTGGTGATGTAGCCGGTCTCGGCCGTGTCTGCCGCCGTGGCCACCGCCGCGCGGAAGGCTTGCGCATCGGCCATATAGGCATCGGACGGCATCAGCAGCACCAACGCGTCATCATCGCCCGGCAGCGCCGCGGAAATCGCCGCCACGGCCGCCGTATTGCGCCCGAACGGCTCCAGAACCACGCCGTGGGGCACATGGCCCGCCTCGGCCAGCTGATCCGCAATCAGGTCGGCAAACCCCACACCGCCAATCACCGACGGCGCGGCAAAACGGTGGCGCCCCACATCCCCGCCCAGACGCTCAAGCGTGTCCTGGAACATCGAACGATCCCCCAGCATCGCCTGGAACTGCTTGGGCTGCGACGCACGCGACACAGGCCACAAACGCGTCCCGGACCCACCCGCCATGATCACTGGATATATCAATGACATCTCATCGCTCCGGTTCGCGGTTTTACGTGCGCCGGACTAGGCCAAAGATAAGCCACCGGCAACCAAACACAGGTCGACGAGACAGAGCGCATGATATCCAGGGTTCATCGCACGCATGGAAACACACTGTAGAAACTTGTGTTTGGCGCCCGGGCGGTGTCCCCATTAGAGAGCGGCAAGATTGTCGACGCTTGGTAATGGGAGTTCCACATGCAGTTCATTGATCTTCAGGCCCAAAGGCGCCGCATCTCCGCGCAAATCGACACCGCCATGAAGACTGTTCTGGACCATGGACGCTTCGTCATGGGGCCGGAAGTTGCCGAATTCGAACGCCAGCTTGCAGACTTCTCAGGCGCAAAGCATGCCCTTGGATGCGCCAATGGCACCGAAGCCATTGCCCTGCCGCTTATGGCCTGGGGTCTGCGCACGGGCGATGCCGTCTTCTGCCCATCCTTTACCTTCTGCGCGACTGCGGAAGTCATCCCTTGGCTCGGTGCAACCCCGGTCTTCATCGACATCCAGCCGGACACGTACAACATCGACACCGACCATTTGGAGCGTGCGATTGAGGCCACCCTGGCGGAGGGCAAACTGAAGCCCAAGGCGATCATCGGGGTATGCCTGTTTGGCCAGGCGGCAGACTATCCGCGTCTGC
>JBCBGZ010000212.1:0-1614 GCA_038526245.1 Pseudomonadota bacterium
ACAAGGTCCACGCCGTCGGCCTGGCAAATGCGCACGAGCATCTGACCGAGATTCGATGCAGCAGCCGTGTGGACAATCGCCGTGTGTCCCTCGGCGCGCATGGTTTCAAGAAAACACAAGGCTGTAAGCGGATTCACAAAGCAGGACGCACCGTCCTTCGCCGTATGTCCTTCATGCAGCGGAAGCGCCATCGCCGCGTCCACGGCGCGATACTGGCCATACATCCCCCCGCCCATGACGGCGACAACTTTGCCAACAAGGCTCTGGGCGTAGTCGCCCTCGCCTGCCGCAACCACTGTGCCTGCCCCCTCGTTGCCTACGGGCAGGGCCTGACCGATACGCGCTTTCATCACACGCATCCCCTGCTCGGGCACTGGCGCCGTCAGCACCGTGTCTTTTCCAGTGCCGCTGCTGGACGCGGCTGCCATATTGGACCAGCCGAACATGACACCGTGGTCTGACGGATTGATCGGCGTTGCCTCCACGCGAACGATGATCTGGCCCGGCTTTGGATCCGGCATGGATTTTTCGACCAATTCCATTCGAAGCGTGCCGTCGGGCGTAACTGTCGAGAGCATTTGCAGATACGTGGCGGGGAGTGACATAGCGCGACCTCAAGATTGCAATTGTGTATGAGCGCACCGTGAGCGTCTTTCCCCTAGGACCGGCAAGCCCATCCGAGACGATCTCCGACCAATTTCATGCCGAGACCCTAAAGACCGCCCGCCGACCAACCGTTTGAGGATGGGAAAGAAGAGCCAAGAGTGAAACAGGAAACAAAAAAACTGGTGCCGGCTGAGGGACTCGAACCCCCGACCCCCTGATTACAAATTAGAGAAACTATAGTTCGTCTACATTCGCAGGTGATTGCCCGCGATCTTAATTCGACAATATTATCAGTATATTGTATCGATTTCACGTTCATCGAAAGCCATCGTCGTTCATTGCAGTTGGCACAATTTGGCACGAATCTGGAGCCTTCCATGGCAAGCCGCTTGAAGCCCCTGACCTCGCTTGATGTGCAACGCCTGAAGGAGACGTCCTTTGTCGGCGGTGCGTCCGGGCTGCAATGCGTGGTTTCTCCTGGCGGCACAAAATCCTGGCGGTTGTTTTACCGTCTCGCCGGCTCGGGGAAGCGGCGCTCCATGACGCTCGGCCGCTATCCCAGTCTCTCCCTTTCGGATGCGCGTAAGCTCGCTCATGAGAAGCTCGCCATGGCGGGCGATGGTAAGGACCCGAAGGCTGAACGCACTGAACGTGTTGAGGCGCGGGTGGTGTCAGTCGGCCAATTGGTCGAGCGCTATCTGGCCTGGAGTGCATCCAACAACGCGCCGCGCACGCTAGAGTCCAAACAGAGCGCTTTTGACGTCCACATCCTACCTAAGGTCGGCGCCCTTCCCCTGATCGATTTAGGACGGCGGCAAATCCTGACGATACTCGACGGCCTCAGCGACAAACCCGCTATGCGGCGCCAACTTTATCTCTATCTCAGCCATTTCTTTGGCTGGTGCGTGGAACGCGAGTTGACTCACACCAATCCCATCGCTGATCTGAAACCGCCCAAGCCGGTACGGGCAAGAGAACGGGTTCTCACCGATCAGGAGATCGACGCTC
>JBCBGZ010000213.1:0-1551 GCA_038526245.1 Pseudomonadota bacterium
AACGCTGTGCGCATGGCATCAACGGCGGCTTGGTCTGCTTTCTTCTCGTCACCGCGGCCAACTTCGCTGGACGCTGCAATCGCCGTAATCTCTGTTACGCGAACCATGGCATCGGCGAGATGGCCGGTCAAAATGCTGTTCATTGTGTCCCTCCGGGGCGTTTGAATAACGCCAAGACGTTTTATGATGCCGCTTCGATACGGATCAGGTGCGCGGCGTCAACCAGCACGTCGAGTTGCGAAAGCTGTGCCATGGCCGCGTCTACCTGGTGGCGCGGGCAAATATGCGTCACGATCGCAATCGGGCTCGCATTCTCGTCGTCAGCGCTTTCCTGCATCAATTGATCAACGGACACGCCATGGGCGGCAAGGGCTTCCGAAAGCCGCGCCAACGCGCCAGAACGGTCCGACAGTCGCGCACGTATGAAGTAGGCGCACTCTTCATCCTGCGAGGCCGCCGTGAACTGGCGCTGGGGATGGTGCTCTGCACGCCCAAACGCTGAGCGAACACCCGGGTTAAACAGTTTCGCCACATCACCCATCACCGCGCTGGCCGTAGGGCCAGGTCCCGCGCCGGGTCCGGTCAAGGTAACGGCGCCCAGGGGTTGGCCCTCAATGCGTACCGTGTTCAGCGCGCCATTCACCTGCGCGAGGGGATGAGCTTCCGGCAACGCCATGGGCGCCACGCGACAGACAACGCCCTCCTGGACCAGGACTCCCTCGGCAATCAGCTTGATGCGGTAACCCAGCTTGTCTGCAAGTTTCAGGTCAAGAAGGCCCACCTGATCAACGCCGGAGACATCGACCTTGGAAAAATCGAGACTGGCGGAGAACGCCATGGCTGAAAGAATTGCGATTTTGTGCGCCGCATCCATTCCAGACACATCAAGCGTCGGGTCAGCTTCTGCAAATCCAAGCTTCTGGGCCTCTTCCAACACGTCAGCATAGGATCGCCCGGTCTCAAGCATCGTCGTCGTCAGGAAATTACACGTCCCATTCAGGATGCCCGCGACACGCTGCACTTCCACGCCGCTCAAGGAATCGCGCAGCACCCTGACAACGGGGACCCCGCCCGCCACGGCTGCTTCAAACAGGAGATCGACTGAGGTCTTTTCTGCAACATCCGCGAGCGCCTGGCCGTGTTCGGCGATCAGCGCCTTGTTGGCCGTGACAACAGGCTTGCCAGCAGCAAGTGCTGCTTCGACAGCCACTTTCGCCGGCCCATCCGACCCGCCCATCAATTCTACAAAAACGTCCACATCGTCAGATGTTGCCAGTTGAGCCGCGTCATCGAACCAGGCGTATCCGTCGATCGATACCGGGCGGTTGCGCGAACGCGAGCGGGCCGAGACGCCAGTAATCTCGATCCGGCCCGGCAGTCGTAGTTTCTCCTGACGTTCAATCAGCTCGATCAAACCGCAGCCCACATGCCCCAGGCCTGCAATGCCCAGCTTCAACGTTTTCATGTTACCCCTCGTCCTCTCACAGACACTTTTCAGGCTGCGGCTTGATCCGCGCCTTCGGCCTTGGCCGCAAGGAACTTCTTGATGTT
>JBCBGZ010000214.1:0-1537 GCA_038526245.1 Pseudomonadota bacterium
TCTTCGGGTCTTATCCTGGCTGGCGCTGAACTCGTCGATCTTGAGACGCGGAATGCCCCGTTTAGCGTCAACATGGCCTTTCAGCTCTCCGGCGCAGAGCGGTTCTCCATCGCGCCCTTCGCAAAGAACACCCAGGTGGCAATGACCAGCAATTGGGACTCTCCGAGCTTCACGGGCGGCGTTCTACCGCTCAGCCATACCGCTGGCGACGAGACACCGGGTTTTGAAGCCAACTGGGATTTGCCGTATTTGGCGCGAGGCATTCCCGGCGCGGGATCGCAGCTCGACCTGCATCAATTCTCCCAATGGAATACGCGCGATATGGCGGTGCGATTTGTCCGACCTGCCAATCCCTATCAAAGCGTGGAGCGCGCCCTAAAGTATGCGGCGATGTTCATCGGCTTCGTGTTTCTGGCCTATTTCCTGTTCGAGATTACCCAGAAGGCCCGGGCGCATCCGGCTCAATATGTCCTCGTTGGACTGGCCCAGAGCATCTTCTACCTGCTCCTGCTCGCCTTTGCCGAACGGATGGGTTTTGACCTCGCCTTCGCAATTGCCTCTGGTATGACAGTTGGGCTGATCTCGCTCTATTCGGTGAGCGTTTTCAGATCGCTTGCAACGGGCCTGAAAGCCTTCGCCGCCCTGAGCGGTATTTATGGTCTGATCTACGTCTTGATGCGGGCTGAGGACCACGCGCTACTGGCCGGTGCGATTGCGAGTTTCGCAGCCATCGCAATCACGATGTTCATGACCCGGAATGTGCAGTGGTACGGGGAGCGATCGGCCGCCTGATCGCCTCGACTTATCCGACCGGGAGGGCCGGGAAGCTAAGGTCTGGCTTCCCGGTCAACTCGTAGGAAATGAACTCCTTGAGTGCGTCCGTGACGTCCTGGCCCGGCCCGGCGAGAGCGTCCGGTTGGATCAGAGGGCCGAAGGTCAGGTCAAAGCGCGATCGGCGTTTGTTGAGGAGTTCATGGAACAGGGTGATGTCGCGCAGTTCCCCATTCAGCTTCGAGAACAGGTAGAAGAGGCGCGAGTTGCGGGCCTTCACGTTGAGCGGGCAGATCGGCGCTTTTTGTTTCTTCGCCAGGCCAACGACCGTGGTGAACCAGGGCTGTTCCCAGAGTGCACCATCGATCATGCGAGCCAATTTCCCAGACGGGAAAATCACCACGCATTTCTCTTCGGCAAAGGCTTCTGCGGCCCGGCGAAGGGTCTCGCGTGTCTTGGCCGGAGAGCGTTTGTCCATCAGCCATTCAACCGGGATAATAACATCCGTGAAGCGGGGATTGACGCGCACGGCATCAGCGTTGGCGAACACAACAATATCCTGGCGGACCTCCCGCAGGGCGTCCCAAACGGCGATTCCATCCGCCAGACCGGTCGGGTGGTTTGCCGCCACAATGACCCGGCCTTCGCGGGGCAGGTTTTCGATGCCCTGGCTGGAGACGCGCATATCCAGCTTTTCGGAGAGATAGTTGAAAGACTGCTCGCCATTCAGCGTCATCAAATGGTCGGCCATGGCGCGGGCATTGTC
>JBCBGZ010000215.1:0-1500 GCA_038526245.1 Pseudomonadota bacterium
TTCACCGCCTGATCCATGTTCGCGTCGGGTAGAATGATGCCATGGTTCTTCGCCCCGCCCATGGCCTGGACACGCTTTCCGTGGGCCGTGCCCTTGGAATAAACGTACTGAGCGATGTCGGAGGAACCGACGAAGCTGACAGCCTTAACCTCTGGGTGCTCAAGGATGGCGTCGACTGCCACCTTGTCACCGTTCACCACATTCAAGACACCCTCGGGAGCACCAGCTTCCAGCAATAGCTCGCCGAGGCGCATCGGAACGCTCGGGTCTTTCTCGGACGGCTTCAGGATGAAGGTATTTCCGCAAGCAATCGCCACGGCCGCCATCCAGCATGGGATCATCGCTGGGAAGTTGAATGGCGTGATGCCCGCGCACACGCCCAACGGCTGGCGCAAGGAGAACACGTCAATTCCCGGGCCTGCACCATCGGTGTATTCTCCTTTCTGCAGGTGCGGGATACCGCATGCAAATTCCACAACATCGATACCGCGCTGCACATCTCCGCGCGAGTCGGCAACCACCTTGCCGTGCTCAGATGACAAGAGCTCGGCGAGTTCATCCATATTGGCTTCGAGCAAGCGTTTGAACTCGAACAAGACGCGGGCGCGGCGCTGTGGATTGGTCGCTGCCCAGCCGGGAAATGCCGCCTGCGCCTGGGCAATCGCCGTACCCATTTCATCTACCGTGCAGAGCGAAACCCGAGCCTGAACCTCGCCGGTGTTCGGATTGAAGATATCTCCGAACCGGCCAGACGCGCCAGTCACGGTTTCGCCCCCGATGAAATGATGCACTTCACGCATGTTGCTGCCTCCAAATGTCTGTTTTTGCCCGCGGGCCTTTGGAGCCTTATTGGCCGACATTCCCATTTTCTGGAAGCAAAACCTCAGCAGACCGCAAATTCACGCAAAATCTAGATGGGCTTCTGCGGACAGATGAGAAATTTCTCACCCGTCGTTTTCGCGTTGTAGCGCTTCACAGTATCCGCCTGCAAAGCCTCAGCGAGGGAGATCTCGTCGGTATAGTGGCTTAGGAACGTCGTTTTCAGTTCGTCTGCCACGCGTTTGCGGAGGCGGACGGCCACATCATTCCCGGCCTTCGCCAGAAAGTTGGGCAACAGCCAACCGCCAACGCCCCACGCCATGCCGTATCCACGCGTCAGCGTCGTCGGGGAGACATCAAGCCCGCCATAAAGATAGACCTGCTTGTGGGCGACAGACCCGTAAATGCTGTAGGCGCCCGGCGTGCGTGCCGCCGCGCCTTCCATGGCTGTGAGAATGTTGGATGCGAGTTGGCCACCGCCCGTGGCATCAAATCCGAGCGTCGCGCCAGTGGCGTGGATCGCGTCGGTGAGATCAGCCATGAAGCTGTCTTCACTGCTGTTGACGACGTATTTCGCTCCCATGCCCTTAAGCAGCTCAACCTGCTCTGGCTTGCGAACGATGTTTACAAGGTCCACGCCGTCGGCCTGGCAAATGCGCACGAGCATCTGACCGAGATTCG